>DASRCS010000070.1:0-4847 GCA_035652995.1 Pyrinomonadaceae bacterium
TTCGACTTCGACGATGCGGCCCGACACGCGCTCGCCCGTCTGTGCGGGCACAACCAGCCGCTTACCGAGAAGTTCGCGCGCGACGGCGAGCGTGCCGGCGCGCGTGTAGAAATCACGCTTGAGTTTTTGTCGGCGTCGCAAGCGTCTTCGTTCAACTCGGCCTTTCTAAATTTCGACGACCTTAGCTAATCCGACGATGTTTACTCAAACTGGCGGCGGAACTCTTCAAACTGCCGCCGCAACTCTGCCAACTCGCCGCGCAGCGATTCGACTTCCGCTTCGAGCCGCGCGACTCGCTCGCCGTCCTGTGTTCGCGCGGCGCGCGGTGACGCGGCCTGCGGCGACGGCCCTTCGCCCGTCTCCTCGACCTCCGGCTGCCCCGCAAGAAGGTGCGCGTAGCGCGCCTCCTTGCGCCCCGTCTGCCGCGGGAGCTTGACGACGAGCGGCTCGTCGCGGCGCGCGAGTCCTTCGAGAGTTGATTCGACTTCCGAGAGGTCTGCGAACTCGTGGAGGCGGCCCGTCCGCCCGCGAATCTCGCCGACCGTCTGCGGCCCGCGCAGCATCAGCACGCACACCGCGGCCAGTTCCTGCGGCGAAAGGTCGAAGACCTCGCGCATCATGTGCTTGTACTTCGCCACGCGGCTGTCCGCGCCGTAGAAGATGTAAACGAGGTTCTTCGCGCGCAAAGAGTCAACCGCGTCGGCCACCGCCGGCTCGTCGAGATGCATGACGGGGTCGCGGTTGGAAATCTGGTTGCACGCGTGAACGAGCGCGTTCAGAGTCAGAGGGTAATAGTCCGGCGTCGTCACCTGCTTCTCGACGAGCGAGCCGACGACGCGCACTTCGATGTCGCTGAGAAATGTGTCCACCCTCGAAACTCCGCCTCGAATGCCGGGCGGCGCGCCTCCCCTCGTCACTTGCGACGGTTAACGCGTCCAGAATTTCATTGACACCCTTCGGCGGTCAAGTGTATAAGCCTCGTCACTTCGGCAGGCTGCGCCCCGCAAGCGCTTTCACCTGCCCGCGGCGATGCTCGCGCGCCTGACGAGTCCGCCGAGGCAGGCGGCAGGTTCACACGCCCCGAGGCGACAGCCGACCGGGCGCTTCTCAAACTTTTCACCGCTTCCGCGCGCGGTCGCACGAGGCGCTTCGGCAATTCAACTCTGAACTCACTTCCGAACTTATACGATAAGGAGACCGACATGGCAGAGGACAAACAGCCTTCCTGGGGGCCGCTCAAAGAACGTTTCGGCGGCGAGCCGCGACCGCGCAAGCTCCTGGCGCTCGACGGCGGAGGCATCCGCGGCGTGCTGACGCTTCAGGTCTTGATCAGGATGGAAGACATCCTGCGCGAGAGGAGCGGGCAGGGCGAGAATTTTCGCCTCTGCAACTTCTTCGACTACATCGGCGGGACGAGCACGGGCGCGATCATCGCCGCGGGCCTCGCGCGCGGGATGTCTGCGCGCGAGCTTTCAGACTTCTACATGAAGACCGGGCCGGCGATGTTCGACAAGTCTTTCATCCTCTTCCGCCTCCGACACCTCTACGAGTCGCAGCCGCTCGCCGACGAGTTGAAGAAGACTTACGGCGACGACACAACACTCTTCCCCGAACACCTGAAGTGCCTCCTGCTCGTCGTCGCGCGCAACGTCACGACCGACTCGCCCTGGCCCATCAGCAGCAACCCGTTCGCCGCCTACAACCTCCCGCACCGCCCCGACTGCAACCTCTGCATCCCGCTCTGGCAGCTAGTCCGCGCCAGCACCGCCGCGCCCGTCTATTTCGCGCCCGAAGTCCTCCAGTGGGACAAGAACGACCCTTCCAAGACCTTCGTCTTCGAGGACGGCGGGCTGACGCCCTACAACAACCCGGCGTTCCTCATCGCGCGGATGGCGACCGTCGAGCAGTACAACCTGAATTGGGAGACCGGCGAGGACAAGCTGCTCGTCATCTCCGTCGGCACGGGCGCGGCCCCGAGAGTTGATGCCGAGGTCTATTCGTCGGGCAAGACAGCCTTCACCAACCTCGCGAACTTCCCCGCCGCGCTGATGTACGGCGCGCAGGTGGATCAGGACATCAACTGCCGCGTCGTCGGTCGCTGCGTCCACGGCGCGCCGATTGACCGCGAACTCGGCGACCTCATCCCGCGCCGCGGAGACCCCGACCCGCGCAAGGGAGAGATCATCCCGCCCTCCGAGAATCTGGGCCGCCGGTTCCTCTACGCGCGCTACAACGCGGAGCTTTCCGCAAGGTGGCTGAGCGACCATAAACTCGGCGACGTTGACGCCTCGCAGGTCGCGCAGCTCGACTCGGTCGAGCACGTCAAAGACCTCGTCCGCGTCGGCCAGGCGCTCGCCGAGGAAGTCAAGGAAGAGCACTTCGCGCTCGACCGCTTCGGACAGTTTTACTAAAGCGAACTCACAAGACGGAGGAAGAGGCCGTGCGAGCTTTCATCATCCGACCCTTCGGGACGAAGAATGAGATTAATTTCGACGAGGTTGAGCGCGTGCTGATCGCCCCCGCGCTCAAGCGAGTGGGTGCGGAGGGGGGCACAACCATTGATATCCTCGAAGCTGGCAACATCCGCATTGATATGTTTCGGCGACTGCTCACCGCCGATCTAGTTATTGCTGACATTTCAATACACAACGCGAACGTCTTCTACGAACTCGGCATACGTCACTCGCTGCGCGACCGCGCGACCTTCATGTTACGCTGCGAGGCCGACCGCTTTCCCTTCGATCTTCAGACCGACCGTTACTTCATCTACAAAAAAGACGACCCCGCCGCGAGCCTTGAAGCTCTTGTCACAGCGCTCGCACGCACGAGGGACTCCCTGGTGAAAGACAGTCCCGTCTTCATGTCGCTCCCGAACCTGAGCGAGCCTGACCCTTCGCAGTTCATGGTCGTCCCGCAGGACTTCGGAGAGGAGGTCAAGCGCGCAGCCGACGCGCGCCGCGCCGGAGACCTCGCCCTGCTCTCCTACGAGGTCAGGGATTTCGAGTGGGAGACGCGCGGCTGGCGCACGGTCGGGCGCGCACAGTTCGACCTGAAGGCACTCGTCGGCGCGAAGGTGACTTGGGAGCAGATACGCAGGATTGACCCGACAGACCTTGAGGCGAACATTCTGCTCGGCACGATCTACGAGCGGCTCGGCGACCTCACGCGCTCGACGCAGGCGCTCGAACGCGCGCTCGCGAACCCGGCCATCAACCAGAACCAGCGCGCCGAGGCTTACTCTCTGCTCGCGCGCAACGCCAAGACGCGCTGGCGCGGCGAGTGGGAGTCAGCGCCGCCGGACGAGCGCGGCGCGAAGGCTCTTCGCTCGCCGCACCTACAGGACTCGTTCGAGAACTACGAGCGCGCGTTCGCCGAAGACCTCAATCATTTCTACTCCGGCCTGAACGCGCTCGCGATGCTCAAGGTCATGATCGCGCTCGCCGACTCGCTGCCCGACATCTGGGAAGAAGAGTTCGACACCGACTGGAAGGCTAAACAAGAGTTAGAAGAATACAAGAAGAAGGCGGCGAAGCTCGCTGCCTCGGTCGCCGTCTCGCTTGACGCGACCGAGCGCCGATTGGAGCGCGAGAACAAGTCGGATGTCTGGGCCGAGATCAGCGCCGCCGATCTGAGGTTCCTCACGACCGAAGAGCCGCGCCGCGTCGCCTCCGCCTACCGCAACGCGCTCGCCGCCGCGCCCGACTTCGCGAGCGACGCGGTGCGGAAGCAGCTCGCGATCTACCGCGACCTCGGCGTCCTCGACGCAAACCTCGCAGAAGTTTTCAATGTCGTCGGCGAGCCGCCCGCTCTGCCCGACGCGCAGCCTGCCGCCGGCAGTCCCCACGCGCCGCAGCGCAAGCGCGTGCTACTGTTCGCCGGCCACATGATTGACGCGCCCGACCGCAAGACGCCGCGCTTCCCCGCCGACAAGGAAGCCGTCGCGCGCGCAAGGATCAAGGAGGCGGTCGAAAAAGAGATGAACACGGGCGCGGGCGTGGCCTGCGGCTACGCGGGCGGCGCGAGCGGCGGCGACATACTATTCCAGGAGGTCTGCGCCGAACTCAGAATCCCCACGCGACTCTACCTCGCGATGCCGCCGCAGGAGTACCTCAAGAACTCCGTGCGCAAGGCCGGGCCGCTGTGGGTCGAGCGCTTCTGGAAGATTTACAACGAGCACAAAGTTGACGACGGGCAAGACCCGCGGAAACAAGTGCGGGTGCTGAGCGACGCGACCGACGTGAACGACCAGAGCGAGTACCTTCCCGCGTGGCTCCGCACGAAGCAGGACTACGGCATCTGGCAGCGCAATAATCTCTGGATGCTCTTCAACGCGCTCGACGAGTCCTGCGATCCAAAATCCGACGACCCCAACCTCACGCTCATCGCGCTCTGGGACGGCCAGGAGGGCGACGGCCCCGGCGGCACGGGCGACCTCGTCAGGAAGGTCGAAGACATGGGCGCGCGGTCTGTCGTCATCAATACGAAAGAGCTGTTCGGCCTGTGAGGCCGAGACGAAAATTTTATCGGCGTCAAAAGAAGTCGGCGCTTGACTCCCGCAGCACACAAAGCCGACGAAATTCAAACTCTCACTCATCCGACCGCGAGCGTCCGCGGCGCTGAGAACCGCGAGCCGCCCGCGCTTAAGACTTTCCCTCCTTGCCAATCGCCGCCGGCAGGTTTGCGTCGAGCGTCTTGAGCGCGTCGAGCAGCGTCTCGGCGGCGTGGACGAAGAAGGCGGGCGTGATGGTGTCGAACTTGTCTGTGGGCTTGTGGTAGTCCTTGTGGTCTTCCACGCCGAAATAGACCCAAGGGATGCCGACGCGGTGGAAGGCGTACTGGTCGGACTG
>DASRCS010000071.1:0-6905 GCA_035652995.1 Pyrinomonadaceae bacterium
CGTCAACCTCAGCCTCGGCGCGCTCGCCGTTGACTCCTACAAGAACGACCCGCTCTGCAAGGCAGTCCGCTCGCTCGTTGACTCCGGCGTCGTCGTCGTGGCCGCCGCCGGCAACGAGGGCAAGGACGCGAACGGCAACAAGGTTTATGGGCAGATTCACTCGCCCGGCATCGAACCCTCCGCCATCACGGTCGGCGCTTCCAACACCTTCGGCACCGACGCCCGCAACGACGACGCCGTCGCGACCTACAGCTCGCGCGGCCCGACGCGCGGCTACTACACGGACGCTGCGGGCGTCAAGCACTACGACAACCTCGTCAAGCCCGACCTCGTCGCGCCCGGCAACAAGATCATTGACGCCGAGGCGGCGAGCAACTACCTCGTCACGCAGTACCCCACGCTCGACGCCAACGTCAGCCCGAACCCCTCGCGTGAGCAGATGTACCTGTCGGGCACTTCGATGGCGACGCCAGTCGTCGCGGGCGCGGCGGCGCTTCTGCTTCAGGCGAACCCGAACCTGACGCCGAACCTCGTCAAGGCGATCCTGATGTACTCGGCGCAGCAGCTCCCCGGCTACAACCAGTTCGAGCAGGGCGCGGGCGAAGTGAACCTCGAAGGCGCGATGCGCCTCGCGCGTCTCGTCCGCACGGACGTTCGCTCCTGCGCCGTCGGCGCGCCGCTGCTGACCTCGTCAGCGCCGACGCCTTCGACCACCATCGCCGGCTATCAGTTCACGTGGGGCCAGGGCCTCATCATGAACTACAACTATGCGACGGGGACGAACCTGATCGCGAAGTACCAGGGCGTTTACGGGCTGGGCAAGCTGCTCGGCGACGGCGTCGTGCAGAGCAACGGCACGCTGTTGAGCGACGGCGTTTTGATGGGCGACAACATCGTGACGAGCAGCGGCGCGCTGATGGGCGACGGCTCGGTCTTCCTCAGTTGCAGCGTGCTGATGAGCGACGGCGTCCTGCTCACCGACGGCACGCTGTTGAGCGACGGCGTTTTGATGGCCGACGGAGTCCTCATGGCCGACGGCGTGTTGGTGGGCGACATGTCCGCGATGGCGACGAGCGCTCTGGTTTACGGCGACAACACCGCCTCGATGAAGGTCGTCGCCGAGCCGAGTGCGCCTGCCGCGCCCTCTTCGCTGAAGGCCACGGCCTCCTCGAAGAGCCAGATCAACCTGACTTGGACGGACAACTCGTCGAACGAGTCGGGCTTCTACGTCGAGCGCTCGACCGACGGCGTCGCCTATTCGCAAATCGCGGCGCTGGCGGCCAACTCGAAGTCCTACTCCAGCACGGGGCTGACGGCGGGCAAGAAGTATTACTACCGCGTCAGGGCCTACAACTCCTACGGCAACTCGGCCTACACCTCGGTCGTCAACGCCACCACCCCGACGAAGTAGCTCTTCGGAAGATAACTTCGTCGCAGAAGAACGACGGCGCGCTGCTCATGTGAGCAGCGCGCCGTCGTCGTTTACGTCGGGCGAATATCCGCCGAGGCTCAGTGGAAGTGCTGCTCGATCTCGCCGAGCTGTTTGAGAACCCGCGCCGACTGCGCGCTCGCCGCTGGCGTGAGCTGCGCGCGGAGCGTCGCGAGCGTCTTCTTAAAATCGGCTCGCTCGTCCGGCGTGATTTGATAGACCGGGTTGTCGCCCTGAAAGTCCTTGACCACGGCGTCGAAAGTCTCGCCGAGAAGGTTGAGCGCGTTCTCGGCGTGCGCGCCGTGCGGGTAGAGCTTCAGGTACTGGCCGTTGGTCGCCGACTCGTAGAAGAGCGTGCAGGCGAGGTCGCCCTCGCACTCGCCGGGCAGCGGCGTCTGCGCGGCCACCCACCCGATGCGCTCGCCGACGGGCAGGTCGCCGTACTTCTTTTGCAAGTTCCAGAGAAGCTCCGCGCGCACGTACCATTGTCCCGAAGGCTCGTTGTAAACGATCTCGTCGGCGCGCTCGGTCGTCCAGTCTTTGTAAGGCGAAGTCTCGTGCTGCTCGAAGGGGATGACCGAGAGCGAGCGCGCGAGGGCCTGAAGCCGCGCGAACTCAAGCTCGGCGAGCGCGTCGCGTTGCGTGACCTCCTTCGTCGCGCGGTCGAGGAAGCGGACGAGGTCTGCGAGTTCGGCGAACGTGGCCGCGCTGCTGGCGAGCCGTTCGTCGGCGATGCGCCTGTAAATCTCCTCGCGGCGCGACGAATCGAACGGCGCGGTCAGAGAGCCGAAGACCCAGCCCTTCACGCCGCCGGGCGCGGAGACCTGATACCAGTAGTCCTCCGCCGCGCCGACCTTCGACTTCTCCGGCGAGCGTTCAAGCTCGTCAACCACGACGCCGAGTTGCAGGCGCGCAAGCTCGCCCGCGCCCGTGTCGGGCCGCTCGCGCACCCGCGCGCCCGACGCGACGGTGATTCTCTGCCGCGCGCTTTGGTTCGCGTCCTGCGCTGAAGCGCGCGGCGCGTGCGCGGCGAAGAGGATGAAGAGAGTTGACGCGGCGAAGAGGGTTGCGAGCGCCGCGGCTCTGAGAAATGTTTTCATCGGTTTTTAAGGTTCGTAACTGTCGGGGCTGTAAAAAGGGGCGAACGATACTTCGCCGTTCGCCCCCTTGCCGTCGTGGCTCTTCCGCCCGTGCGCTGTCCGCACGTGCGGCTTTCCTGTTCGTCTGCGCTTTGCGGGCCGTCACTCGCTGAAGCTCTTGAGCTTCGCGGCGAGCGGCGACTTAAGTTCTTCGAGCGCGTTGATCTCTCCTTGCGCGTCGGCCCTGTCGTCGAGCGCGAGGTACGCGAGGCCGAGGTTGAAGTGCGCCTCGGCGTAGTCGTGCCTGATCTGCACGGCGTTCTTGAAGGCGTCGGCTGCCTCCTTGTAGCGTTCGAGGTTGCCGTAGGCGATGCCGAGGTTGAAGTAGGCTTCGGCGTAGTCGGGCTTGAGCTTGATGGCCTGCGTGAACGACTCGACGGCGTCGGTCATCCGCCCGGCGGCGGCGTATGCGAGGCCGAGGTTGTAGTGCGCTACCGCCTGGTCGGGGACGAGCGCGATCACCTGCTTGTAAGCCTCGGCGGCCTCCTTCGGCTGCTTGTCGGCGGCGAAGGCGTTGCCCATGTTGTAGAGGGAGACGGCCTTCAGTTCCATCTTGTCGGCGAGCGCGGCGGCCTGCCTGTAGGCGGCGACGGCCTCCTTGTTGCGCCCGGCGGTCTCGTACGCGACGCCGAGTTCGTAGAAGGCCCTGGCGTCGCCCGGCTTCATCTCGGTCACGCGCTTGAAGTCCGCGGCGGCCTCTTCGTAGCGGCCCGCCTCGTAAGCCTCGCGCCCCTTGATGCTCAAAGCGCCCGCGTCGTCCGTCACCTTCAGGTCGCGCGTCGCGCCGCCCGCGATGAGCCGGTTCGACGCGTCGCGCCCGGCGTACTGCGTGAAGTTCGCGTTGGCCTGAAGCTTCTTCTTCGGCGGAGGCTTCGGCGGCGTCTGCTGTTGCGCGGGCGCAGGAGAAGCGAGCGCGAGCAGCGCGGACGCGCAGGCTGAGACGACGAACGAGCGGATCGCTTTCTTCGACAGGTTTGACATCTTGTTTCCTCTCTTACTCAACTCCCCGGTCTTGAACGAAGACGGACTTAAAAAGTTTCGGCGTCGCCGTTTAATCGCCCGCGACGGACGCGGCTGCCGCGGGCGAGCGCGTCGCGGCGTCGCGCTTCCGCACGGTGAAGACGGAGGTGCTGATGGTCTTGCCCTTGACCTTCACGTCGCCGAGCGGCTCGGCCTCGTAGTCAACTCCGAGGAGAGCGGCGGTCGCGCTGCTCGCGAGGATCGCCACTCCCGCCTCCTTCGTCGTTGATTCGAGACGTGCGGCGAGGTTTACGGTGTCGCCGATGATCGTGTATTCGAGCCTGCCGGGCGCGCCGACGACGCCGCACGTCGCCTCGCCCGTGTGGATGCCGACGCCGATGGCGATGTGCGGGCGGCCCGTACCTTCCCATTCTTTATTCATGCGCTCGACCTCGTCGAGCATTTCGAGTCCGCACAGGACGGCGGCGCGCGCCTCCAGAGTCTCGCCGCGGTTGACCGGCGCGCCGAAGACGATCATCAGCCCGTCGCCGATGTACTTGTTGATGTGGCCGCCGTAGAAGCTGATGATCTTGTGCATCCGGCTGAAGTAGTCGTTGAGCCACGTGACGACTTCCGCCGAAGACTTCGCCGACTCGGAGAGCGTCGTGAAGCCGCGGATGTCGGTGAAGACTATTGTGACGACGCGCGACTCGCCGCCGAGGACGACCGCGTCGCGCTTCTGCCAGAGTTCTTCGGCGACCTCGGTCGAGACGCAGCGCGAGAAGATGTCCATGATCTGCGCGCGCTCGACCTCCTTCTCCTCGCGCACGGCGCGCTCGTGCGCGTAGCGGAGCGCGAACCCCAGCGGCGCGAAGACTCCGAGCGCGAGCCACGAACTCG
This sequence comes from Pyrinomonadaceae bacterium, assembly GCA_035652995.1. GTDB lineage: Bacteria > Acidobacteriota > Blastocatellia > Pyrinomonadales > Pyrinomonadaceae > QHXN01. The sequence continues at coordinate 4,429 of DASRCS010000071.1, forward strand.
CCAGCGGCAGCACGAGGCCGCGCGCGTCGAACGCCCACATGGAGACGCCGAGCAGCGCGACCGCGATTGCCGCGACGCAGACGAACGCGAGGAACGCGCGGAGGTAGAAGACCGGCAGCGCCGCGAGCGCCAGCGCCATCAGAACGAGCGCGACCTGCAAAATATAAGACGGGCGGACGAGCGTCAAACCGAAGAGCATCGTCGCCGCGGCGTTCGCGTGAATCTCGACGCCGGGCATCCGCGCGGGTACGACCGGCAGGTTGCGGTCGAAGAGTCGCGCCAGCGCCACCGGCTCGTAGAACGGCGTGAAGAAGAGGTCGGGCGCGTCGTTGTTCGTCGCGCCGATGATGACGATGCGGTCGCGGAACAACTCGCCGGGCACTTGCGCCTTATCGTTGAAAAGTATGTCGGCTGCCGAGACGGTCTTGAACGCGGGCGTGCGTCCGCGGTAGTCAATCTGCAAAGTCCCGTCGGTGCGGAGCGGCAGCGCGCGGTCGCCGAGCTTGAATGAGTAGTCCGTGTCGGGCTTCAACTCGTCGCCCGAATAGAGCTGCGCGAGCGCGGCGGCGAAGCTGAACTGCGGCTGCCCCTCGCCGGGAAGCTGGCGGACGAGCATCGTCGAACGCACGGCGCTGTCGCTGTCGTGCGGGAGGTCTGCGAAGCCGACCGCGCTCGCCTGGTCGGAGAACAACGGCAGAGGGATGATCGCGGGCGTGCCCCCGGCTTCGAGCTTCTGCACCAGCACGACGCTCTGTTCGTCCGTGTTCGCGTTGCCGATTGCGTCGGCGAGCGTCTGGTCGGCGGCCTTGTCCTCGGCGGTCGTGCCGCCCTCTTCCGAAAGGTAGAGGTCGAGGCCGATGACCTTCGCGCCGCCCTCGCGCGCGCGGTCAATCAACTTCGCGTACCAATCGCGCGGCCACTTCTGAAGGCGCACGTTCGAGTCGTGTATCGCGCGCTCGTCAATCGCGATGATCGTGATCGGCTCGGCGAGTCCGCGCGCGCGCGTTTCGGGGTGACGCGCGTCACGCAGTTGGAAGAGGAGGTCGAGCGCGCGGTTCTCAAGCGAGGTCGTCAGGCCGTAAGGATATGTCTCGTAGCCGCCGCCCGACTCGCGTATGGGTCGCATCGAGAGCGCGACCGCCGCCCAGACGGCGACGACGAGCGCGAGCGCGGGCAGCCAGTAGCGGCGGCGCAGGAGGTTCGAGACGAAGGAGAAACGGCGTGCGGCCATGCGGGTCAATTTCAAACGGGAGTCGCGGCTGAAAATCTTTCGCGGCCCCGGCGCACACGGCGCGCGGGCTTTGTTGGAAGAGTCCGTTTGACGCGCGATTGTAGTCGCGGCGTCGGCGGGCGGTCAACATTGGCGGGGAAGGGAACAGGGTCTATTCATTCTTGCAGGTGAAGCAGCGGGCAGTTCACCACGGAGGCACAGAGGACGCGGAGGGGGCACGGAGATTTGAACGACTCCGTGCGACCTCTGTGCCCTCCGTGTCTCCGTGGTGAATTTCAACAACCTCTTCACTAAAGAATCAATAAACCGTGGGGGGGAGAAATGAATTAACTCAACTCTTCTGCTGCTCGTCTTCTTTCCGCGCGTCGCTGCCGATGCCGTAGTGAAAGACCAGATGCCCTCCGAACCAGCCGCCCGCCGACAGCAGCAGCAGCCCGACGGCTTCGAGCGCGGGCACGACCTACAGGCCCGCGCCCGCGGGCGGCTGAGGCCCGCCGCGCAGCACGGCACTTACCACGTAAGGGCACAGCGCCGCGATCATCAACATCATGTGGCGCAGCGCCGTCCCGCCCGCCGGGTGGTCTTGCGGGATGGCGGCGTAGTCCACCGCGCCCGCCAGCGCCGTCAGCACCGCCGCGGCGAGTCCGAGCGCGATAGTCCAGAAAGAGATTGACCACCAGACGGCCTCGCCGCGCCACAGCCCGACGGCGTCCCACAAAACGGAAGTGCCGAGCAGCGCCACGGGGAAGTCGCTGAGCACGGCGTGAAGCGGGTGTCCAAAAACGCGCAGGCCTTTGCTCATGTTTCTCTCTTACGGGCGCAGGACGTAAACGCCGACGAGCAGGATGACGAACGAGACGACCGCGAAGCCGCCGTGGACGAGCATCGTGGGGATGGGCAGCGCCTGCTTCTTCATGTGCAGCGAGAAGAGGTAGAAGCCTCCGAGCGCCGCCCCGACGAAGCCGAGCAGGGCGATGATCGTGACGACGGTGTACCCGTGCCCGACCAGCGCGACGATCAAAGCGACCAGCCCCGCCGCGGCCAGCAGCCCGTGCAGGAGCGCGAGACCGAGCGGCGGCAACTCCCGACCGCCGAAGCGCATGAGCGCCATCACCAAACCTCCGAGCGCCGCTATCGCAAAAAGCACTATCGCCGTTGTCATTAATTTTGAATCTCCTTTCAGAGTCTCCGGCAAAACAGATTCGACTTGCCCGCATAAAATACAGCATTATCCTAATAAGTCAAG
>DASRCS010000072.1:0-6241 GCA_035652995.1 Pyrinomonadaceae bacterium
GGGGATTTCGCTTGAGTTCGTCTCGTTCGTTTGAAGATCGCCCCGCGGGCTTTCTTCCTTCGACGCTTCGACGCGCGTGCGATTATACGCCCCCGCGACTCGCCGCGACCAATTCGCCGCGCGCCCCGCTTCTACGCCGTCACGCCTCGCCTTCGATCTCAGCGCCCGCTTCCTTCCACGCACGCCAGCCGCCCGCGAGCGAGTGGACGTTCGTGTAGCCCATGCGTTGAAGGCTGTCGGCGGCGAGCGCCGAGCGGTAGCCGCCGCCGCAGTAGAGTATCAACTCGGCGGAGTGGTCGGGGATGGCCGTCTCGATGTCGCGCTCGATGACGCCGCGGCCCATGTGCACCGCGCCGCGCGCGTGGCCGCGCTCCCACTCGTTGTCCTCGCGCACGTCAACGAGGCGTGCGCCCGCCTTCATGCGTTCGAGCGCCTGCGCCACGCCCGTCTCGCGCACGCGCGTCTTCGCGTCGTCGGTGATCTTCAGGAATCCTTCGGTGTGCTTCATCGTCGCCCCTTCTGGAAGTCAAAAGGCAAAAGTAAAAAGGTAAAAGTGAGGACGCGCTGCGCGCGCGGAACTGTTCATTTCAGCCTTCCGTCAGTCTTCACTTTTGCCTTTTGCCTTTTTACTTTCGCCTTCCGCTGTTTGACTTTCGTTTTCCGCCTTTGCTACATCATACCGCTTCCGAAAAATCCTGTGGAGTCCGCCGTGAGACTAAAGACCGCCCTAATCTTGCCGACGCTGATTGCGTGCGCGCTCGCCGTCGCCGGCTGTCACTACACAGGCGCGGGAGACGGCCATCTCGGCGCGGGCGCGGGCGGACTCGGCCCCGGCGGCAAGTCGCCCGCCGACGTTGATTCCGTCATCGCCGACCTCGACTCTTTCACGAACGCCTTGACGGACATGGTCGAGCAGGCGACCGACGCGAACACGGGCGTCGCGAACGCGCAGAAGCTGCTCTACTCGCGCCGGGCCGAGCTGGCGGAAAAAATCGCGGCGCTCAAGCGCGACGCGCGCTTTCAGCAGGACGCGGCGGCGAAGAGGAAGTGGCTCGAAGCCGAGGTTGACAACACGGATCGAGTCCACGGCCTCGGCTCGAAGTTCTTCGACGCCTCGATGCGCGACCCCGCGTTCAAGTCGCGTCTGGACAAGCTCGTCGGCGACTACGACTCGATGTTCAAGGACGCGGAGGGCCGCTAAAAAAAAGCGCGGCATTTCGCGCCCGTTGGAGTAAAGAAGCGCGCGCGGATATAATGACTGTTTGACGAAGCTTTCCACATCGCACAAAAAGACGTAAACGGTGAACCGTAAACCGTGACGAGAGAAACCGGCTTTAACTTGTCACGGTTTACGGTTCACGGTTCACGCGCTTTCAGGGAGAAAACGATTTGTCCACGGAACAGTTTGACCTGACGGTGATCGGTTCGGGGCCGGGCGGCTACGTCGCGGCGATTCGCGGCGCGCAGTTGGGCCTGAAGGTCGCCATCGTCGAGAAAGACAAGCGGCTCGGCGGCACCTGTACGCTGCGCGGCTGCATCCCCACGAAGCAGCTCCTGATGTCGGCGCACTACTACGAGAAGGCGCAAAAAGACCTCGCCGACTTCGGCGTGCAGGTTGAGGGCGTGCGCCTCGCCTTCGCCGACGTGCAGAAGCGCAAGGAGAAGGTCGTCACCAAGAACTCGAAGGGCATCGAGTTCCTGATGAAGAAGAACGCGATCACGGTCTTCAAGGGCGCGGGGCGTCTTCAACTCCCCGGCAAGGTCGAGGTCACGGGCGCGGACGGGCAGAAGCAGACCATCAGCACGCGCAACATCATCATCGCCACCGGCTCGGTCGTCCGGCCCATTCCGGGATTCGAGACCGACGGCGAGCGCGTCGTCAACTCCGACCACATACTCGAACTCCAGAAGGTTCCGAAGTCGCTCGTCGTCATGGGTTCGGGCGCGGTCGGGACGGAGTTCGCGTCCGTCTATTCGCGCTTCGGCGCGGAGACGACGCTGGTGGAACTTCTGCCGCGGCTGATGCCGCTCGAAGACGAAGAGGTCTCGAAGGAGCTTGAAAAATCTTTCCGCAAGCGCGGCATCAAGTCTCTGACGGGCACGAAGCTGGAGAAGGTCGAGAAGACCGACGCGGGCGTGCGCGTCACCGGCAAGGACGGCGCGGGCAGAGACGTTTCGCTCGAAGCCGAGATGTTACTCGTCGCCGTCGGGCGCGCGCCTTTCACCGAGGGACTCGGACTCGAAGGGACGAAGATCAAGGTCGAGCGCGGCTACGTCTCCGTGGACGACTTCTGCCGCACGGCGGAGCCGAACGTCTATGCCATCGGCGACGTGATCGCCACGCCCGCGCTCGCGCACCTCGCGTCGAAAGAGGGCATCATGGTCGTCGAGCAGATCGCCGGCCAGCAGACGCACCCGATAAACCTTCGGCACGTTCCGTCCTGCACTTACTGCGACCCCGAGGTCGCGTCCGTCGGACTGACCGAAGCGAAGGCGCGCGAGATGGGCTACGACGTGAAGGTGGCGAAGTTCCCGTTCTCGGCATCGGGCAAGGCGCGCATACTCGGCGAGGAGGAGGGCTTCGTCAAGGTCGTCGCCGAGACGAAGTATGACGAACTGCTCGGCGTCCACATCATCGGCCCGCACGCGACCGAGATCATTCACGAGTGCATCCTCGCGCTCCACCTCGAATCAACTTCGGAAGAGCTGGGCCGCGCCATCCACGCGCACCCGACCGTCTCCGAGGCGATCATGGAAGCCGCCGAGGGCATCCACGGTTTGACGATACATTTTTAGGAGTAAGCAGTGAGCGGTAAGCAGTGAGCAGTCGGACAAAGCCGAACCACTCACCACGCGACGTAGAAAAACTGCTTACCGCTCACCGCTCACCGATATGAAAACGACGAAGACAGCCGAGCGCGCGGGCAAGGGCGCGAAGGACAAAGCGAAAGCGGCGGGCGCGGCGGGCAACGGCGCGCGAGAGTCGAACGGCGCGGGCGTCGCCGAGTCGGGCGCGCAAGCCTTCATCTTCCTGCCGCCGCCGCGCGCCGAGGCCCTGTCCGTGTCCGACCCTCTGGACGAACGGGGCGAGTTGGTCTGTACAAACGAGACGACGCTCACGGCGGAGCAGATGTTAGAGCTTTACCGCTGGCTGCAACTGACGCGGCTCGTCGAAGAGAAACTCGTCAACCTCTACCGGCAGACAAAGGTCGTCGGCGGAGTCTTCCGCTCGCTCGGACAGGAGGCGACGGCGGTCGGCACGGCTTACGCGCTTCGGCCCACAGACTTCGTCGCGCCTTTGATACGCGACCTCGGCGCGGTGCTCGTCAAAGGCATCCGCCCGCGCGACATCTTCGCGCAGTACATGGCGAAGGCCTGGGGGCCGTCCGAGGGGCGCGACCTGAACATCCACTTCGGCGACGTGTCCAAAGGCTTCATCGGCCCGATCTCGCACCTCGGCGACATGATCCCGGTGATGACCGGGATAGTTCTGGCCGCGCGGATGCAGAAGAAGGACGCGGTCGCGGTCGCCTACATCGGCGACGGCGGCATGAGCACGGGCGCGTTCCACGAGGGTCTGAACTTCGCGGCGGTGCAACGCCTGCCGCTCGTCATCGTCGCCGAGCACAACTGGTACGCCTACTCGACCCCGACCTCGAAGCAATGCGCCGTCGCGAACCTCGCCGACAAGGCCGGTGCTTACGGCATCCCCGGCTACGTCGTTGACGGTAACGACGTGGTCGCCTGCTACGAAGTGATGAAGCAGGCCGCCGAGTTTGCGCGCGGCGGCGGCGGCTCTGTTCTCATCGAAGCGAAAACATACCGCCGCAAAGGCCACGCCGAGCACGACGACCAGCGATACATCCCCGCGGGCGAGCTTGAGGCTTGGGAGAAGCGCGACCCCGTCGAGCGCTACGACCGCCACCTGATTTCAAGCGGCGTCGCGACGCGCGAGAAGCTCGACGAGGTGCTCGCCGACGTTCGCCGCGAGGTCGAAGAAGACGCCGCGTGGGCCGAAAGCTCGCCGATGCCGGAAGCCGAGAAAGCGGCTTATAACGTCTTCGACAACTCGCGCGTCCCGCCCGCGTTCAGGCCGAAGGTGTTCGGGCGCGACGAGTGAAGACCAAGGTACGATTCGGATTTGAAATTTCAAATTTGAGATTCTGAATGTCAACGGCAGCAAAGAAAGAGCACAAGTCGAACCGCCCGGAGCGCGGCGGAGTGGTCACGTTCGTCGAGGCCATCCGTCAGGGTTTGTGGGAAGAGATGGAGCGCGACCCTTCGGTCTTCCTCATCGGCGAGGACGTGGGGAGTTACGGCGGCGCGTTCAAGGTGACGGACGGACTCTTGGACGAGTTCGGCGAGGGGCGCGTCGTTGACACGCCGATCTCGGAGGCGGCGATTGTCGGCGCGGCGTGCGGCGCGGCGCTGATGGGGATGCGGCCCGTCGCCGAGTTCCAGTTCATAGACTTCATCACGCCCGCCTTCGACATGCTGACGAACTACGCCGCGAAGTGCCGCTACCGCTGGGGCGCCGGCATCGCGGCGGTCTTCCGCGGCCCGTGCGGCGCGGGCGTCCACGCCGGGCCGTTCCACAGCTTGAACGCCGAGGCGTTCTTCATGAACACGGCGGGGCTGAAGATGGTCGAGCCTTCGACGGCCTACGACGCGAAGGGCTTGATCAAAGCGGCGATACGCGACCCCGACCCGGTTCTGTTCTTCGAGCACAAGAAACTCTACCGCCTGCCGCGCCTGCGCGAAGAGATTCCCGAAGACGACTACACGGTCGAGATCGGACGCGCGCGCACGCGGCGCGAAGGCCGAGACCTCTCGATCATCACCTTCGGCGCGCAAGTCCTGACGGCGCTCGACGCGGCGGAGGAGTTGGAGAGGGAAGGACTCGACATCGAAGTTATAGACCTCCGCACTCTCGCGCCGATGGACAAGGAAGCCATACTCGCGTCGGCTAGACGGACGAGCAAGGTTCTCATCCTGCACGAGGCGTCGCGCACCGGCGGCATCGGCGGCGAGATCGCGGCGGCGATTTGTGAGGAGGCGTTCGAGTGGCTGGACGCGCCCGTCGTCCGAGTCGCCGCGACCGACACGCCCGTGCCCTACTCGCCGCCGCTCGAAGAGTATCACCTGCCGCAGGTGAGAGACGTTGTGAGCGCGGCACGCAGACTCGCGGCGTATTGAAGTAAGCGGCGAGCGGTAAGCAGTGAGCAGTTAAAAGCACGTGCCTTCGCAGTCCGGCTTCTGCTCACCGCTCACTGCTTACTGCTCACTTGCGACTGAAAGGAGCAAGACCATGCCGAAGTATCTGATCGAACGTGAAATCCCGGGCGCGGGTGATTTGTCGTCGCAGGAGTTGCACGCCATCTCGCAGAAGTCGTGCGGCGTGCTGCGCGAGATGGGGCCACAGATTCAGTGGATCGAAAGTTACGTCACGGGCGACAAAGTTTACTGCGTCTATATCGCGCCGGACGAGGCGTCGGTGCGAGAGCACGCCGAGCGCGGCGGCTTCCCCGCCAACCGCGTCTCCGAGATCAGGCGGATGATTGACCCGACGACGGCGGAGTGAGTTCTCAGTTTTTAGTTTTCAGTTTTCAGTTTCGGTTTTCGGTCGTGCGGCAGTGAACGGAGGGAATGTTTCCTGCTAAACTCTGAAAACCGAAAACCGAAAACTGAAAACTGGAGAAAGTATGGCGACAGAGGTTGTGATGCCGCAGATGGGCGAGTCCATCGCGGAGGGGACGATAACGCGCTGGCTGAAGAAGGTCGGCGAACACGTCGAGCGCGACGAGCCGCTCTTCGAGATTTCGACCGACAAGGTTGACGCCGAGATTCCTTCGCCTGCGGCGGGGACGCTCTCGCAGATTCTCTTCAACGAAGGCGACACGGTCGAGGTCAACAAGGTCGTCGCTTACATCGGCGAGGGCGACGGCGCGTCCGCCGCGCAAGAGCAGCCGCGGCAGGAGTCGGCTGCGGCTGCGACGGCAGCGCCCGCGAGTCAGGCCGCGACTTCCGCGCCCGCGCCGCCGCAGCCGCCCGCACAACAGCAGCAGCCCGCGCCGCAGCAACGCGCCACGACGCAGCCGCCCGCGCCGCGACCCGCGTCGCCTTCGACGCCGCAACCCGCGGCTCCGGCTCAGAAGCCTTCGACGCCTTCGGGCGGCGGCACTTCAGTCACCGAAGTTTCCGGCTCGCCGCAGGCGACCGCGGGCGCGCCTCCCGCGGACGC
>DASRCS010000073.1:0-30175 GCA_035652995.1 Pyrinomonadaceae bacterium
TGCGTGTAGAAGAAGGGCGAAGTGTTCTCGATGCCGTATGCGCCGTAGCCGTTGAGAAGCGTCGGGTTCGTGCCGTCGCGCTTAAGTCCTCGCTTGTGGAGGATGACGAGCGGGACGAGCGTGCCGTCGTAGCTCTTCACGCGGACGGTCGTCGCCTCGACGCCCGACATGTCAACGGGAATCGGCGGCACGAGCTTCGTGTCCGCTGCGCCCCCCTTCTTCGGGTCGTAGGCGTAGAAGGCGGGCGACTTCGTCCAGGAGTTCAGGCCGAACAAGAGTCCGTCCGACTCCGGGTCAGTCCAGCCGATGAACGCCGAGCCGTCGTAGGGGAGTTTTACCTGCTGCGGCGCGCCGCCTTTGTAATCAACTCGCCAAAGCTTGCCCGTGCCGCCGTCGAGCGTCTGCACGTAGAGCGCGTCCTTCGCCGCCCCGATGAAGCTCACGACGGCCTCGCTCGCGGGAAAGATGGTCGTCGCCTTCGACACGTCCGGGCTGCTAAGGCTTACGCGTGTGACCTTGAAGCGCGGCGTGTTCTTGTAGGTCAGCAGAAAGAGGTCGTCGCCGTGCAGGTCGAAGCTTGCGACCTCGTCGTCTAACGAAGCGATGCGCCGCCACGGGATCGGCGTCTGCGAGAGCGCGGAGAGCGGCGCGAAGTAGAGTTCGGAGTTCGGCGACACGCCGGAGTTGACGATGGCGAAGACGTACTTCGAGCCGACGGGGACGGCGGCGAACGGCAGCGGCTCAGGCTCCATCTTGATGTCCGGGTTGACCTCGTAGCCGAAGATCACCTTGTCCTTCTCCGGGTCTGTGCCGAGGACGTGCCAGTAAACGCGGCTCTTCTGGTAAAGCTCGGTCGGCGGCGCGCCGTCCGCGAGCTTTTGCAGACGGTTGTAGAGAAACGATTTTCCGTCCGGCAGCCAAGCGCCCGCGCCGAAGCGCGCGCGGTCAATGCGCTCGCCCATGTCTTTTCCGGTCGCCGTCTCGACGACGCGCATCTCGCCGTTCTCCGAACCGCCGAGGGAGATCGTGTAGCAGACGTACTTGCCGTCGAACGAAGGGCTGAAAGAATCAATCGAGTAGCGCTTGCCCGCGGAAGAAAACTTCTCCGGGTCTATGAGCAGACGCTCCGCGCCGCTCAAGCCTTCACGCACGTAGAGGCGTCGGTCGTTCTCGCCCGGCGCGAGCCGGTAGTAGAAGTACATTCCGCCGAGGTGCTGCACGCCCGTGACACGAACGCCCGCCTCGCTCAGCTCGCTCAGACGTTTGAGAAGCTCCTGCCGCATCGGCAGGCGGTCGAGGTACGCGCGCGTGTAGTCGGACTGCGCCTTCATCCACGCGGACACTTCGGCGCTCTTTGAATCTTCCATCCAGCGGTAAGGGTCAACGACCTTCTCGCCGAAGTAGGTGTCGGTCACTTCGCGCGCCTGTGCCTTCGGCGGCCCGTCCTGCGCGGCGGCGCGCGTGGCGAAGGCGATTGTTGAAATGACGAAGGCGAGCGCGAGCGCGCAGAAGCGGCGGGGCTTGCTCATGGGGAAACTCCTTTCGGAAATGTCTGTCCGTGCAAGCGGCGAGGCGGCGAACGGGGAGTTTATACGCGGGTGTTTTTATTACAAAGCCGGCGGCGAAGTCAACGATTCGCTCGACGAATGTTGCAGCGGGAGCGAGTACAAAAAAATGGATGAGCCGTGGCGCGATTCGACCGCGGCTCGTGAGGCCGTGCTGGTTCTCGAAAACTATTTCGAGACGACGCTGACGAGGCTGGCGACGACGGCGCGCAGTTCCTCAAGCTCGACGGGCTTGGCGACGTGCATCTGGTAGCCGGCTGACAGAGCCTTCAGGCGGTCTTCGACGCGCGCCATCGCCGTCAGCGCGACGGCGGGAATCCTTCCGCCTTCTTCGTCGCCGCGCGCGCGCACGCGGCGGATCAACTCGTAGCCGTCCATCTCCGGCATGCTGATGTCGGCGACGAGCACGTGCGGCTTCCACTCTTCGAGCATCGCGAGCGCGCCCGCGGCGGAGGTCGTCGTCCTGACCTTCGAGCCGCACTGCTCGAACGAGACTGAGACCATCTCGCACGTGCCCGGCTCGTCGTCAACGACGAGGATTTTCAGGCCGTCGAGTTCCGGCGGGCACTTCAGAGGCTCGCGCTTCGGCTGCCGCCCGTTCGACTCCGCGTCCGGCGGCTCGTGCCGCGCGCTGCTCAGCGGCAGCGACACAGTGAACGTCGCGCCGCGGTCTTCGCCCCCGCTCGCGACGCGCACCGAGCCGCCGTGAAGCTCGACGATAGACTTGACGATGGAGAGGCCGAGGCCCATCCCGCCGAAGGCGCGCGTGATGGAGCTGTCGGCCTGGCGGAAGCGCTCGAAGACGTGCGGCAGGAATTCGGGGCTAATGCCGCGCCCGCTGTCGCTCACGACCATCTCGGCGTGATCGCCGTCGCGTTCGAGGCGGATTTCGATGTGGCCGGAGGCGGGCGTGAACTTGACCGCGTTCGAGAGGAGGTTCCAGACGACCTGCTGAAGCCGCTCGTGGTCACCCATGACCGGCCCCGCCTCCGGGTCGAAGACCACGCGGACGCGTATGCCCTTGCTGTGCGCCGCGGGGCGCAGCGACTCGACCGCCGAGTTGATGACCGACGTGAGTTCGACGGGCCTGACGTTGAGGTGCATCTTGCCGCTGACGATGCGCGACACGTCGAGCAGGTCTTCGATGAGCTGCGCCTGCGACTTGGCGTTGCGGTCCACGGCGGCGAGCGCCTTCGCCGCCGTCTCGTCGTCGAGACTTCCGTCGCGGAGCATCCGCACCCAGCCCATGATGGCCGTGAGCGGCGTGCGCAGCTCGTGCGAGACGGTGGCGAGGAACTCGTCCTTCAAACGGTTCGACTCCTGCGCCTCGCGGTAGAGCCGCTCCTTCTCGGCGGCTGAATGCTCGGCCTCTGTGCGCGCGCGCTGCGCCGCCTCGAAGAGACGCGCGTTGTCCATCGCGACCGAAGCCTGCGCGGCGATGCCTTCGACGATGCGCGCCTCCCGCTCGGTGAAAACGCCCGCGTCGGGGTGGCCGAAGAAGAGTCCGCCGTAAACCTCGCCGGAGCGCGAGACGACCGGAACGGCCAGGTAGCTCGTCACGGGCAGGTGGCCCGGAGGCATCCCGTAGTATGGCGAGTTCTTGCCGTAGCGCGGGTCTTTCTTCACGTCCTCGATCAGAACCATCCCCTCGCCCCTGAAAGTCGGCGCGAAGATGTCTGTGTTGCGCGGCATCGGGAAGTGCGCGAACGCCTCGCGCGGGACGCCGGAGAGCGTGTAGAGCATGTAGCTTTCGCCGCTCTCGTCGAGGACGTTGTAGAAGAAGGAGCCGAACTGCGCGTTGCTGATGTTGGTCGCCGCGTCGGTGACGGCCTGCACGAGCTTGTGCATGTCCAGCTCGCCCGCGACCGTCTGCCAGAGGCGGTTGACCGTCTCGATGATCTCGGCCTGCTCGCGCAACTGCGCCTCGTAGCGCTTGCGCGCGGTGATGTCGCGCGCGATCTTCGACGCGCCGATGATCGTCCCGTCCGGCGCGCGTATCGGCGAGACGGTGAGCGAGATGTCCACGAGCGAGCCGTCCTTGCGGACGCGCACGGTCTCGTAGTGCTCGATGCGCTGGCCGCGCCTGAGCCGCGCGATGATCGAGGGTTCCTCGTCGGGGTGGTCTTCCGGGATCAGAATCGTCACGGGCTTGCCTATCGCCTCCTCGGCGGTGTAGCCGAAGAGGCGCTCCGCGCCCTTGTTCCAGCTCGTGATGATGCTGTCGAGAGTCTTCGAGATGATGGCGTCGTCCGCCGAGTTGATGAGCGCGGACAGCAGGAGCGGCGCGATCTCCGGGCTGCTGAGGCGTGCCACCGTCTCGTCCTTCGTTACCGCTCCTGAAGTCTTTTCGGTCGTCTCAGAGGTCATCCGTGATCTCGTCGGGAGAAGACTAAAAACTCACTCGATTGGGGGGCTGAGTTACGTCGGTGGATTATACAACGGCCTTTCGATTATTGCCACGGCGCTGCCTCCCCGGCGCGCTCCGGCTGCCGCATTTCTTCCGCGCCCCGCTCCCCGCGCCGCCCGCGGAAGGCGAAGAAGACGGCGGCGAGGATGAAGGCGTAGGCGACCGCGTTGTTCCAGCGCAGGCGCTCGCCGAAGAGCAGGAAGGCGATGACGCTGAAGACGGCGAGCGTGACGCACTCCTGCATGATTTTAAGCTGCGTGACGGTGAAATGCCGCGCGCCGATGCGGTTCGCCGGCACCTGAAACGAATACTCGAAAAGCGCGACGCCCCAGCTCGCGACGATGACGAGCCAGAGGGGCTTGTCCGTGAACTTCAAATGTCCGTACCACGCGAGCGTCATGAAGACGTTCGAGACGACGAGCAGCAGCGCGGTCTTCATAAATGCGTCTCACCTCGCGAAAGAGAAATAGACGGCGGCCAGAATGCAGGCGTAGGAGACGAAGTTGTTCCAGCGCGGTCGCTCGCGGAAGACGAAGAAGGCGAAGACCGTGAAGACGACGAGCGTGATGCACTCCTGCATGATCTTCAACTGCGTGACCGAGAACTCGGTCGCTCCGATGCGGTTCGCCGGGACTTGGAAAATGTACTCGAAGAAGGCCACAGACCAACTGACCAGCACGGCCCACGCGAGCGGCTTCCGGTCGTACTTCAGATGGCCGTACCAGGCGACGGTCATGAAGATGTTTGAGATGACGAGCAGGACGACTGTCTTCATTCTGCGCTGCGCCTCTGACGTTTCTCGTCTGACGGCTCGGCGCACGACCTAAGAATGCGCCCTCCGCAACAACGTTGCGGGAAAGATTCCGCCGCCGTCAGCGTTTGTGACGAGTTGGATAAAAGTCTGGAAGATAGGGTTTAGACTTGGCGGCCAAGTCATGCTTTTCTACACTTTGTTTGTCAACGTTCGTCTCAGTGAGTGAAGGCCGCGGCGGCGTGTTTTCCTTATTGCGTGTCGCGCGTCCCGTGCTAAATTCTTTGCCCGTCGGTTGAAGAATGTTCTGTCGGCCCTGATATGAAAAAGAGTCAGCGTTGGAAGCGACCCGTCGCGCATCTCGACGATGAGGCGTCGCCGCGTGACAATGCCGCGTCGCCGCGTGATGAGACGAAGGCCGCCCAAAACGAGCCGGTTCGCGCGCGCGTTCCGGCGTCTTGGCTTTCGCGGCACTGGCGCGGCATCGCCCTCGACCTCGCGGTCATCGTGTGCAACCTGTTCCTGCTCGCGCCGCTCGCGCGTCTGTTGCGCGAGGGCGGTCAGGGCTTTCTCGCGCCGGGAAAAGATGTGGACTGGAAGGTCAGCTCCAGCGTCGGCTGGCTCTTCCTTTCGGTCTTCGCGGCGTACACCGTCGGCGTCTTTCTGAAGCGCGCGGCGCGTCAGGCTCGTCTTGACGCCTCGGCGGCGGGCGCGCAGACAGTCAGCGCGGACTCGGCGCGGGCGGGCGGGTCGGGAGCGTCTTCGCCCGCGAGGATGCGAAGGCCGCGCGGAATTTCAGCGGGAGATTACAGGCGTGCGAAGAACGTCCTTGTCTTCGCGGTGTGCGCGTTGCTGTTGTTTCACTTCTTCATCTTCATGACGCTTCTGACCGTGGGCTGGCAGAGCACCGGACTCGAAAACTTCTCGCCGCTCTTCGGGAGCAGCACGGCGGGCAACAGTTACTTCAACTTCTTCGTCCGCTTCGTCCTCCTGATCTTCATCCTCCCGCTTCCCACGGGCCTGACCCTGTACTACATCTCTGTCGTATCGGACGTGCCCGCCCCTTCGGACTCACCCCGTTCGACTCTGCTCGCGAATCCCGCCGTCGAGATCGCCGCAGACCTCCTGCTCTATTTCTCGGTCGTCGTCATCACGCTCATCCTGAACGTCCTGCTCGCGCCGCGCTTCGTCAACGTCGAGGGCGCTGCCGGGCTGACCCTCGACGGGGTGATTACGACTCTCATCCCGCTCGCTCTCGCCTTCTCGGCCTTCTACCTGCCGCCGCGCCTCGTCTATCTCGCGGAGGATTACAGGTCGCCGCTGGCGTGGCTGATGATTCTGCTCGCGCTCCTCTCGCTCGCGTACCGGACTTTCTTTCCGGACAACATGCAGTGGTGAGCCGCGGCCCTTGCGCCCCTCGTCGTCGCGGTGTTAAAGAGTGGAGCTATGGACAGGAAGGCTCTGATCCGCGAGTACAAAGAGAACCCGCGACCGATGGGCGTCTATCAGGTTCGGAACACAGTCAACGGGAAGCTGCTGGTCGGGTCGAGCGTCAACCTCCCGGCGATCATCAACCGCCACCGCTCCGAACTCCGCGCGGGCGGGCACAGGAACCGAGTGCTTCAGAAGGAGTGGCACGAGTTCGGCCCGGAAGCTTTCGAGTTTGAAATCCTCGACACGCTCGCGCCGCACGACAGTCCTGCTTATGACCCTTCCGAAGACCTGCGCGCGCTTGAGGAGATGTGGCTCGATAAACTCTCGCCGTTCGGCGAGCGCGGGTATAACGCGAAGCCGAAGCACGCGAGGTGACAACGCCGCGCGCTCGCAAGCCTCCGACCGTGAGCGGGAGAAAGACCGTCGCGGCGCGAAGGGCGCGACTCTCGAATCGCCGCATCAATCAACTTCATTTCGTGAAGCCGTAAATGTCGTCGAGGCTCGCGATGTAAACATCCCCCTTGCCCTGCGCGATGACGCCGCTCGCGTAGCCGCCGTCAATCCTCGTGACATCGCCGCCCTGCTTCGGGACTCTGCACAGAAGGTCGCTCGTCAATCCGTCCTCGTCGAAGAAATAGACGTTCGCGTCGTCAACCGCGACGGGCTTGAGCGAATAAGTCTTCACCAAGGTTTGAGGCTCGCCGCCCTGCTTCGAGATTTTACGCAGAGACCAGCGCGACTCGCCCGCGCCGCGGAAGCCGAAGTAAAGATTGTCCGCGTCCTGCGCCAGATCGTCCACGCCTTCTTTGTCCGAGACTCGGAGGACGGCCTGCGGCTGCGCCCCGCCCGACTTCGCGCGCTTCCAGACGCCTTCCTGCGTGAGCCAGTAAACGAACCCTTCGTCGGCGACGAGGCTGTTGGGAACGTTCTGCGCGTCGGCGAAAATCTCCGGCCTGCCGCCCTGCTTCGCGACCGTGTAGATCGGACTCGGCGCGGTCGGAGTGTTCGGCGAGTAGTAACCGTGGTTCGCCCAATAGACGCGCTCGCCGTCAACCAAGAGGTCAACGCCCACGCCGACGTTTTCCGAGGCGACCGCTTCGGGCTTCCCGCCGACCTTCGGGACGCGCATGATCTTTCCGCCAGCATTCCAATAGACAAATCTTTCGTCCGCGGCGATGCCGCCGTAATCCGACTGCGGCGGGTTCGCGCCGTCGTCAAGGACAGTGACCGCGCCGGAGTCGAGCGCGACTCGGCGCAGGCCGCTCGTTCCCTCTTGCTGATCCGCGAGCGTCCCGCCGATTGTCACGTAGGCGAATCCGTCGTCAACGACCAGCCCCGAAATGTGCGAAAGCTTCTGCTCTCGCCCGGCGACCTTGCGCGCCTTCGTCCACTCCGCCGCGGGCTTCTTCGTGCCCGAAAAGTCGCAACCCAGAACCGCGCCCAACAGCAACGCGACCGCACTCGCAGGGCCGACGTAACGTCCGTGTTGTTTCATAAATTTCAGGTGTGCCTCGTCGCGCAGCAGTGCAGCCTTCCGCCTGCCGTCAGTCTGTGCCCGCCCTTTGTTCGTGAGGGCGCGGATTATAACCTCGACGCGGGCGCGGCCAGAAACTTTTTGCTCCGCCGCGACAGTCGGCGGGTCGCTCAGGCGTTGTGTCTCGCGCCCAGCGCGCGGCTGTCGTGCCGGACTTCGGCGGTGGACTGTATCTTATCAGCGTCAAGGCTAACAGGTACGCATAGGATACGGTGAAGCCACCGCCCGTTCGCCTTCCTGTCTGTCTAAGCCTCCCGTTTGCAACCCCCTAGCCTCGCGCGCGAAGTGGTACACGCGTTGCCCTTTCAGGCGTCACAATACGGACGTTTGACGGAAGGAGAAAACGGTTGTGAATCGGCTCTCGGTCGAGCGCCGCGGGGGCGACTGGATCAGCAAAGTCCCGCAGGTCACGCTCGCGTTCTGGATTATCAAGATTCTGGCGACGACGCTCGGCGAGACGGGCGGCGACGCCGTCACGATGACGCTCCAACTCGGCTACGCGGTCGGCACGCTGATCTTTCTCGGATTCTTCATCGTGACTCTCGCCGCGCAGGTCTCTTCGAGGCGCTACCGCCCGTTCGTCTATTGGGCGGTCGTCGTGGCGACGACGACGGTCGGCACGACGATGTCGGACTACTTCGACCGCACGGTCGGACTCGGCTACATCGTGTCGTCGGCGATACTCCTCTGCGCCGTCATCGCAATCCTCTTCGTCTGGCGTCTCGTCATGGGGCGCATCGAGTTCGAGGACATCGTTGACCGCAGGGACGAGGTCTTCTACTGGGTGACGATTCTCGTTTCAAACACGCTCGGCACGGCGCTCGGCGACTTCACGGCGGACGACGCCGGACTCGGCTTCGAGCGCGGCGCGCTCGTCTTCGCCGGGCTGATCGCGGTCGTCGCGGCGCTCCACTACTTCACGAAAATCTCCGACCGCCTTCTGTTCTGGGCCGCGTACATTCTGACGCGGCCACTGGGCGCGACGCTCGGCGACACGCTCACCAAGCCGCACGAGGAAGGCGGCTTCAACCTGAGCCGCATCGTGGCCTCGCTCGTCATCGCCGCGTTGATGATCGTCGGCATAATTCTGACGTACAGGAGTTCGGAGGAACGTCTCGACTCTTCCGACCTCGAACGCGAGAAGCTGCTGAGGCCGCACTGACGAATGAGCGCAGACCCGCGACAGGTCGGAGGCTTCATGCGCGGGCGATTGCAAGCGCTGTAAAGAAATGCCCGGCGTGGTTTGAAGACTACGCCGGTCTTTTTCGTTTTGGGTCAGGCGAAGATGTGTTCAGGCTTGCGGCCTTTTGTTTCGCCGCGGGATGAATGCGCCGCGCCGCTTGAAGAAGTCGGCGGCGCGCGGGCGGGCGCGGAGTGTAAACCTGCGGCGATTGAGAACGGAGATACAAAACCGGGCAAGGCAGGGGCGGGAGTTGAACTCTCGCGCCGCCCGGTCTTTTAGTGGCGGCATCAGTGTCCGCCGTCGTGTCTGTGCGCCGCGCCGCTCACTTCCCGCTCGTCCGCGAGAGCGCGACGACCGCCTGCGCGACCAGAACGTATTTGTTCTCCGCAAGGTCGCGGATCGTCTTGATGTTCAACGCCTGTCCGAGCGCGTCGGCGTCCGCTTTGCTCAACCCCGCTATCGCGTCCACGGGCGCGTCGGCGAGTTCGGCAAACTCCTTCTGCTCGAATTCCTTGTCAAAAAATTTCGTAACGTCTGCCATGCAGCCATCCTCCTCAAATGAGTTTTAGCCCTGCTTGAAGAAACCGCCCGCGAGACGGCCTATGTCGTCCATGACGCTGCCGTCGTTGTTCGAGTCGAGCATGGACGAGAGCATCCCCATCATGCCGGGCTGCGCGGCCTGCGCCTGCTGCTGGCCGCCGAGGAACTGCGCGAGGCCCGAAGGGTCGAGTCCCTGCTCGCGCTGCTCGCGCCCGACCGCGCCCATGACGAGCGGCGCGACCGCTTCGAGTACGCTGCCCGCGGTGCCCTGGTCGAGTCCGGTCGCCTGCGCGAGATTGTTCGCGACCGCCGGCTGCCGGTCGCCGAGGACGTGCGAGAGAATCCCCGCGCCGTTCGCCGCCGAGGGGTCTGCGAAATGTCCGAGGATGTTGTCGAGGATTCCGCCGTCGTGGTCGCGCGTGACGGCCTCGTGCAGCGCGTCAGCGCCGCCGGGCTGCGAAGCGTTGCGCGCGAGCGCCTCGACGAGCAGGGGCACGGCCAACTGCACTGCGGTCTGCGCCGTGCCCTCGCTGATGCCGAGGCGCGAGGCCAACTGCCCCGCCGCCGCGCCCGCGACCCTCTGCGCGATCATCTGAGATATGATGTTCATCCCTTCGCCTCCTCACTTAAAGTCTTCGTCTGAAAAAAAGAGCGCGGCCCCTGTGCTTTGAAGACTGCCTGCGCGGGGCCGCGCGAAGGTTGTGGCTTCCCGGAGCGCCGCCCGTTTACTTCGGAATCTTGAGCACCTGTCCGGGGTGAATCAGGTTGTAGTTGTCGCCGATTGTGTCCCGGTTCAAGTCCCAAATCTCCTTCCAGTTCTTGCCCCAGTGGTGGCCGATCTTCGAGAGCGAGTCGCCGGGCGCGACCGTGTATTCCTCGTAGCCGCCGCCCTCGACCTCGACGTTGAGGACGAGGTCGCCGGAGCGGTAGTCGGGGTCAATCTCGCCGTACTTGTCCCACATCTGCTGTTTCACGTCGCCGTTGTCGGTCGTGCCCGTGATGTAGAGCACGCCGTCCTGCTCGGCGACCTGAAGGTTCTGCACGCCGCCCTGGTTCGCGATGTCAATGACGGGTTGATACTTCTCCGTGAGTTCCATGGCTTCTACTCCTTCACTTAATGTTCATCTTGTTGACGACCTTCTTCGGGTGCGACTCGTTGGCGGCCTTCATCGCGTCCTGAAGCTTGGCGCGCGGGATGTCGCCCGAAAGCGTCACCTCGCCGCCGGCGACCGCGACGGTGACGCCCGTGATGCCGTACTTGGTGAGCGCGGCCTCAACGTCCGACTTGAGCTTCGTGTCTTCGGAGACGGGCGGCGGGGTGGCGTTGATGACGGGCTTCGTCGTCAGGCTGTTCGTGACGGACTTCACGCCGTCAACACTCTTGGCGAGCGACTCGGCGCTCGACTTGTCGGCGTCGGTGCTGACCGTGCCGGAGAGGGTGACGACGCCGTCCTTGGCGGTGACGCTGATGGCCTGCGGGCCGAGTTTGGGGTCGGCGGAGATTTTCGCCTTGACGTTCTGCGCGAGCGTGTCGTCGTCGGGGCCTTTGCTGCATCCCGCGAGCGCGCACGCGAGCAGCAGCACCGCGACGCCGACCCCGAAGAGTCTGTTTGTTGTTCTCACTTTGGAATTTGCTCCTTTCGGTTCTCGGATTGGTCTGGTTAGAGCTTCGACGGCCAGCAACGGGCGGTGCCGGGAGGCAGTCCGGTCGCACGCGGAGGTCTGGCCGCGCATCACTTAACGAACGCTCTTCCGCAGGCGGCGCGGCCTCTGGCCGCTTCAGTGCCGCGAGGTTTCGCGGAGGCTGCAACTGCTCCCTTCGGGCTGGCTGAAATTTGGGGCGCTTGTTTGGTACGGCAGAGGACTATACACGAAATTCCGGTGAACGCCAGATAAATTTTGGTGCCGCGGGCGCGGATGCTCGCGGGCGTCGGCGCGCGCTACGGCGAGAACCGCATCGGGTACGAGAAAGATGACTTCCTTATCTTCAAGGCTGAAGATGGTGCTTATTCCTGCCAGAGTAAGGTGGGGTAGGATACAATCCCACACTTCATCCCTTTCGTGGAATTGTACAACGCCAAAAACAACGGTTGTGTTTGGCTGTGGATAGCGGTAAAACTCGCCCGCCGGGGGTGACACCCGTCTATGGGAATTTTAGCGATGAAGATACAGGGGATTGTTCAAGAGGGGGAGGGGGAGGCGTCATTTTGGCTCAGCAAATATTCTGATGTTTACCGATTATGGACAGGGATGACAATTATTCCAGGCTCACTCAATGTCCATCTGGCCGCAAAGTTTGACTGGAATGATGCGAGTCTTGAGCCATTCAAAAAGATATATTCGCTCATCCCCTACGGCGGCAATCGAGATATTTGTTTGATCCCCTGCGAGATTTACAGAGAGGGGGGAGATAAAATTTATGGGTTCGCGTGGGCTACCACGAATGCGGCGAATGATTCCGACTATAGAGTGCTTGAAATTATCACGTCAGTCAGATTGCGTGAGGTCTTGCAGTTGAGTAACGGGTCGGTGGTAACAATCGACATCCCGGTATCGTGGAGGGGCTAACATTTAATGAAAAGGCCGGCAGGGGTATGAAGCCCGCGCCGGTCTTTTCTTCCGAGACGTGAGCGCGACTAAGACTTGTCGCCCCCGTCAGTTTTCTTATCCGCCGCGCCGCCGTTCGAGCGTCTGGGCGTGCGCGTGGCGCGTTCGACGTGGCGTGCGCTTTCCCAGGCGGCGAGCGTGGCCGGGTCGTTGCGGTACTTGTTACGCACGATTGCGTCGAGCCTGCGGGCGGCCTTCATCCCGCGCTCGAAGGCGGAATCTATCGAGGCCGTCGCGGTGACGTGCGTGTCGCGCCCCGTGTTCTGTACGCCAACGGAGCGTTCGAGGTCTGCCTTGTCCGCCTGCATGTCCTCGATGAAGGTCGGGTGCAGCTCGTGGCGCAGGAATTCGTCCTTGAGCGGCGTCGCGTCGGCGATGAAGGCCCGCGCCGCTATGAGGAGGGCTTGAACGCTTCCGCTGCGCGGGAGTCTGAACTTGTTTTCGAGTCCCGGCGTGTCTTCCGCCATCACGCGCGCGGTGCGCGCGACGGCCTGCATGTCGTCGCGGAGTCTTTCGCTCGCCTCCGCGCGCAAGGCCGTCGCCTGCTGCACGGAACTCAGGCCGGAGGTCTGCGTCGTCAGCGCTTCGTTGAGTTGTTGGGTCGCTTCGGCGACGATGGCGAACTGCTGGCCGCCGAGCGAGTCCGCGGGGAAAGCCTGTGCGCGCTCCGCGCGGAACGCATCTACGCGCACGAACATTTCGAGTGTTCGGGTGATCACGTTATTCATACTGTTCACTCCTTCGGGTTATGAGGTTACGGAAAGCGAGGCCACATTTTGCGTGAGTTCGTGCCGCCCGCGTTCGTTCCTAAACGCCCCTGCTCGTGAAGCCCTACCCCTGCTCGGTAGTCCCTGCCCTCCCTCGCTAAAGGCAACCCGCGCTCGAATGGAGCGCATTATAGACTCATTCCCCGTCGTGTCCACACAAATTTTCCGGCGGCCCCGGCAAATTCCCGCGCGCCGCCAACGACGATTTCACGCACGTCATGCCCCGGACACGCACCGCCCAACTCTACGCCCGCACCGGCAATAATTCACACGCACCGGCAGCATTTCACGCGCACGGAGAAGAAATAACGCGCACGGGCGCGAATCACGCCGCACCGTCGTCGAAATTCGCTTGCGCCAGCACGGTAAACACGCGCGGCTGTCGAGATTTGTCTGCACCGGCACGCCTGCATCTCGCACTTTCCGAAAAAACACGGGCACCGGCGGCCTGTACGCGCCTGTCTGAGGAAATTTGCAATCTGCCTCTGGGAATTTACTTGTGGGATGCAACTGAAACAGTGCGTCAGAAGAACCTTGCCGTGGGATTAAACGTACTGGAACAACATCTGGCGATCCTACACGTCCGGCGCGGGGCGGGGTGATGAAGCCCAGGCGCGCCGTGTGCATTTCATCCAATCGCACGCATGAGGAGGACGAGTGAAACACAACCTTCTGTTAACCATCGTGTCCCTGCTCTCGATTCTCTTCGGCACGTTTCACCTGGCGGGCGACATCGTTTATGGATACGAGCCGGGGACGGTCGGGAATCTAATTATTGTGCCCATCACCGTCGTCTGGCTCTACGGCACGCTGGTGCTCGCCGGGCGGCTATCGGGGTACATCATCATCCTCCTCGGGTCGCTCCTTTCGTTGCTCATCCCCCTCGTTCACATGCAGGGCAAGGGCGTCGGCGTCGCGAGCCGGATGGTGAACACCGGCGGGCACTTCTTCTTCGTCTGGACGCTGCTCGCGCTCGGCGTGACCGGGCTGTTCGGCGTCATCCTGTCGGCGCGCGGACTGTGGGGCCTGCGCCGGGGCCAGTCCCGGAAGCCCGACAACCGAGTGAGCCAAGTATAATGCCAGACAGTCGTGTGAAATCTTTGCGGCGACTGCCCGCCCGGACGGCTTCGTTCACCTCACTTCTTCCGCCTGTTATAAGGCGACTGGTTCGTCGGCTTCAGCGACACGTTCTCCGTTTTCGCCTTCGACCGCACGGCGTCCTCCGTCCGCCCCAGCTTCAGACCGATGACGCGCGTCGGCGTGTTCTCCTTCGCCAACTCCTTCAACTGCTTCACGTCGTCCTTCGTCCACGGCTTGCCCGTGTTCCTCGTTGACTTCGTAACCATCGGCAATTCCCTCCCCTTTGATCGTCTGCGTGTTTATTGTTGAGTATATCAGGGAATCAACTTGAATTCGGCCTTAATCGCAGAACGCGCCATACTCGCGTACTCGGCGTTGTCTTCGACCGCCTTATCTAATAGCTCTTTTGCTTCGGCGCTTTCTTCAATGGACGGTAGCTTGTAAGCGATTTGATAAAGCATCTTGAGGCGTTCGTAATGCTCTAACCGTCTCTCGTTCAGTTTTGGCCGCTTCAGTCCCAGCCCTTCTATTGTTGCTTTAGCCATCGGATGATTGTTCAGTGGGAACGGGACTTCGCCGCGGAACGAGATGAATTCCTCCGGGTTGTCCACAGAAGGGTCAATAAAGAGCGGCTTTTCTATGGCTATCTTCTTCCTATGCGAGGTCGCCCGCTCCGAAGGATTGGCAAGCGGAAAGAGATTCTTCTTGAAGACTTGATTGCAAATCTGGCAGGCGAGGAACAGGTTGCTCCACTCGTAAGCTAACCAGTAATAGCCCGGTTTGCAAAGCCTATCGCTGGCGCTCTGCTTGTAGGCGGCCTTCGGGCGGAAATGTTCCACGTCCCCGTGCGAGATGTGCGTGATCTTCGACTCGCAGAGGAAGCATTTGTCATGTTGCGCCTTCTTCAGAGTCTCCTTGACGGTCTTGTGCCCGTATATCTTCGCGTCGAAGGCGAAGCTACTTTCGCCGCTGTCGTATGCGGCCTTGTGCTCGTCGCGCTTGGCGCGGCCTTTGGTGGTTAGGATGGCGGGAGGTTTCTTGGGCTTGACGATACGAATCATGTGAGGCTTCAGTATCCTTCGGCTTTCAGGCGTTCGGCGGCGCGGCGTATGACATCCATCGCCTCTATATCTTCCGGCGTCTCGCCCGTGGGGAGCGAGCCTATCTGCTCTTCGAGTTCCTTAAGCCTTTCCCTGTCCTTCTTCGTCAGCCTCGACTTTGAGAGAATCTTCGTGCGTTCCGCCAAGAGCTTGTCGGTCTCCGGCGGTCGCGCGCTCTCCAACCCGAACAGGTCGCTCGTCAGAATCTGATCCACGCGCCAGTTCCGCACCGCCTCCACGTTATTTTCGATGACGACGTGGTCGCCCTCGCGCCGCAACAGAACGATGTTCGCGTCCTGCGCCGCCTGCACCACGAGCGGGCTGTGCGCCGTCGCGATGAACTGTGTATTCGGGAAACGCTCGCTCAAATAACCCATCAGCGTGCGCTGCCACTTCGGGTGGAGGTGCAAATCAATCTCGTCAACCAGAACAACGGCAGGCTCGGCCAGCGGATTAGGGCTGTCGGGATAGCGTTCAAACATCCGGCTTGCGAAATCCACCATCCACGCGATTAGTGTTTTATAACCCAGACTTAAATCCTTAAGAGATACCCAACCATATGGCGTTTCAACTTCAACTCTTGGTTTTTGTTGTTTCTCTGTAAAATGACCGAATCTTATATCCGCGACTTCCGGGAGGAGATGAACAAGTACGTCTCTAATTTCATTGCGCCGCTTCTCAGCGCGCTTTTGGCTAGAAACACTACCTGCTGCGTGAGCAGCATAATCGGCTTGAAGGAGCCATTCTTCGGCATTTAGTAGCTCTGCACTATCTGAAAATAAGCTAACAAAGGCGTCGTCTGTAGCTTTCTCAGAGAGAGATGTTTCTCCCATTCGTCTTGACGCGCCATAAGCAAAGCAGACAATACCTGAAAGTTCTTTATCAGTTCTCTCCTTAAATAAGCTGGGCAGATTACGTCCAGGTCTGAGGACATAGAAATTTCTTATTTTCTTGCCTTTTTTTCTTCCGGCTTTAAGTTTTGCCCCAATAAAAAAATCTGCTGATATGGTATGGTTTTCGTCCGCATCTCCTGTACTCCTGATAGGCACCCAATCTTTAAATATTTTCAGATCGCCCATCCATCTAGGGAATACAACTACATTGTCTGTTAACTCACCGAGAAAAGGTGTTAGCGATACTGGCGTGAGCGCGACCAAGCTTTGAAGTAAGGTGGTCTTCCCTACGCCGTTGTCACCTAAAATAATAGTCCATTGAATTGGATAGCCTTTACCATCGGACAAATCAAGCTCCTGTCTGGAACCGAAGCAACGTATATTTTCAATTGTGAGCGACAAAAAATATACGGGCGCTGTGGCGGAATATCGCCGGTCACTATTGAATAGTCTTTCTGGAATAGCCTTATCAACCATGCTTAAAGTTTATTATAAGTCCACGCGTCGTGCCATAAGTAAGAAGAATAAAGAGGCCGGCGAGATTCGTGCTCGCGCCGGCCTCTTCCGCTCCGTGTCGGTCGGAAAGGTTACTCTTCGTCACCCTCGTCCGCGTCTTCGACTTCGGCGTCGCCGTCGCCTTCGGCAGCGGCGAGAACTTTCTCGCGCGAGGGGACGACCGCGGGAGGCTCCGTGCCGCCGAGGAGGTCGGAGAGGCTCTCCATGACCGGCTCCTCGCGCTCGCGCTCGGCGGTCGTGTCGCGCTCGACCTTGACGTTGCGGTAGAACTCCATCCCTGTGCCGGCGGGGATGAGCCGGCCCATGATGACGTTCTCCTTGAGGCCGCGCAGGTAGTCAATGCGGCCAGAGATCGCCGCCTCGGTCAGCACGCGCGTCGTCTCCTGGAACGACGCCGCCGAGATGAACGAGTCGGTCGAGAGCGAAGCCTTCGTGATCCCTAAGAGAAGCGGCTCGGCCTTCGCCGGCTCGCCGTCCGCGGCCACGACGCGCTCGTTCTCGTCGGTGAAGCGGAAGCGGTCAACCTGCTCGTCGAGGAGGAAGTCCGTGTCGCCCACGTCGGAAATCTTCACCCAGCGGAGCATCTGCCGGACGATGACCTCGATGTGCTTGTCGTTGATGTTCACGCCTTGCAGGCGATAGACCTCCTGAATCTCGTTCGTCAGGTACTCCTGCAAGCGGTTCATGCCGAGCACGCGCAGAATGTCGTGCGGGTTGAGCGGGCCGTCCATCAAAGCCTCGCCTGCGCGGACGCGGTCGCCCTCTTGCACGTTGATGTGCGTGCCGCGAGGGATGTCGTACTCGCGCTCCTCGCCGTCGTCGCCGACGACGATCAGACGCCGCTTGCCCTTCGAGATCGCGCCGAGCTTGACCGTGCCGTCAATCTCCGACATGACCGCGGTCTCGCGCGGCTTGCGCGCCTCGAAGAGTTCGACGACGCGCGGCAGACCGCCCGTGATGTCTTTGGTCTTCGTCGTCTCGCGCGGAATCTTCGCGATCACGTCGCCCGGCTCGACCACGTCGCCGTCGTGAACCATCAGGTTCGCGCGCACGGGCATCTGGTAGGTTTTGAGAACCTTGTTGCCGCTGCGGACTTCGAGTCGCGGCTGGCGCTTCTCGTCCGGCGAGTCCTTGACGACGAGGCGCGACTGTCCCGTGACCTCGTCAACCTCTTCGTCAACCGTCACGCCCTCCTTCAAGTCCTGATACTTAATCGTGCCCGCGACTTCGGTCAGGATCGCGAAGGTGAACGGGTCCCACGTCGCGAGGAGTTGATCCTCCTTGACGCGCTGGCCGTCGGCGACGTGGATGTGCGCGCCGTAAACGATCTGGTGGCGGGCGACCTCGCGCCCGCGCTCGTCAATGATCGTGACCGCGCCGTTGCGGTTCATCGCCGTGATCTCGCCGCGGCGGTTCTTGACGACGTTGAGTTCGACGTACTTGATCGTGCCGTCCATGCGGGCCTCGTGCTTCGAGGACTCTTCGAGGCGCGCGGTGCCGCCGATGTGGAACGTACGCATCGTGAGCTGCGTGCCCGGCTCGCCGATTGATTGCGCGGCGATGACGCCGACGGCCTCGCCGATGTCCACGGGCGCGCCCGTCGCGAGGTTGCGCCCGTAGCACTTGATGCAGACGCCTCGGCGCGACTCGCACGTCAGCACCGAGCGGATGCGGACGCGCTGGACGCCGGAGCGCTGAATCTCCTGCGCGAGGTCTTCGTTGATCTCGTCGTTCGCGGCGACGATGATGCGCCCCTCGACGGGGTCAATCACGTCTTCGAGGGCCGTCCGACCGACGATGCGGTCGCGCAGTGATTCGATCTCCTCGCCGCCCTCGACGATGGCCGTCGAAGAGATGCCCTTCAAAGTCCCGCAGTCGGGTTCGCTGACGATAACGTCCTGCGCCACGTCAACGAGACGGCGCGTCAGGTAGCCTGAGTCGGCGGTCTTGAGCGCCGTGTCGGCCAAGCCCTTGCGAGCGCCGTGCGTCGAGATGAAGTACTGGAGGACGTTCAGGCCCTCGCGGAAGTTCGAGCGAATCGGCGTCTCGATGATCTCGCCCGAAGGCTTCGCCATCAGCCCGCGCATCCCGGCGAGCTGGCGAATCTGCTGCGCCGTGCCGCGAGCGCCGGAATCACTCATGATGAGGATCGGGTTCGCCTCCTTCGCGCCCTTCTCGCGGTTGTCCATCGCGAGGAACATCTCCTTGGCGACCTTGTCAGTCACCTCAGACCAGATGGCGATGACCTTGTTGTAGCGCTCGCCGTTGGTGATGACGCCGTCGCGGTACTGCTTCTCGACCTCGATCACGTCGCGGTCGGCCTGCGCGACGAGCGACTTCTTCGCGTCGGGCGTGACGAGGTCGTCAATGCCGATTGAGATGCCGGCGCGGGTCGCGTAGAGGAACCCAAGCTGCTTCAGGTCGTCGAGCATCTTCACCGTCATCTCGTGGCCGAGCCGGAGGTGGCAGTAGTTGACGAGCGACTGGAGGCCCTTCTTCTTGAGCGTCCCGTTGATGTAGGACAGACCTTCGGGCACCTGGTCGTTGAAGATGACGCGGCCCACGGTCGTGTTGATGACGCGGCGCACGTCCTCCTGCACGGTGGCGCGCATCACGTCCTGCGTGTCGTGCTCCTGCGTCAGGTCAATCAGGTTGCCGGTGATGCGGAGCTTGATCGGCGTCTGCGTCTCGACCTCCTTGGCGTCGAGCGCGAGCAGCACCTCCTCAATCGAAGAGAAGACGCGCCCCTCGCCCTTCGCGCCCGGCTTGTCCTTCGTCAGGTAGTAGCAGCCGAGGACGATGTCCTGCGACGGGACGGCGATGGGCTGACCCGACGCAGGGCTGAGGATGTTGTTCGACGCGAGCATCAGGACAGCCGCCTCGATCTGCGCTTCGGGCGAGAGCGGGATGTGGACGGCCATCTGGTCGCCGTCGAAGTCGGCGTTGAAGGCCGTGCAGACGAGCGGGTGAATCTTGATGGCCTTGCCCTCGACGAGCACCGGCTCGAACGCCTGTATGCCGAGGCGGTGCAGAGTCGGCGCGCGGTTGAGCAGGACGGGGTGCTCGCGGATGACCTCTTCGAGGATGTCCCAGACGACCGGCTCCTGTCGGTCAACCATCTCGCGCGCCTGCTTGATGGTCGCGGCGTAGCCCTGCTTTTCGAGCTGGTTGTAGATGAACGGCTTGAACAGCTCCAAAGCCATCTTCTTCGGCAGGCCGCACTGATGAAGCTTAAGCTCCGGCCCGACGACGATGACCGAGCGGCCAGAGTAGTCAACGCGCTTGCCGAGAAGGTTCTGGCGGAAGCGGCCCTGCTTGCCCTTCAAAGTGTCTGAGAGAGACTTGAGCGGGCGGTTGTTGACGCCGCGCAGCACGCGGCCACGGCGACCGTTGTCGAAGAGCGCGTCAACCGCCTCCTGAAGCATACGCTTCTCGTTGCGCACGATGACTTCGGGCGCGCGAAGCTCCATCAGCTTCTTCAGACGGTTGTTGCGGTTGATGACGCGCCGGTAGAGGTCGTTCAAGTCCGACGTGGCGAAACGTCCGCCGTCGAGCGGGACGAGCGGACGAAGCTCAGGCGGGATGACCGGGATCACGTCGAGAATCATCCAGTCGGGGCGGTTGCCCGACTTCAAGAACGACGTGACGACCTTGAGGCGCTTCGAGAACTTGAGCTTCTTCTGCTGCGAGGTCTCCTCGCGCATCTTCTGGCGGAGTTCGACCGCAAGCTCCTCGATGTTGACCGCCGCGAGCAGTTCCTTGATCGCCTCCGCGCCCATGCGCGCGACGAACTGGCCCGGATAGTCGCGCGTGAGTTCGCGGAAGCGCTCGTCCGTCAGAAGCTCGCGCTCCTTCACAGGCGCGTCGCCCGGATCAATGACGATGTAGGACTCGAAGTAGAGAACCTTCTCAAGCTCGCGCAAGGGGATGTCGAGCAAGTGTCCGATGCGCGAGGGCAGGCCCTTGAAGAACCAGACGTGTGAACACGGTGAAGCGAGTTCGATGTGGCCCAGGCGCTCGCGGCGCACCTTGGCCTGCGTCACTTCGACGCCGCACTTGTCGCAGATCACGCCGCGGTGCTTCATGCGCTTGTACTTGCCGCACAGGCACTCCCAGTCTGTGACGGGGCCGAAGATGCGCGCGCAGAAGAGGCCGTCCCTCTCCGGCTTGAATGTGCGGTAGTTGATCGTCTCCGGCTTCGTCACCTCGCCGTGCGACCAGTGGCGAATCTTTTCGGGCGACGCGAGCGAGATGCGAATCGCCTCGAAGTCCGGCGCGAGTTGCGTCTTCTCTTGCTGGAATCTGAACACCTTTTTTATCTCCGATAAAAGTAAACAGTAAGCTGTAAGCAGTGAGCGGTTGAAAACAGGTTTCGAGTCGTGCGGTGAGCGGTGGACAGCGCAGGCTAAAACTGCTCACTGCTCACCGCTCACTGCTTACCTTCCTATTCCGCCGGGCCGCCCGTGGCGACGACGGGGCGTCCGACGCCGTCACCCTCGGCGACTTCGACGGCGGCGTTCTTGTCTATCAACTCCACGTCGAGGCAGAGCGCCTGAAGCTCGCGCACGAGGACGTTGAAGGATTCGGGCAGGCCCGGATTGAAGTCCGCCTCGCCCTTCACAATCGCCTCGTAAATCTTCGAGCGACCGGCAACGTCGTCGGACTTCGCCGTCAGAAGCTCCTGAAGGATGTGCGCCGCGCCGTAGGCTTCGAGCGCCCAGACCTCCATCTCGCCGAAGCGCTGTCCGCCGAACTGCGCCTTGCCGCCGAGCGGCTGCTGCGTGATGAGCGAGTACGGGCCGATGGAGCGCGCGTGAATCTTGTCGTCCACGAGGTGCGACAGCTTCAGCATGTAGATGTAGCCGACCGTCACCTTCTGCTCGAAAGGCTCGCCGGAAAGCCCGTCGTAGAGGACGGTCTTCCCGGTCTCGCTGACGATTTCGGGAAGCCCCTGCTCGCGCAGCGTCGCGCCCGCCTGACGAATCTTCTCCTTGATCTCAGGCTCGGTCGCGCCGTCGAAGACCGGCGTCGCGAAGTGCAGGCCGAGGACGCGCGCGGCCCAGCCCAAGTGCGTCTCAAGGATTTGCCCGACGTTCATGCGCGAAGGCACGCCGAGCGGGTTGAGGACGATGTCCACGGGCGTGCCGTCGGGCAGGTACGGCATGTCCTCTTCGGGAAGAATCCGCGCGATGACGCCCTTGTTGCCGTGGCGTCCGGCCATCTTGTCGCCGACCGAGAGCTTGCGCTTCATCGCGATGAAGACCTTGACCATCTTGATGACGCCCGGCGCGAGTTCGTCGCCCTGACGGAGCTTCGCAATCTTCTCCTCGTAGATGTCTGTGAGGATGCGAATCTGCCGCTCGGTTCTCTCCTCGAAGTCTTTAACTTCGGCGATGATGTCCGCCGCGCGCGCGCCCGCGAGTTGGGCCTTGCGTAGCTGCTTGGGTTCGAGACCCGCGAGCATCTCGCGCGTGATGGTCTCGTTTTTGGGGATGCGGACTTCGCGCTCGACCGAAAGGTCTGCCGTGAGCTTGCGCCCCTCGAAGAGTTCGTAGATGCGCGCGTCGCGCTGCTCGCGAAGGATTCGCATCTCGTCTTCGAGGTCGCGGCGCAGCCGATTCTCCTCGTCCATCTCGATGGAGAGCGAGCGCTGGTCGCGCTCCTGACCCTTGCGCGTGAAGACCTGAACCTCGACGACCGTTCCGTCAATGCCCGGAGGGCAGACGAGCGAAGCGTCCTTCACGTCGCCGGCCTTCTCGCCGAAGATCGCGCGGAGCAGTTTCTCCTCCGCCGTCAACTGCGTCTCGCCCTTCGGCGTGACCTTGCCGACGAGAATCGAGCCGGGCTTGACCTGCGCGCCGATGCGGATGATGCCCGACTCGTCGAGGTCGCGCAGCATGTTCTCGCCGACGTTCGGGATGTCGCGCGTGATCTCTTCGGGGCCGAGCTTCGTGTCGCGTGCCTCGATCTCCAACTCCTCGATGTGAATCGAGGTGTAGTAATCGTCCTTCACGAGACGCTCGCTTACGAGAATCGCGTCCTCGAAGTTGTAGCCGCGCCACGGCATGAAGGCGACGAGGACGTTCCTACCAAGCGCGAGTTCGCCGCGATCCGTGCAAGGGCCGTCGGCGATGACTTGTCCCTTGGCGACGCGCTCGCCGATCTGAACAATCGGGCGCTGGTTGATGCACGTGTTCTGGTTCGAGCGCTTGAACTTCGTCAGCGTGTAGATGTCCGCCGTCACCTCGCGCGAAATCGTGCCGTCAACGTTGTGGTCGGCGCGCACGATGATGCGCTCCGAGTCAACGTAGTCAACGACGCCGTCGCGCCGCGCCGAGACGACCGCGCCACTGTCGCGCGCCGTCACCTGCTCCATGCCGGTTCCGATGTACGGCGACTCCGCGCGAAGGAGCGGCACGGACTGGCGCTGCATGTTCGATCCCATCAACGCGCGGTTCGCGTCGTCGTTCTCGAGGAACGGGATGAGCGAGGCGGCGACCGAGACGAGCTGCTTCGGCGAAACGTCAACGTACTCGATCTCCTCGCGCAGCGCCGAGATGAACTCGCCCGCCTTCCGCGCGGCGTTGCGCTCGTTGATGATCGTGCCGTCCTCGCCGAGTTCGATGTTGGCCTGCCCGATGACGTACTTGTCCTCTTCCCAGGCCGTCAGGTAGAACGGGTACGGCTCGTACACGGCCTTGCGACCGTCCGCGCCAACCCGCTTGTTGGCCTTGACGATCTCGTCCTCCGAGACGTGGTCGCCCGGCTTGTACTTCGTGTCGCCGCCGTTCGTGACGCGCACGAACTCGACGACGCGACCGTCCCCGACCTTGCGGTAGGGCGACTCGATGAAGCCGAACTCGTTGATGCGCGCGAAGCACGAGAGAGACGAGATGAGGCCGATGTTCGGGCCTTCAGGCGTCTCGATGGGGCAGATGCGACCGTAGTGCGTCGGGTGCACGTCGCGCACCTCGAACCCCGCGCGCTCGCGCGACAATCCGCCCGGCCCAAGGGCCGAGAGGCGGCGCTTGTGCGTGATCTCGGAGAGCGGGTTCGTCTGATCCATGAACTGCGAGAGCTGGCTGGAGCCGAAGAACTCGCGGACGGCAGCCGTGACGGGCTTCGCGTTGATGAGGTCGCGCGGCATCGTCGTCTGCATCTCCTGCTGGATGGACATCTTCTCCTTGATGGCGCGCTCCATGCGGACGAGTCCGATGCGGAACTGATTTTCGAGCAGTTCGCCGACGGCGCGCACGCGGCGGTTGCCGAGGTGGTCGATGTCGTCGGCGAGGTACTCGGTCGGGTTGCGCCGCATCTTCAGAAGGTACGAGATGACGCTGACGAAGTCCGTGGCGGAGAGGAGCGGGTCTTCGATGCGGTCGCGCTCCGGCCTCCCCATCTTGATGTTGAACTTCAGGCGACCGACGCGCGAGAGGTCGAACTTGCGGTCGTCGAAGAACATCCCCTCGAAGAGCTTGTAAGCCGTCTGCACGGTCGGCGGGTCGCCCGGTCGCATCTTGCGGTAAATCTCAAGCAGCGCGTCCACGGGCTTCGTGATCGCGTCCTTCTTCAGCGTCTGCGACAGGACGTTACCGAGGTCGTCGCGTTCGGGGAAGAAGACCGTGAACGACTGCACGCCGGCCTCGGCTATCTCCTGCAACTTGGCGGGCGTGATCTCGTTGTTGGCCTCGACGACGACCTCGCCCGTCTCGGCGTTCACAACGTCGGCCAGAGCGTAAGCGCCCTCGAACTGCTGCGTGTCAACCTCGACCTCTTTGATGTGGCCCTTGCGTATGTCGCGGAGCGCCGACGAAGTCACCTTCTTGCCGGCCTTGACAATCGGCTCAGCCGCGCCGCGCCCCTTGAGGTCGCTCTCGACCTTCATGCCGACGAGGTTGGTCGACCCCTCCTCGCGCACCTGTATGAAGAGCCGCCCGTCCTGCACGCGAATCTCGTCGCCGATGTAGAAGGCGCGCAGGATGTCCTCGTCCGCGAACGAAGCGTTCCTGACCGCCTCCTCCATCTGCGAGTCCGAGCCGAACGACTTCGGGTTGAACTGCGGGTTGAGCCAGATGCCGAGCGCGCGCAGGAAGATGCTCGCCAGGAATTTACGCTTGCGGTCAATGCGGACGTAGAGCAGATTCTTCTGGTCGTACTCGAACTCGACCCACGAGCCGCGGTACGGGATGACTTTGGCGAGATAGACCGGGGCCTTCTCGAAGAAGACGCCGGGCGAGCGGTGGAGCTGCGAGACGATGACGCGCTCCGTGCCGTTGATGATGAACGTGCCGTTGTCGGTCATCAGCGGAATCTCGCCGAAGAAGACCTCCTCCTCCTTGATGTCGCGGATGGACTTGGTCTCGGTCTCCGGGTCTTTGTCGTAAACCGTCAGGCGGATTTTGACCTTGAGCGGCACGCTGTAGGTCATGCCGCGCTCCTGACACTCCTGCTGGTCGTGCTTGTGCTTCAAACCCACAGGCTCGCCGCAGTTGTCGCAGAGCGTCGGGCGAACGGCGTTGAACGTGCCGCAGTTGTGGCACAAGGTCTCGCCGGGCGTGAGCGGGTCAACCTTGACGAGCGAGCCGCAATTCTTACAGTTCGCGCGCAGGTAGCGCAGACCTTCGAGACGACCGCACTTACACTGCCAGTTGCCGATGTGGTACTCGACGAAATCGAGCTCGGCGGTCTGGCGGAAGTCGGCGATGGGGAAGACCGAGCGGAAGACGGCCTGCAACCCCGCCGGCTCGCGCTCTTCCGGCAACAAGTCCATCTGGAGAAAACGGTTGTACGAGTCGCGCTGAATCTCTATAAGGTTCGGGATGCGGACAGCCGTCTTGATCTTCGAGAAGTCGTGGCGCGTGGGCGGCTGGCTCACGCGGCGGCCCGAACCGACGGCGCTTTTCTGTAACGGATTCTGAACCGGATTTGCAGACATCAGGAGTTCCTTATCGAAGCTGTCGGCTATCAGCAGTCAGCCTTCAGCCAAAGAGTTCTAAAGAGGACTTTTCAAACCGCCCAGCCGCCGGCCTGCTGACCGCCGACTGCCGAACGCCGAGTGCTATTTTAGAGACGCCAAAGCGCGGCCAGAGCGCACAAGTCTCTGACCGCTTCTTTTCCGAAAGCGGTTAAGCTTCATCAAAGTTTTCGGGAGTACCGACAGCCCCTCACTACTCCCATACCTTAGCCGCGCGCGCGGCCAACTGTCAAGAACGGAAAGCCGTGACGAGTGATGAGATAAGAGCAGTTTCTTATCTCATCACTCATCACTTATCACGCTTCCATTACTTCACCTCGACGGTCGCGCCGGCTTCGGTGAGCTTGGCGCGGATGGCCTCGGCCTCGTCCTTGGCGACGCCTTCCTTGACCGGCTTCGGCGCGGCCTCGACCAGGTCTTTGGCCTCCTTCAGGCCGAGCGCGGTGATCTCGCGGACGACCTTGATGATGTTGATCTTCTTGCTGGCGTCAATCGCCTGGAGGATCACGTCGAACTCGGTCTTCTCTTCCGCGGGCGCAGCCGCCTCAGCCGTAGCCCCGCCGCCGCCAACCGGCGCGGCAACAGCCGCCGCCGCCGCCGAGACGCCGAAAGTCTCCTCAAGCTCCTTGACGAGCTGCGACGCTTCCAAAAGCGTCATGTTCTTCAAAAACTCGATAACGTCTTCGCGTGTAGCTGCCATGATAATTTCAACTCCTCCTCAAAGGGTTTCTCTGGTTGTGAAGAGCCGTCAGCGGTCGGCTTTCAGCAGTCGGCTTCTAAAAGTCTTTAGGCCGAGTGCCGGGCGCTTAACGCTGATCGCTCGTTTAGTTCGCGAGCCGAGAGAACCCACGGGACACTCACCTTACCGGCTGCATCTTCCTGCAAGGGTCGCGTCCGAGCTTGAGGTGCGACCTGACAAATCGCCCAGCCCGTTTTCCGCGTCCGGCTGTCTTCGGTTGAGACTTCAAATCTGAAATCTCAAATTTCAAATCCGACAGAGACGACCGCTTGATCGTCTCAAAAACTTTTCGCTTCGCGTTACTGCGGCGCCTCGGCGGCGCCACCTTTTTGCTCGCCGATCTGCTTGACGACGACGGCGAGGTTGCGCGGCACCGCCGACAGAACCGTGACGAGCCGCTGCGCCTGCGCGTTGATGAGGAACATGACCTTCGAGATCAACTCCTCCTTCGACGGCAGCGTCGCGATGGCCTCGACATCTCGCAGAGCGACGACGCGCCCCTCGACGACTCCGACCTTGAACGAGAATAAGTCCGGGTTGTCCTTGACGAACTTCGAGATCGCCTTCGACAACTGCACGGGGTCGCCCTCGGCTGTGGCGAGCGCGGTCACGCCCTTGAAGTGATCGGCGGCCTGCGCGAAGGGCGTGCCCTCGGCGGCCTTGCGCGCCAGCGTGTTCTTGACGACGGAGTAGCGCGCGCCCGCCTCGCGCAATTGGCGGCGCAACTCCTGATCCTTCGCGACCGTCAGCTTCTGGAAGCCGATGAGCATCCCTGCGGTCGCCGCCTGAAACTGCTGCGAGAGGGCTTCGAGGTCTTTCTGCTTCTGCTCTCTTGTCTTCATTGTTCTTGTCACCCCCTCCTTACTTCGCGTAGGCCGTCTCGTCCAGGAGCACGCCCGGACTCATCGTCGCCGCGAGGTTGACCTTCTTGACGTACTTGCCCTTCGCCGTCGAGGGCTTCGCCTTGACGACCGCGTCCAAGAGCACCTGCGCGTTCTCGCGCAGTTTGTCCTGCTCGAACGAGACCTTGCCGACGCCGACGTGAATCACGCCCGTCTTGTCAACGCGGTACTCGACCTTGCCGGCCTTCGTCTCGCGCACGGCGGTCGCCACGTCGAAGGTCACGGTGCCGGTCTTCGGGTTCGGCATCAGTCCGCGCGGGCCTAAGATTTTTCCCAACTGTCCGACGAGGCGCATCATGTCGGGCGTCGCGATGACGGCGTCGAAGTCGAGCCAGCCGCCCTTGATCTGGTTGACCATGTCCTCGCCGCCGACGAAATCCGCCCCGGCCTCCTCAGCCTCTTTGACCTTCTCGCCCTGCGCGATGACGAGCACGCGCACCGTCTTTCCGACGCCGTGCGGCAGTACGACCGTGCCGCGCACGAGTTGATCGGCCTTGCGCGGGTCAACGCCGAGCCACAGCGTCAGCTCGACCGTCTCGTCGAACTTCGCGAAGGCGATCTCCTTGACCTTCGTCAGGCCCTCTTCGAGCGTGTACTTCCTGCCCGGCTCGATCTTCTCCAGAGCCGCGCGATACTTCTTACCTTGCTTCGGCATTAAAACTTCCTCCGAGGTTCGAGCGAGGCCGTTCGATTGCGGATTTCCGAATCCGGATTGCGGATTCGCAACCTTCGACTTCTGAAATTCGCCCTCTCTTTGCCTCTCCCTCTCAAGGCGGAGGCGACTGCGGACGAGACAATCCGCAATCCGCAATCCGCAATCACTCTATCGTCAGTCCCATGTTGCGCGCCGTGCCTTCGATGGTCTTGATGGCCGACTCAAGATTAGTCGTGTTCAGGTCTTGGAGCTTGAGCTTCGCGATCTCCTCGATCTTGGCGCGCGAGATCGTGCCGACCTTCTCCTTGTTCGGCTTGCCCGAACCCTTCGGGATGCCCGCGGCCTTCTTCAGAAGGTCAGCCGCGGGCGGCGTCTTCGTCTCGAAGGTGAACGAGCGGTCGGCGAAAACCGTGATGACGACCGGCACCTTCAGGTCGGGGTCCATCTGCGCGGTCTTCGCGTTGAAGGCCTTGCAGAACTCCATGATGTTGACGCCGTGCTGGCCCAACGCGGGGCCAATCGGCGGCGCGGGGTTCGCCTTCCCCGCCGGAACTTGCAGCTTGATGTAGCCTGTAATTTTCTTAGCCATGACTCAGTTTTCAGTTTTGAGTTCTCAGTTTTCAGTTCTTGATTCAGCGCCCAAGCTGAAAACTGAAAACCGACTACTCGTCTTCAGTAAACGTCACCTTCTCGACGTCGAGGAAGTTCAGCTCGACCGGCGTCGAGCGCCCGAAGATCGTGACGACGACCTTGAGCGTTGACTTGTCGGCGTTGACCTCTTCGACCTTGCCGGTGAACGAGGCGAACGGGCCGGACTTGATGCGCACGGTCTCGCCCTGCGCGTATGTGAACTTCGGCTTCGGCTTCTCCTGCGCCTCCGTCACGTTGTGGACGATCTGGTTCACCTCGTCGGGCGTCAGCGGCGTCGGCTGCTGTCCGCCGACGAAGCCCGTCACCTTCGGCGTTGACTTAATCAGATGAAAAACGTCGTCGGGGATGTGCCCGCGGTCGTCGCACTCGATCTGCACCAGTACGTAGCCGGGGTAGAACATCCGCGACGATTCGACGCGCTTGTTGCCGCGCATCTCGACGACCGTCTCGGTCGGGACGAGCACCTCCGTCACCACGCTCTGAAGGTCGGTGTCGCGGATGCGCGCCTTCAGACTGTCGCGCACCTTCTTCTCGTGCCCGGAGTACGTGTGTAGGATGAACCACTGCTGCATGACTTCTTCCCTTACGAGACACCGAAGAGGCGGTGAATCTGATCGAACAGGAACGCGAAGACGCGGTCGGCGGCCCAGAGGTACGCGGCGAAGAAGATGACGGCGATGACCGTGATGATCGTCGTGTTCTTGACCTCGTGCGCGGTCGGCCACGTCGTGCGGCCAAGCTCCGAGCGCACGTCGCGCACGAACTTGCCCGTGCGCGCGGGGAAACCGTCGCGCGTGCGCTCTGCCTGGCCGCGCTCGCGCCGCGCCGGGCGGCCCTCCAAACCTTCGCCGAACCGCGCCATGCGCGGGGCCGCGCCCGAAGCCGATGCCGTCCCCGTCACATCCTCCGGCTCGTCATGGCTCGCAGTCATCTGATCTTCCTTCCTCTTCGACACCCGACGTTACTTCCCTTCCGACCTCTTGCTTCCAGTGCTGCTTTCGATGGCAGTTTGCGCAAAGCACGTCACACTTCGCGATTTCGCTCAGAATCCTCTCGACGCTCCAGCCCCAGTCTAACGCTTTCGAGACAACAATCTCTTTCTCGTTCGGCTCCCTGTGGTGAAACTCAAGGCACGCCGGATGAGCCTCACAACAACGCTCGCACTTCAGACGGCTTTTATACTCATCGAACCACTTGCGAATCTCGCGCTTGCGCTGACGAACGGCGACCTTGGCGGCCTTCCGATTCCTCGCGTACCAGTTCCGCCTGTACTCGCGAATCTTTTCGGGATGCGTCCTTTTCCACTCCTCCGTCGCCATGAAAAGACTCTATCGCCGCAAAGCATCTCGGCCAAAATTAAGTGGCAGGGGTACCAAGATTCGAACTCGGACTTTCGGTTTTGGAGACCGACGTGCTAACCGTTGACACTATACCCCTCCGCAAAAAGGATGAAGGCTGCAAGGTGAAGGATGAAAGAAAGGCGCTTCGCCTTCGCCTCAGCCTTCCGCCTTCGTCCTTCCTACTTAGTTTCCTTGTGCGACCTGTGGCAACGGCAGCGGCGACAGAACTTCCGAAACTCAAGGCGCTCCGGCTTCGTCTTCTTGTTCTTCGTCGTAACGTAGTTGCGGCTCTTGCACTCGGTACACTGCAACACAATGTTGTCGCGCGGCATAAACTCACCCCGAAAATTTTATTTCAACACTTCATCCGCGACCCGTCGGCGCAGCAGTCGCGAACCGTAAACGCCGAGCTACTCGACGATTTCGGAGACGGTGCCGGCCCCCACCGTCCTGCCCCCCTCGCGGATGGCGAACCTCAGGCCCTTCTCCAAAGCGATCGGCGTGATCAGCTCGACCTCCATCGCCACGTTGTCCCCC
>DASRCS010000074.1:0-6277 GCA_035652995.1 Pyrinomonadaceae bacterium
GCCCGCGACGCGCGCGGTCGTGCCGTGGTAGAGCGGCGCGAACATGAAGCAGACGCCGATCTCGTTCAGGCAGCGCTCGGTGACTTCCGCCGCCGCGTTGACGTTGACGCCGAGGTAGGCCAGCACGTCGGCGCTCCCCGAACTGCTCGTCGCGGCGCGGTTGCCGTGCTTGGCGACGGGCAGCCCAGCGCCCGCGATGACGAAGGCCGCGGCGGTCGAGACGTTGAAAGTCTTGGCCGCGCTCGAACCCGTGCCCGCCGTGTCGATGAAGCACTCGTGCCGCGAGCGAATCGGCACGGCGCGCGCGCGCATCGCCGAGGCGAAGCCGGCAAGCTCCTCGACCGTCTCGCCCTTCGCCGCGAGCGCGACGAGCGCCGCGCCGATCTGCGCGTCGGTCGTCTCGCCGTCGAGCAGCGCGTCGAGCATCGCGGCGGCCTCGTCGCGCTTCAGGTGCTCGCCGCGCATCAGGCGCACGGTGAACTCGCGCAGGGGCGCGCCCTTCGGCTCGTCGCGCCGCACGTGCGCGGGCACGAGCCAGGACGGTCGCTCCCTGTTAATTAAAATCTCGTCGGACATGGAAGCTTTCAGCGCTCGGCGTCCGGCCTACGCCTTCCGCCGTGGTCAAATTCCCTACCCGAATCTTTATTGTAGCAAACGGCGGCGGGAGACAGCGGCTTTATCGGTCGGACGATGCGCGTCGCCGCTCAAGAAAGAGGAGTCGAAAAGCTGACGACTACTCACAGTTTCAGAAAGTTCGAGAGCAGCTTCTTCCCTTCCGTCGTCAGGATTGATTCGGGGTGGAACTGCACGCCCTCGACTTTCATCTTCCGGTGGCGCAGGGCCATGATGATGCCGTCGGGCGTCGTGGCCGAGACTTCGAGGCAGGAGGGCAGGCTCTCGCGCTCGACGACGAGCGAATGGTAGCGCGCAGCCGGAAAGCGATATTCGAGTCCGTCGAAAATGGTCTTCCCGTCGTGACAGATTTCCGCGGGCTTGCCGTGAACCGGCGAGGGGCCGCGCACGACTCGACCGCCGAAGATTTGCCCGATGGCCTGATGGCCGAGGCAGACTCCGAGCAGCGGCACGTGGCCCGCGACCGACGCGATCAGTTCGAGCGACACGCCGGCCTCGTCCGGCGTCCCCGGCCCCGGAGAGACGACGATGCGGTCGGGGCGTAGCTCCGACTCGACTTCCCTGACCGTCACCTCGTCGTTGCGGCGCACCTCGACGCGCGCGCCAAGCTCGCCGAGGTACTGTACGAGGTTGTACGTGAACGAATCGTAGTTGTCTATGAGCAGAACCTTCTCGCCCATCGCGTCGTCTCGCATCAATCCCGCCGCACGGAATTCGCCCTCAACCCCGCCTTCCGACGCTCGCGCGCCGGCTCACAACCCGCGCTCCGCCATCTCGATGGCGCTCATCACCGTCCGCGCCTTGTTGCATGACTCTTCATACTCCCGCTCCGGCACGGAGTCGGCGACTATCCCTGCGCCCGCCTGGACGCGCGCGAGCGAGTTCCGAATCATGACCGTTCTGATGGCGATGCACGAGTCGAGGTTGTCGGCGTAGTCGGCGTAGAGAACCGCGCCCGCGTAGATGCCGCGCGCGCGCGGCTCAAGCCCCGCGACGATCTGCATGGCGCGAACCTTGGGCGCGCCCGTCACAGTCCCCGCCGGGAAGCAGGCGGCGAGCGCGTCGAAGCGGTCGCACTCGTCGCGCAGCCGCGCGCGGAGCGAAGTAACGAGGTGCTGCACGTGCGAGTAGCGCTCGACGGTCATCAACTCGCCGACCTCGACCGAGCCGAAGTCCGCGACGCGGCCCAGGTCGTTGCGACCGAGGTCAACGAGCATGACGTGCTCGGCGACCTCCTTCTCGTCCGAGCGCATCTCCTCGCCGAGCAGCCAGTCCTCGGTCTCGGTCGCGCCGCGCTTTCGCGTGCCCGCAATCGGTCGGTAGTCGAGCCGCTGCCCCCGGCAGCGCACGAGCATTTCCGGCGACGCGCCGACGACCGTCTCGTCGCCCATCCGCAGAAAGTACATGTACGGCGAAGGGTTCGCCGCACGCAGCGCGCGGTAAATCTGAAGGGGCCGCACGCCGACCTTCTTCGTGAAAGAGAGCGACAGGACGGCCTGATAACAGTCGCCCGCGGCGATGCGCTCCTTGATCTCTCTGACCGCCGACTCGTACTCCTCGCGCGACCAGCTCGCCTCGAACTGCGTCACATCACCAGCCGCGCCGTCGCCCGCACCGCCGACCCCGCGGCTCTCATCAAGCAGCAACGGCGCGCCGACGCCTTCGCTCAAAAGCTTCTCGACGCGCGCTGTCTCGGCGACCGCCGTGTCGTAGAGTTCGCGCAGGCGTTCGCGGTTGCCCGCGGCCTCGTCGGTGAAAACTACGGACGCGATCTCGATCTGCTGCCGCACGCGGTCGAACGCGAGCACGGTTCGGAAGATCATGAAGACCGCTTCGTCCGTCTCCGAAGTCTTCAGGCTCTTTCCGAGAACAGGCTCGAACCGGCGCGCGGCCTCGTAGGCCAGATAGCCGACCGCGCCGCCCGCCATCGGCGCGAGTCCCGCGCGGCGCGCGAGCCTGCGCGCGCGAAAGTAGTCGCGCAGGAAATCGGTCGCGTGAACGCCGCGCAACTCTTCCGTCTCGCCGCGCCGCTCGACGAAGGTCGAGTCGCCGCGACCGCGCACGACCATCTCCGGCTCCGCGCCGATGAACGAGTGTCGCGCGATGCGCTCGCCGCCCTCGACCGATTCGAGCAGGAACGCGTGACGCGCTCTGTCCGCGACGCGCAGGAAAGCGCCCACGGGCGTCTGCAAGTCCGCGAGCACAGTCCGCACGACGGGCACGACGTTGCCCCGCGCCGTCTCGCGCTCGAACTCCTCGAATGTCGAAGGCTGAAGACCAATCATGAGTGATAGGTGATGAGTGATGAGTGATGAGTGGTGAGTGATGGGAAAAAGCAGGTAACAATTTTTCATCACTCATCACTCATCACTCATCACTTATCACCCTCCCGTTGAGCCAGTGGCCGCCGTCAACGACGACGACTGCGCCGCTGATGAAGCTGGCCGCGTCGGAGCAGAGGAAGACGGCGCACTGCTCGATGTCGCGGATGCGACCGAAGCGACCGAGCGGGATGGCGCGGCGCAGGCGCTCCTTGACCTGCGGCGGGACGAGACGCTTCATGCCCTCGGTGTCTTCGATGGGGCCGGGCGCGATGGCGTTGACGCGGATGCCGAACGCGCCCCACTCGACGGCGAGGTTGCGCGTCAATGCGTCCACGCCCGCCTTCGCCGCCGAGACGTGGAGTTGCAAGGGCGTGCCGAGGTAGTGGAGCGTCGCGCTGATGTTTAAGACCTGCCCGCGCCGCTTCTTCAACTCGTCGAAGGCCGCGCGGCAGACGTTGAACGTGCCCTTGAGGTCAATGTCAACGACCGTGCCGAAGCCGTTGGGCGAAAGCTCCGCCGCGGGGCAGAGGAAGTTTCCCGCCGCGCCGTTGACGACGATGTCGAGCCGCCCGAAGCGTTCGACCGTCGCGGCTATCGCGCGCTCGACCTGCGCGAAGTCGCGCACGTCCGCGGCGAAGGCCAACGCCTCGCCGCCCGCCTCTTTAATCTTCGCCGCCGCGCCTTCAAGGTTCTCCATCCTGCGGCTGACGAGCGCGACGCGCGCACCGGCTTCGGCGAGCGCGCGCGCGACGCCGCCCGTGATTCCCGTGCCGCCGCCCGTCACGAAGGCGACGCGGCCCGCGAGTATCCCTCCGGCGAAAACGCTTCGCACTTCGTCACTCATCCGCGCGCACCTCTCCGCCCATGCGACATCCGCCCGTGCGTCATTGCGTTCGACATCAGCTCACTCGACACTCAAAGCCTCCTGCAAACTGAATCGCCCTTCGTAGAGCGCCTTGCCGACGACAACGCTGTCAACGCCGAACTCCTCGACCGTCTTCAAACGCCGCAGGTCTTCGAGCGAAGAGACGCCGCCCGAAGCCGTGACGCGCAGCCCCGACTCGCGCGCAATCGAGCCGGTCTGCTCGACGTTCACGCCCGAAAGCATCCCGTCGCGCGCAACGTCCGTGTAAACCATTCGCTCGACGCCCGCGTCCGCGACTCGGCGGGCGAGTTCAGATGCTCTCAACTCGCCTTCCCTCTCCCAGCCGTGCGTCAGGACGATTCCGTTACGAGCGTCAATCCCGACGCAGACTCGCGGGCCGAACGACCGCACAAGCTCTCGAAGCTTCTCAGGCGACTCGGCGGCGAGCGTGCCGACGACGACTCGCGCCGCGCCGAACTCGATCATCTGCCGAACGTCGTCTTCGCTCCTGAGTCCTCCGCCGAACTGGACGGGAATCCCGACGGCACTGATGATTTCGCGAACGACCGCGCGATTCTTCGAGTTCCTGTCGGCGAACGCGCCGTCGAGGTCAACGACGTGAATCATCCGAGCGCCCGCCGACTCGAACCCTCGCGCGATCTCGACCGGCTCGCCGTCGTAAACCTTCGCGTCGCCGCGCCGCCCCTGCGTCAGCCGCACGCACCTGCCGTCTCGGAGGTCAATCGCCGGAATGATTAGCATGATGAAAGCAGTGACGAGTGACGAGTTAAGAATTTAGCCATAAGAGCCGGAGCTAAGAGCCGATAGCTAAACGCTAAAAGCTTTTCTGCTCGTCACTCGTCACTCGTCACTGCTTTTTGCCTTTCGGCTTCGGATTGATGTTGCTGTTGTCTTCGTCCGCCGTGAC
Source organism: Pyrinomonadaceae bacterium (assembly GCA_035652995.1). Classification (GTDB taxonomy): domain Bacteria; phylum Acidobacteriota; class Blastocatellia; order Pyrinomonadales; family Pyrinomonadaceae; genus QHXN01. Next base: position 4,751 of record DASRCS010000074.1, read on the forward strand.
GCCGGGCGTGATCGGGAGCGGGGCAGGCTCGCCGTTCTCGCCGGTCGGCGCGCCCTCGACGAGCGGCGAGATTTCCGCCGCGTTGCGCTGCGCGTCCGGGTTGTCGGGGTCTGCGCTCTGCGCGCGCCGGTAGTCTAAGAGCGCCTCCTGAAGCTGGTTCGCGGCGCGGTGCGCGTTGCCGCGCCGGACGTAAGCCTTCGCCAGTTCGGTCAGCGCCTCGTCGTCGCCGGGGTTGCGCTCGGCCCGCGCCTCCAACTGATCCACGTCCGCGTCGAGCTTCGCGAGGTCAGCGGCGGAGCCGCCGTTGTCCGCGGCGGAAGACGAGGGCGAGGCCGCCGCCGTGTTGCCCTGTGCGTTCCCGTTCGACGCGCCCCTGCCGCACGCGCACGCGAGGAGCGCGAGCGTGAGGGCGACGGCTGCGGTCGTGTTTGTCGTGCGCGCGCTCATCTCCGACGTTTCAGCTCCCTTGAATGAAGGGGCGCGACTGCACGATGTAAACCTGCCCGTTCATGAAGACCCACTCGATGTCCTGCTCGCGCCCGCCGAAGACGCGCTTGATGCGCGCCGCGGCGTCGGCGAGCCTCCGCACAACGTCGTCCGTCAGCACGGCGCGCTCGCCGGAGATGGGAATCTCCTTGACGCCGCCGTGTTCGTCGAAGGTGAGCAGGCTGTCCTCGTCCGAGCGCGTCAGGACTTTGACCGAGTTCGCGACGGGCATGTAGATGATCTGCTCGGCGACCTTCTTGCCCTCGACGACCTTGATGCCGAGGCCGCGCTTCGCAGAGATGTAGATCGCGCCGCGGTCTTCAGCGTCGAACGGGTCGGTCGTAATCATCACGCCCGCGCTGTCGGCGTTGATTCCCTCCTGCACGAGAATCGCCATGAAAGCCTTGGAGTGGTCAACGTTCGCGCGCTCGCGCGCCTCGTATGCGTCGAAGTTCCAGAGCGAGGCCCAGACGGTCTTGATGGCGTCCATCAACTGCTCGTCGCCGCGGACGTTCGGCACTGTGTCGTGCAGGCCAGCGCCGCTGAAGTTCGGAAGGTCTTCGACGTTCGACGAGCTGCGGACGAACAGGCCCTTGTCCTTGTACTCCGCGTGCACCTTCTTCAAGACCGCGTCGCGCAGCGCGGGCGACACCTTCCCCTGCTTGAAACGCTCGCGCAGTTCGGCGAGTTTCTGGCGTCGGTACGCGGGGTCGTGGACGAACTTCTGGTCGTTCATCAACTCGTAGATTGCGTCTTCGAGATTGTTCTCCTTGATGAACTGGTCGTAGTAGTAAATCGGGATGCCGAAGCCCTTGGGCACGACGATGCCGGGCAGTCCGGCGTGCGCGACTTCGCCGAGGTTCGCGGACTTCGAGCCGAACGTGTCGGCCATCGTCGCGCGCTGCTGGTAGAGGTCGAGCAGGCGCTTGTCGCCGAGGTTGTAGCGCGGCGTCATCACGTCGAGATGAACCTTGAGCCGCTTCTGGTACTCGTCGAGCTGTTTGAGGTCTGCCTTCTTAATCGTGTAGTGATCCTGGAACG
>DASRCS010000075.1:0-14649 GCA_035652995.1 Pyrinomonadaceae bacterium
TTTCAACGGCACCGCCGGAATGTGGCGGCGCGAAGCCATCGAATGGTCGGGCGGCTGGCAGCACGACACGCTGGCCGAAGACACCGACCTGTCTTACCGCGCGCAACTGATGGGCTGGCGCTTCGTCTATCTGCTCGACGAAGACGCGCCGTCGGAAGTGCCGGTCGAGATCAACGCCTTCAAGGCACAGCAACGTCGCTGGGCGAAGGGCGTCACGGAAGTCGCTTTGAAACTCTACCCGCGCATCTTCCGCTCGCGGCTTCCGGCGCGCGTGAAGCTTGAGATGTTCTTCCGCCTGACGGGGAACATCAGCTACCCGCTGATGATTCTGACGAGCCTCTTGCAGTTCCCGCTCCTGCTCGTCCGTTACAACCAGGGCTTTCAGAATCTTCTGCTGCTCGACCTGCCTCTGCTCTTCTTCTCGACCGCGTCGGTCGTGCTCTTCTACGGCTCGGCCATTTGGTATCTCGACCGACCGCGCGCGCGCCGCAGACTTTTGCACCTGCCGCTCGTCATGGGCTTGGGCATCGGCCTCGCCTTCTCGAACGCGCGCGCCGTTCTGGAGGCGCTCTTCCGCATCAGGACCGAGTTCGTCCGCACGCCGAAGTACAGGGTCGAGGGTGCGCGCGACGAGAGCTGGAAGCGCAAGAAGTACAAACGCGGTCGCGGCTGGCTTCCGGCGTTCGAGCTTGCCTTCGCCTTCTACTTCCTGCTCGCCGTCGCCTACGCCGCGCACATGGGGATGTGGGGCACCATACCCTTCCTCTCGCTCTTCTGCTTCGGCTACGGCTACATGGGCCTGATGAGCCTCGTGCAGACGGCGGGCCTGCGCCGCCTACTCGGCCCGCTAAAGCCCCTGAAAGGGGCGTGAGCCGTGGGCTACATTCTCACGCCCCTTTCAGGGGCTTGCTTTTCCTCTTGAGGCATTAACGAACCTTAATTGCTCCTGAAATAGCTCCTGTGGCCCGACGTTGAGCCTAGGAGGTCGAGTTGTCATCCTCGGAGGCGCGGCGGCGGAAATCCGGCCCCGGCGCGCGGGGCGTAATCGCCCGTGCAGCCGAACTGCGGGGGCGTGCGCTTAACAGGGAATTAAACGCGCGGGCGTTGACCTGCGGGCCGCGCCCGCGTAGTATCACGCTTCACAACGAAGAGGCTCCGGCCAGCGAGCCGGGCAGACGAAAATAAGCGTTCACATACGAATCCGACTACAGAGAGGAAATCATGTTGAAGAGAGTTCCCCCCTTCTTCGCACGGCTCGTCGTGCTGTGCCTGTGCATTGGTCTGCTCGCGCCCGTCGCCGCCTTCGCACAGTCCGAGGCGACGACCGGCAACATCGAAGGCCGCGTGCTCGACCCTAAAGGCGCAGCTGTCCCTAACGCGACCGTTACCGCTAAGAATCAAGCGACGGGCTTTGAAAGAATTGCTACGACCGACAGCGAGGGCAACTACCGCATCATCCTGCTTCCGCCGGGCACTTACTCCGTGAAGGCAAGTGCACAAGGCTTTAACGATAAGTCTGCGAATGATGTGACGGTCACGGTCGGCGGTAAAACAACGCTCGACTTACAAATGTATGTAGGCGGCGTGACCGGCGAGTTGACCGTCTCGGCGGAAGCGCCGACGGTCGAGACGACGCGCACCTCGGTCTCGACGACGATCAACGACCGCTCGATTCAGAACCTCCCGATCAACGGTCGCAACTTCCAGGACTTCTCCACGCTCTCGCCCGGCGTCATCCGCGACCCGCGCGGCGGCGACCTCTCGGTCGGCGGACAGCGCGGCACCTTCAACAGCCTTCAGGTTGACGGCGTTGACAACAACAACACCTTCTTCGGTCAGGCGCTCGGTCGCGGCGGCGTGCGCCCGCCTTATCAATTCAGCGAAGAGTCGGTGCAGGAGTTTCAGGTCAACCAGAACGGCTTCTCCGCCGAGTTCGGGCGCGCGGGCGGCGCGGTCATCAACGTCGTCACCAAGTCGGGCACGAACGACTTTCACGGCAACCTCTTCGAGTACTTCCGCGACGAGTCACTGAACGCGAACGACCCCATCACGAAGGCCAACGAGTTCCGCCGCGGCCTGCCGAACAAGCGGCCTCCGTTCCGCATCAACCAGTTCGGCGGCTCAGTCGGCGGCCCCATCAGGAAGAACAAGGCGTTCTTCTTCTTCACCTACGACGGCCAGCGCTCGAACATCCCGCAGCCGCTCGACGTGCCGAACCTCTCGACCGCGCCCGCCGCCGCGCAGTCCATCCTTTTGCCGAAGCTCAACACCTATCAGACCGGGCGCGACCAGAACGTCTTTCTCGGAAAGACCGACATCTCGCTCAACAGCAAGAACCAACTCAGCTTGCGCTACAACCATCAGGGCTTCAACGGCGTCAACAACGAGAATAACGGCACGCTCTCGGCGGAGGAGCATTCGGGCGACAGCCGCGTGAAGAGCGACACCCTGAGCGGCACGCTCGCCACGACCATCTCGACGAAGGTCGTCAACGAGTTCCGCTTCCAAATCGCGCGCGACAAGGAGCCGGGACTGGCGAACTCCGACCAGCCCGAAGCCGTCATCAACACCGGCGGCGGCAACCTCAACATCGGGCGCAACAACTTCAGCCCGCGCGAGACGACTATCAAGCGCCTTCAGTTCATTGACAACGTCTCTTACGTTTCGGGCCGCAGCAGCTACAAGTTCGGCTTCGACTTCAACTTCGACCGCGTCTTCAACTTCTTCCCCGGAATCTTCAGCGGCTCGTACACCTTCCCCTCGTACACCGCTTTCGCCACAAACACCCCCTCGGCCTTCACGCAGAACTTCCCCGGCCCAAACACCACGGGCGCGACCACGCACCCGAACATCTCCGAGTACGCGGCCTACGCGCAGGACGACTGGCGCTTGACGCCGAAGCTCACGCTCAACCTCGGCGTGCGCTACGACTACGAGTCGATGGCCTGCCCGCCGATTCAGAACGCAGACCCGCTGCTTCTGAACAACGGAATCAACACGGCGAACTGCCCGAAGGACAAAAACAACATCGCGCCGCGCTTCGGCTTCTCCTACGCGCCCGACGAGAAGACGGTCGTGCGCGGCGGCTTCGGCCTCTACTACGGCATCACGCCCGCAATCGTCATCGGCACGGCGCACTCGCAGAACGGCATCAACGTCACCGGCATCAACCTCAACGCCGCGCAACTGACCACGCTCGGCCTCCACTACCCGAACATCTTGAGCGCGCCGCCCGCGGGCTTCTCCTCGAACCCGAACCTCTACTTCTTCGCGCCCGACTACGTGCAGCCCTACGTCGAGCAGGGCCGCATCGGCGTCGAGCGCGAGGTCGCGAAGAACCTGAGCATTTCGGCCACCTACCTCTACTACCACGGCCTGCACCTGACCCGGACGCGCGACATCAACCTCTTCGCGCCCGTGCCGACCGTCTTCACCGCGACGAACGGGCAGACCTACACGTTCCTGCGCTTCCCCTCGGCGCGACCGATCTCGCGCACGACGGGCGGCTCCTACAACCGCATCAGCATCTTCGAGAGCGCCGCGCGCTCCGTCTATAACGGCCTCGCCTTTCAGGCGACGCAGCGCTTCACGCACGGCTTCCAGTTCATCGCCGCCTACACCTACTCGCGCGCGCACGACGACCGCCCCGACCAGACGACCGTGGTAGTCGGCGCGGACGACGCGAAGATCGTCGAGAACCAGATCAACCCCGAAGCCGACTACGCGCGCTCGGACACAGACCTCCGTCACCGCTTCGTCTTCAGCCCGGTCTATGACATAGGGCGGATCAAGTGGAGCGACGAGCGATTCCTGCGCGCCATCTTGAGCGACTACACGCTCTCAAGCATCATCCAGTGGCAGTCCGGCTCGCCCTACTCGGCGCTCGTCGGCAACGACCCGAACAACGACGGCAACCGCTCGAACGACCGCCTGCCCGGCACGGCGCGTAACCAGTTCACGACGCCGTCGGTCTTCCAGTTCGACGCGCGCGTGACGCGCAATATCTCGTTCAACGAGTCAATGCGCGTGCGCCTGATACTCGAAGCCTTCAACGTCTTCAACCACCCGAACGTCGTGACCGTCAACAACATCTTCTTCAACCTTTCGGGCACGACGCTCGTCCCGCCCTCCTTCGTCACGGCCTTCGGCACGCCGCGCTCGTTCTCGTCGCCCGCGTCCGGCACGACGACGTTCGCGACGCCGCGGCAGTTGCAGCTCGCCATCAAGTTCGACTTCTAAAAAGGTCGGAAGGGAAGCGAGACGAAAAGAAAGGCGGGACGCTCGGCGTGAGCGTCCCGCCTTAAACTTTTCGCGCGGCTGTTGAGGTCAGCGGCGACCGGAGTTCAGTATGCGGAGCAGCGCGAGGAAGATGTTGAATGCGTCGAGGTAGAGCGCGAGCGCGCCCGCGACGTACTCGTTCGTCGGATACCGGCGGATGATGTTCGACGTGTCGTAGAGCACGAAGCCGGAGAACAGGAGCAGCACCGCCACGGCGACGGCGAAGCCGAACGCGCCGGAGCCGACGACGAAGAAGTTCAGGAGCGACGCGAGCACGACGACGATCAACCCCGTCGTCACCATCCCGCGCAGGAAGCTGAAGTCCTTCTTCGAGATGAAGACGTATCCGGTCAGCCCGCCGAAGATGCCGACCGTCAGCACGCCGGACGCGACAAGCGAGCCGGGGTTCTGGTACATCAGCAGCGCGACGAGCGGCGAGATGATCACGCCCGTCAGCGTCGTGAACCCGAAGAGCGCGGCCAAGTTCACGCCCGGCACGTGCCGGACGGCCTGCGCGCCCACAACAGCGCCGATCATCGCGAAGAACATCACGAACGGATGCTCAAGCGCGAACAAGAGCAGCGGCGGGAACGAAAGCCCCAAACCGACGCCGGCGATTGCGAAGAGCGTCGCCACGAAGAAGAGCGCATAGACTTTCCGCACGAACGCCAAACGCTCGCCGAGTCCCGCGCGCGCCGCCGACTCCACGCCGAAGCTGCCCCAGGGGCCGGGCTGTTGCTGCTGCCAGCCTTGCGGGCGGTTGTAATTCTGGTTGGGAGGCTGAAACTGGCTCATTTGAATCCCTCTTTCTCGGGTTTAAGACCACGCTTGCGCTAAAATGCGCCGACCGTTTAGATGCGCGCGCTGCCGCGGTCGCTGCATTCTGGCACGCGCGCGCCCGTCGAGTAAACCATGTCGAGCGAAACGGCAAGAGAACCCGCGCGCCGCCACGCGCACGGGCTGCCGCCGATCATCTTCGTGCTGGCGGCGGCGCTGCTGTGGAGCACGGGCGGGCTGTTCATCAAGGCGACGCCGCTCGGCGCGTTCGAGCTTTCGTTCGGGCGCTCGCTCCTCGCCGCCGTCACGGTCGCCGTGCTAACGCGGCGCGAAGGGTACAAACTCAACGCCGTGACGCTCGTCACTTCCGCGCTGTACGCGGGGCTGCTGCTGCTCTTCGTCATGTCGAACAAGCTGACGACCGCGGCGAACGCGATCTTTCTTCAGTACACCGCGCCCGTCTATGTGCTCGTGCTTGAGCCTTTGTTGTTCAAGGAGCGCTTCCGCCTCGCAGACCTCTTCGTCGTCATAGCGTGCGTGGCGGGGATGTCGCTCTTCTTCGTCGGGAGACTCCGCCCGCAGGACGTTGAAGGAAATCTGACGGCGCTCGGCTCCGGCGTCTGCTTCGCGCTCTTCCTCCTGCTGCTCCGCCATCAACGCGAGAGCGCAGCGAACCGCGCGTCGTCGGTCATCTACGGCAACCTCATCATCTGCCTCGTCACGCTCCCCGCGTTCGCGCGCGTCGCCGGTTCGCTCGCCTTGCGGGACGTTCTGATCGTCTCCTACCTCGGCGTCGTGCAGATCGGACTCGCCTACACACTCTTCACGCTCGGCATCGCGCGCGGCGTGCGCTCGCTCGACGCAGGCGTCGTCGGCTACATCGAGCCGATGCTCAATCCCGTCTGGGTCTTCCTCTTTCTTGGCGAGCGACCGTCGGAGTGGGCCGTTCTCGGCGGCTGCATCATCATCGCCGCGGTGTTCGCACACACCGTCGCGCTCGCGCGCAGGGCTAAGACTCGTGACGGAAATAAAGAGGCTGTCGGCGCTCGACTTTAATGCCTCTGTGCCCTCTGTGAAATCCTTTGTGTCTTCTGTGGATAAGTAAAGCTTTCTTTACCACAGAGGGCACAAAGGATTTCACAAAGGGCACAAAGGAAAACCAAAGCCGGGCGGTTAACTTTCAGCGGAAATCCTTGATGAGCACGACGCCCGTCGTCTCGACGCTGCGCGAGGCGGCGAGTCGCCCGTCGCGCGAGAAGTCGTAGGCCGAGACGCCGTCGGATTTGAAGTCGGTGAGTTGAACCGGCTTGCCGCCGCCGAGCGGCTGCACCCAGACGTTGCTCGTGCCCGTGCGCGAGTCAACGAAGGCGATGCCGCGGCCATCGGGAAGCCAGACGGTATTCGCGCGGAAGCCGGGGCCGATGTCGAAGAGCTTTGTCGGTTGACCGCCTTCAATCGGGATGACGGCAAGCTCCGGCGCGGATGCCGGCGTGGAGCCGTAGGTGCAGACGAACGACTTGCCGTCGGGCGAGACGAAGGGCCACGACGCGGGCTTGTCGGTGAGCTTGACGGGGTCGCCGCCGTCAATCGAAACCTTCCAGACCGTGTCCTCCTGCCCGAAGCCGACGCTCGCATAGACGACCCAGCGACCGTCCGGCGTGACGTGCGCGAAGTTCTCGCCCGTGCCCGCGGTCAGACGCTTCGGGTTCGAGCCGTCGGCGTCCATGCGCCAAATGTTGAACGCGCCCGCGCGATTCGAGACGAAGACGATGTAGCGACCGTCCGCAGAGACCGAAGGGCCGTAGTTCGACTTCGCGCCCACGGTCAACTGCCTTTGATTCGTCCCGTCGGCGTTCATCACCCAGATGTCCCAACTCCCGCTCGCGATTGACGAATAGACGATCCTCCCGTCCGGCGTCCACGAGAGTCCGTAGTAGCCGTCGAACTTTCCCGCCCCCGTCGTGATTTGAACGGCGCGCGACGCGTCACCTGCGGGCGCGACCCAGACGTTCGGGACGCGGTCGGTCTGCACCGTGACGAGCGCCGAGCCGTCCGCCGTGAGGCTCGCGCCGAGGTACGTGTTCAGGTCGTTGGTCACGCGCCGCACTTCGCCGGAAGGGAAGGAGAGCTGCCAGATTTGCGACGGACTCAACTCCTCTTCCGACGCGCTCATGACGAGCGCGGAAGAGTCGGGCAGCCAACCGATCTGGCTGACGCCGAGCCAGCGCGCTTCGGTGACGCGCGTCTCCGCGCCGTCCGAAGCGCTGAAGGCCGTCACACCGAGATAGGGCGAACTGCTGCTGACCTTCTCGGTCGAGCCATAGACGCACGCGATTGTTTTGCCGTCGGGCGACCACGCGGGCAGTCCGAGTATCGCCGGGCCTTTGCGTGTGACGAGCGCGCGCTCGTTTCCGCCGCCGGCGTCCGCGACGACGAGCGAAGCCTCTTCGCCGAAGTCGCCGCGCGTGAAGGCTATCTGTTTTCCGTCGGGCGAGAAGGCGACGGGGCCGTTGCCGCCGAAGTGTTCGAGAATCTTTTCGGGCGGGCCGCCGAAGAGCGGCACGCGGTAGAGCGCGGGGTTGTGGTCGTCCGTCTTGACCGCGCCGAAGTAGATGTGCGCGCCGTCGCGCGAGAAGACGAGGCCGCCGTAGAAAGTCCCTTCGGCGGGCGCGACTACCTGCTGCGTGTTGCTCGCCGCCGTGACCTGCCTGACCCAGATGCTCGCGCCCGCACGGCCCGGCTCGTCGGCGACGTATGCGAGCGTCTTGCCGTCGGGCGAGATGACCGCCTCCGCGACCGTGCCGGGCACGGGCAGCCGCGTCACCTTCATTGACTCGAACGCGGGCGCGCGCCGCTGTTCGTCGTCGGGGCGCACCGAGAAGCGGAAGATCAGATAGACGACCGCCGCGACGACCGCCAGGACAACGACCGTTATCAACACAGCCGCGCGCACGGGATGGCCGTCCGCTCCGGGCGTTTGCCTCGACGCCGATTCGTCCCGCATCGGCGCGGGCGCAACTTGTGTCGCGACGGAAGCGTGTTGCGCGGCGTCCGTGTGGCCGTTGTTCGTCTCGCGCGCCGGCTCCGATTGATGCGACGTTTGTTCTTCGGCCTCGCGCGCGGCTTCGGTCGTGCGCGTGTTCGGGAGGTCGGGGACGGCGGCAAGTCTTCTCCCGCCTGTCTCAGTCGGCGCGGCGCGACCGGCTTCCGCGCCCTCGTCCGTTTCAGCATCAGACTCGTCCCCGATTACTTCGCGCACGCGCGCGGCAAAGCGGTAGCCGCGCCGCGGGATTGTCTCGATGTAAGACTTGCCGCCCTCGGCCTCGCCCAGAGCCTTGCGGAGCGTGAAGACGTTCTGCGCGAGCGTCGCCTCGCCGACGAAGGTGTCGGGCCAGATTTCTTTGAGCAGCTCCTCCTTCCGTATCACACGACCGCCGCCGCGCAGCAGGGCGAGCAGCGTCTCGAACTCCTTCGGCGTGAGGCGGACGATCTCGCCGTCGCGCAGCAGCACGCGCTCCCGCGCGTCGAGCGAGTAAGGCCCGAACTCGTAGAAGTTGCTGACGGGACTGCTCATAAACTGCCTTTGAAAACTCTTTGATAACTCTTTCAAGGATATTTTGCCCGCCTTTGAGCCTCTTTTGAAAATCAACAGCGCCCGCCGCGTCGTCTTAGTCCGCGTGTCGGTTGACGCTCTTTATACGAGCCGCCATCGCCCGGACGTTCGGACTTCTTTCGAGAAGGACGCGGGAGGCGGCCAGGCGTTAGCGGCGCTCCGAGAGATCGAGCGCCGACGGGGAAACGAAAGGCCGGCGCGGGAGAACTCGGCGGCCTTTGAGACTAAAGGGAGGACGTATGAAAAAGCAAATTACTGTGACGCTGTTCGCATTGGTGACGATGCTCGTGCTGGCCTCTTCGGCCTCGGCGCAGACGACGCAACGCATCGGCGTAAATGTTCCGTTCGATTTCGTCGCGGGCGGACGGCTGATGCCCGCCGGACACTACACCGTGCGCCGCCTCAGCTTCGAGGACGAAAAGGAACTGCTCATCCGCAGCGACGACGGTCGCTCGAAGGCAATCGTCATGACGGACGCCGCGCGCGGAAACCGCGCGCCCGAGTCGGCGATGCTCGTCTTCCGCCAGTACGGCGAAAGCTACTTCCTCGCCGCGGTCTCGATTCCCGGAACGGCGGACGTGCGCGAGGTGCCGCAGACGAAGTCCGAGCGCAGGCGCGCGCACGAGGTCGCCGAGCGGTCGAAGTCGAACGAGGTGGGCGAGAAGACCGTCAACGTCCCCGGCAGCTTGCAGTGAGCGCACCGGCGCTCGCCGGGTGTGAAAGTCGAGGGTGCGCTGCGCGGTGACTGAAGCCCCGGTGCCCGAGCTGCGGGCGCGCGACAGAAATGCCGGAGTCGCGCGCCCGCTTCTTTCTCAGTGTGGAAGACCGCGCTTCAGCGCGCGTCGGTGATGACGGCGGCGTCGCGCGGGAAGACGCCGCGCACGCAGACCAGCCTGCCGTCGGGCGCGACGTTGAAGGTCGTGATCAACTTCTCCTTGAAGTCCGTCACCTGCCGGGGCGGGCCGCCGTCGAGCGGCTGCGACCAGACGTTGCTGAGACTCCCTTGCGTGACGGAGTAGAGCAACGAGCCGCCGTCACGCGACCAGCGCAGCGTCGGCTCGATGGTGCCGCCCAACTTAACGTCGAAGACCTTTACGGGGTCGCCGCCGTCGAAGGGGATGACGGCGATCTTGTCGGCGTGGATGTTGAAGAAGATTTCCGTGTTGGGCAGATCAGTGTAGGCGTAGGCGATCCACTTGCCGTCGGGCGAGACCTGCGGCTCGTAGGCCATGCGGTCGGCGATCTGCTGCGGCGTGCCGCCTTCGACGGGGACTCTCCACAGCGTCATGCGACCGCCCGCGAGCGACGAGTAAACGACCCAGCGACCGTCGGGCGAGACGGCGGGCGAGCGATCCACCTGCCCGTCGGTCAGGCGCACGGTGCTCGACCCGTCAACGTTCGCGCGCCAGATGTTGGCCTTGCCGAGCTTGCCGAAGCCGACGGTGTAGAGGACGTAGCGACCGTCGGGCGTGGTCGCCGGGTCGAAGGCGAACGCGTCGGGCGTCAGTTGCCTGCGCCCCGTGCCGTCCGCGTTCATCACCCAGACGGAGGTCTTGCCCGTCTGGTTCGAGGTATAGACGATGCGACCGTCGGGCAGGAAGTCAACGTTCTCGGCGCGGCCCATCCAGCCGACGTTGCCGGTGGGAAGCTCCGTGGCGCTCGCGGCGCCGCCGTCGGGTGCGACCCAGACGCTCATCAGGCTGGATTCGTAAACGGTCGCCAACTGCTTGCCGTCGGAGGTGACGCTCAGCGAGCGGTAGGTGTTCAGGTCGTTCGTGACGCGGCGCTCCTCGCCGCCGGGGTAAGAGAGGTGCCAGATTTGGACGTTGAAGACCTCTCGGTCGCGCGCCACCATCAACAGCCCCGTCATGTCCGGCAGCCACAACACGCGCGAGATGAAGGGGTGCGTCTTCGTCGTGATCGTCTGCTCCGCGCCGTCCGAGACGCGCACCGTGATCACCTTGCTGCCCTTGCCGAGCGTGCTCACCGAGCAGGCGATCAACTGACCGTCGGGCGACCACGAAGGGCCGGTGAAGAACTGTGGGGCGAAGAACTCCGGCATCTTCCGTGTGGCGAGCGCGCGCGCGTTCTTCCCGTCGGCGTCGGCGACGTAGAGGTGGCTCTCGCCGCGTGTGGTGTCGGCGACGAAGTAGGCGATTTGCTTGCCGTCGGGCGAGAAGGCGACGACGCTGTCAATCACGTCCAGCAGCTTCACGGGCGTGCCGCCGAGCGCGGGGACGCGGTAGAGCGAACCCGCGTCGCTGGCCTTGACGCCGTAGTAGATCGAGCCGCCGTCGGGCGAGAAGGTGATGCCCCAGAAGCCGACGCGCGCGGGCGCGACGACCTGCACGTCGTTGGCCGCTCCGACCTGCCTGATCCAGAGGCTCTGCTGTCCCGCGTCGCTCAGAACGTATGCGACGAGCTTGCCGTCGGGCGAGATGGCCGAGTCAATCGTCTTGCCGTTGTTGGTGATCTGCGCGATACGCGTCGCCTCGAAGTGCGCGGGGCGCAGCCGGGGGAGCACGAGCGTGTAGAAGCCGAGCGCGACGGCGGCGAGAACCGCGAGCGCGGCCAGCGCCTTGACGGACGGGCGACGGAAGGCGCGCGCGAGCGTCGAGTCTTTCAATTCGCCCGTCGTCGCCGCGCGTGCGTTCTCGTCCGTGTTGGCCGATTGAAGGTTGGTGCCGAGTCCGGCGCGAGCTTCGTGCGGCGTCGCCGAGGCCGCGGCGCTTGAGTCGGGTGCGGCTGAGCGTTCGAGTTTCGCTGCGAACTCGATCTCCTGCTTCAGACTCTTCAGGTCGAGCAGGAGGTCTTTGACGACCTGGTAGCGTTCCTCGCGGCTCTTGCGGAGCGCCTTCGAGACGATGCGCTCAAGTTCGGGCGGAGCGCCGGGGAGAGAGCGCGCGAGCGGCGCAGGCTCGCGCTGGAGGATGAGCGAGAGCGTGTCGCTCGGCGTCTCGCCCCCGAAAGGCTCGCGCCCCGCGGCGCACTCGTAGATGACGACGCCCAGAGACCAGATGTCGGAGCGCGCGTCCGTCTCCTGCCCGCGCGCCTGCTCCGGCGACATGTAGTTGACCGTGCCCATGATGACGCCGGGGCCTGTCGATTGCGGATTGCGGAATGCGGATTTCGGATTTACTCCTTCCGACTCGCGCGTGTTTGCTCTCGATGAAACTAATTCGTCTTCAATCCGCATTCCGCATTCCGCATTCCGCAATCCCAAGAGCTTCGCGAGGCCGAAGTCTAAAACCTTCACGTAGCCGTCGGGGCGGAGCATGACGTTCTCCGGCTTGATGTCGCGGTGGACGATGCCTGCCTTGTGCGCGGCGTTGAGGGCGTCGGCGATCTGCGTCGCGATGTCGAGCGATTCGGTGAGACTAAGTCGCTCGCGGCGGAGCCTCTGGCGCAGCGTCTCGCCCTCGATGAATTCGGTGACGATGAAGTGGACGCCGTCCGACTGTCCGACCTCGAAGATGGTGAGGATGTTCGGGTGGTTCAGCGCGGAGGCGGCGCGCGCCTCGCGCTCGAAGCGGCGCACGCGGTCGGCGCTGCGCGTAAACGATGCGGGCAATAACTTGATCGCGACCTTGCGACCGAGCCGTTTATCCTCGGCGAGATAGACTTCGCCCATGCCGCCCGCGCCGATGGGCGCGACCACTTCGTATGAGCCGAGCCGCTGGCCGGGTTGCAGCCCCGGCGCGGACTCGTCGGCGAAGAGTCCGGCGGCCTCGAAGGCCGGCGAGTCGATGAAGCTGCCGTCCTCCTCGTGCGAAGAGATGAGCGATTCGACCTCGGAACGCAACTCGGCGTCCGCGCCGCACGCCTCGGCGATGAAGGCGGGGCGGTACTTCGGGTCTTGCTCGACCGCCGCGTTGAAGATGTGCTTCACCTGCTGCCAGCGTTCGGGTGTCATGGCGACTGTCTCTCGATGAGGGCGAATTTATCCCGCCTCGGGCGAAGGCGGACTCGCGCCCTTGCTCTCTCAAATTTAATGCGGAATCGGCGCGCCGACTCCCTCACGCGAGCCGGCCCGGTTCAGGCGGGTGTGCCGGGCTGCTGCGACAACTCGCGGCGGAGCCACGCGCGCGCGAGCTTCCACTCGCGCTCGACCGTGGCGTGTGAGATGCCGAGGACTTCCGCCGTCTCTTCGATGGTCAGCCCGGCGAAGAACTTCATCTCGACGATGCGCGCCTGCTGCTCGTCGAACTCCGCGAGGCGTTCGAGCGCCTCGTTGAGCGCGAGCACGTCCAACTCCTCCTGCCTGACGAGCCGCTCGGCCTGCGTGAGCGAGAGGCGTTGAAGCTGCGAGCCTCCGCGCTTCTCCGCGGCCCGCTGCCGCGCGTGGTCAACGAGAATCTGCCGCATGAGGTTCGCGGCGATGCCGAAGAAGTGCGCGCGGTTCTGCCACTGCGCGCCCTCCTGCCCGACGAGACGCAGGTACGCCTCGTTCACGAGCGCCGTCGGCTGCAAAGTGTGCCCCGCACGCTCGCGCCGGAGGTACGAGGCCGCGAGCCGCCGCAGCTCGTCGAAGACGAGCGGCAGCAGACGGTCGAGCGCGGCACGGTCGCCGCCGCCCCACTCGACGAGCAGTTGTGTGACGCCTTCCTCTTGCAAACGGCCCTCTTCTATCGTCCGCCACGCCTTCGGAAAAGTCGCTCGCATTCCAAAATTCCCCGTCAATTCTACGTCGCGGCGCGGGCGCGTGGATTTTATCGCAAAAATTTTCGGGGGCGTGAGGGAATTCGTCCGCGGCTGACGCATACCTGTGTGACGGGGCGAGAAGGTTCGAGAGCCGAGCCGGCAGCCCGCGACAGAAAACCGAGCCGGACGGAACGAGAGACGACACCGGCAATACTTCGAGAAGGAGAACAATCATGAAGAAACAGTCTTTGAGAATCGTCGCTTCCCTCGCTCTGTTCGTGCTGGCGGCTTGCGTGAGCGCGAGCGCGCAGACTACCGCCACCCGCATGAAGGCGAGCGTGCCTTTCGACTTCCAGATCGGCCAGCAGAAGTTCGCCGCGGGCGACTACTACGTCGAGCGCGTCGGACGCCAGACCACGCAGGAGTCTCTGCGGATCAGCAACGCCGACGGCACACAGTCAGTCCTCGTCCGCACCTCGCCGCGCTACGCCGTCGGCGGCGGCGAAGAGCAGACGGGCCTCGTCTTCTACCGCTACGGCGACATCTCGTTCCTGCGGCAGGTGCGCGGCGTCGAAAGCGACCTCTCGCTCGACCTCCAGAAGTCGCACGCCGAGGGGATGCTTGAGCGCGAGTTGAAGGTCGCGTCCAACGCGAAGGCCGAAGGCTCAATGGCCGCGAGCGCCGAGCGCCAGACGGTCACGATTTCTCTCCGGCGGAGGTAGAAGCGCCGGGCGCGAAGCTTACGCTGAACCTGTCTTCGCGCAAACGACGGGCGGTCGAGTGGAGCGTAGGGCCACTCGACCGCCCGTCGCTTTGTGCGGAGAATTCATCACCGCACGGCTACGTCAATCTTCGCTTGAGCGTTGAACTCTACTTCCTTCACGCAAGAGTGTGAGTTGACTTGAAAGACTAATCGGCTCGCACGGCAAATTGAAGATGGGATGACTCAGGCGGTGAGACGGCGGACGACGCGCAGGAGTTCGTCGGGGTCAACCGGCTTGGCGATGTGGACGGCGAAGCCGGCGGCGAGAGCGCGGGCGCGGTCTTCGTCCATCGCGTGGCCGGTGAGCGCGATGGCCGGGACGCCTTCGAGTCCGGGCATGCGGCGGAGCTGGGCGAGCAGCGAGTAGCCGTCGGTGCCCGGCATGCTGATGTCGGAGATGATGACGCCCGGCCTCTTCTCGCTCGCGCGGCGGACGGCCTCCGCAGCCGAGGCCGCGCCGACAACGTCGTAGCCGCGGCGCGTGAAGAGCAACTGCAAAAGCTCGACCGTCTCGGTCGAGTCGTCAACGACCAGCACCGGAACCTTCGCCGCGTCCGCCTCCGCCTCCGCGCCCGGC
>DASRCS010000076.1:0-19227 GCA_035652995.1 Pyrinomonadaceae bacterium
GAGAAGCGGAGCATCGCCGTGTAAGTCCGGTCAATCGGTCGGTACCAGCGCGACTCCTTAGAAGTCTTCGGCCCGTGAAGCTCGTGCGCCTCGCGGTTCGCGACCTCTTCCGAGGGCGGCGCGTCCGTCATCTCCGCCGCCGCGGTCTCGTGCGCCGTCGCCAGCGCGCCCGGCCCGCCCGCAACGATTTTTGATTCGTCCGCGAGCGCCGACGGCGCGTCGCCTTCGGACGGGACAGTGCCGGTCGCCGGGCCTTCAGCCGCGGCGTGGCGCTTGATGAGTCGGGCGGCGAGCATGGGCGTCAGCGTGAACGAGACGAGCAGG
The DNA here is from genome assembly GCA_035652995.1 of Pyrinomonadaceae bacterium. GTDB lineage: Bacteria > Acidobacteriota > Blastocatellia > Pyrinomonadales > Pyrinomonadaceae > QHXN01. The sequence continues at coordinate 325 of DASRCS010000076.1, forward strand.
CTGACGGCGATGGCGAACGACGAAGTGAAGCCGAACGAGGACATGAAGCGGCCCACGATGCCGCCCATGAAGCCGACCGGGAGGAAGACCGCGAGCAAGCTGAGCGTCGTCGCCATGACGGCCAGTCCGATCTCGCGCGTGCCTTCAATCGCAGCTTCAAAAGCACCGAAGCCTTTTTCCTCGACGAAGCGGTAGATGTTCTCTAAGACGACGATGGCGTCGTCGATGACGATGCCGACCATCAGGGTGAGCGCGAGCATCGTGATCTGGTTGAGCGTGTAGCCCATCGCGGCCATCAGGCCGAAGGTCGCGACGATTGACGTGGGGATGGCGATGGCCGCGATCATCGTCGAGCGGAAGTTCCACAGGAAGAGAAAGACGACGAGCGCGGCGAGCAGGCCGCCTTCGATCAGGTGCGTCTCGATGGCTTCGACCGCGGCCTTGATGAAGATGGACTGGTCGCCGACGATCTGCGTGCGGACGCCCTTCTTTGCGAGTCCGGGCTGAAGCTCCTGCAAGCGCGCCTTCACGTCGTCGGCGACCTGCACCGTGTTCTGCCCCGACTGCTTCGAGACGACGAGCGTCACGGCGGGCTGTCCGTTGAGGCGAGCGCTCGTGCGCTGCTCTTCGGACTCGTAGGCCGCGTAGCCGATGTCGGAGACTTTGACCGGGTAAGTGCCGTTCTGCTGAATCGTGATGTTGTTGAAGTCCGCGGGGTCGGTGATGCGCCCCATCGTGCGGACAGTTAACTCGCGCGTGCCTTCGTCAACGCGACCGCCGGGGACTTCGAGGTTCTGCGCGCGGACGGCGGCGACGACCGCGGGGACGGTGATGTTGTAGGCGCGCATCTTGTCCGGGTCAATCCAGACGTGCATCTCCTTGGTCGCGCCGCCGACGATCTCGACGTTGCCGACGCCGTTGATACTCTCGATGCGCTTCTTGATGTCTTTGTCGGCGATGTCGGTCACGTCGCGCAGAGGCTTGTTGGCGGAGACGGCGATGCGAAGAACGGGCGCGGCGTCGGTGTCGAGCTTCTGGATGACGGGCTGCTCGGCGGTTTCGGGCAGGTCGCCGACGATGAGGTTGACCTTGTCGCGAACTTCCTGCGCGGCAACGTCGGCGTTCTTCTCAAGGATGAAAGTGATGAAGACCTGCGAGACGCCCTCGACCGAGGTCGAGCGCAGCTCGTCAATGCCGCTGATGGTGTTGACGGCGTCCTCGACCTTGTCGGTCACTTCCGTCTCGATCTCGCGCGGACTCGCGCCCTGGTTGACGACCGTGACGGTGATCGTCGGCAGGTCAATCTTCGGGAAGAGGTCAACGCCGAGCGACGAGAACGAGAAGACGCCCACGACCGTCAGCGACAGAATCAGCATCGTCGCGAAGACCGGACGACGAACACAAATCTCAGCTAATTTCTGCATGGAACAGGCTCCGCTTGTTTGAAAGCTCTCAGTGTTCGGCTGTCTTTTTTATCTCTTTGCAGGATGCCTCATTGTCTGACCGGGACTCCGTCGGCCAACTGGTCAACGTTCGAGGTGGCGACGAGTTCTCCGGCGGCGACGTTGCCTTTGACTTCGATGAGGTCGTTCTCGCGCTGCCCCGTGCCGACGAGTCGCTCGTGCGCGACGCCGTCCTTGACGACGAAGACGCGCGAGGTCGTGCCGTCCGACTTGACCGCGGCGGCGGGCACGAGCGTCGCGGGGTCTGTCTGCGACATCAGCACGCGGACGGTCGCGAACTGTCCGGGCTTGAGAAGGTTGTCGGGGTTCTCGACCTCGGCCTCGACCGTGAGCGTGCGCGACTGCGCCGAGACGTTCGGCGAGACGCGCGCGACGCGGCCCGCGAAGCTGCGGTCGGGGTAGTCGCTCACCGAGACCGAGACGCTCTGCCCCACGCGCACCGTCGAGATCGCCTGTTCGGGAATGTCTATGCGGACGCGCAGCGGGTTCGTGCGGACGACCGTGGCGACCTTCGAGCTGGTCGAGACGTACTCGCCTACGTCCGCCGGGCGCTCGGAGACGTAGCCGCTGATGGGCGAATAGACGGTCACGTCGCGCACGCCCTTCTCGGCCTGCGAGACCGCGACGCGCGCGGCCTGGGCGGCGGCGCGCGCGGTCAGCACCGCCGCGTAAGACTGATTGGCCTGCGTGAGAGCGGCCTGATACTGCTCGCGCAGTTGGTCGCGCTGCGCCTTCTGCTGGTCGTAGCCGGAGCGCGGAACGTCGCCCGACTCGATCAGCTTCTCGAAGCGGCGGAGTTGTATCTCGGCGAGGTCGTACGCGGCCTTCGCCGACTTGACCTCGGCGACGCCCGCGGGGTCGAACTTCTGCCCCGGCGTGAGTCCGATGCGCGCCTCGGCCTGCTGCACCGAAGATTCGGCTTGTTGAAGCGCGGCCTGCGACTGTTCGAGTCGGAGTCGCGCGTCCGCCGGGTCGAGCTGCACCAGCACCTGCCCCTTCTGCACGAAGCTGCCGATGTCGCAGTTGACGGAGACGACGCGGCCTCCGACGGTCGGCGCAACGTCGGTCGAAACGTCCGCCGCGAGGCTGCCCGTCGCCTCGACGTAGCGCGGCAGGTTGCGCGTGACGGCGGGCGCGGTCTGCACGTCAACCGTCTGCACGGCTGGGGTCGGCGGCGGCGCGTCTTTCTTGTTGGCCTGCGCGCGCGAGCCGCCGCACGAGGAGGCCGCGACGCAAGCCGCGACGAGCGCCGCGAGCGCGATTGAATTTCTGATTTGCTTGCGGGAGATCATTGCGTCCTTGTCTCTTCTCGTTTCTATCTCTTCTTGTTCTTGTCTTTCGCCGCGCCGTTCTTATTTCCGTTCGCGGCGCGCTTGTGTGGCTCGCCGTGTTTTAACGAGCGCGTGCGCGCAGGGGTTCCGGTCAGGATGCCGCGCAAAAGTATCTCGGTGAACTCGCCCGCGGCCTCTTCCGCCGTGACGTTGACGAGGCGGCGCGCGGGGTCTTTCTCCCAGAGGATGTTGTTGAGCGAGTGGTGGACGACCGCGCCGTTGAACGCGCGGACGACCAGCGACGGGTCAGCGCGGCGGAAAGCGCCCTCGCGCTGCCGCGAGCGTATGTAGCCGCCGAGAAACTCGTAGAGCACGCGCACGTTCCTGTCCCAGAAAATCTGCGCGAGCTGGTGGCCTTCGAGCGCCGAGTAGAGCAACAGCCGCAGGAACTGTTGGTCGTGCTGGTGGTGCTCCATCATCGCGAGCGCCATGCGGCGGAAGACCTCGCGGTCGTCGCGCCGCTCCATCGCGTCGCCGACCATCGCGCGCAGTTTATCTATCGCCGCGCTCGACGGCTCGCCTCCGGGTTTTTCCGCCGCGAAGCCGTCGCACGACTTCAGGTCAATGATCGCCGTGTAGAGGTCGTCCTTCGTCGCGAAGTGGCGGAAGATGATCGCCTCGGAGACGCCGGCGGCCTGCGCGATCTCCTTCGTCGTCGTGCCGCGAAAACCCCGCTCCGAGAAGAGGCGCATCGCGACCTGCGCGATCTGCCTGCGCCGCTCGTCCGCCGCCATGCGGACTCCCGCCGCGTGGTGCGACGCCGCGGCGTCCGCCCGTTCCGTCTCTGCGTGTCTGGTCATGCTCTTGTTTCTGCCGTCCGGCCCCGTCCGAAAATAAAGTAAGTACTTACTTACCTGAGAATCTCGCGAGTGTCAAGCCGGGGCTGGTTAATTTTTGAGGCTGTATTGTTCCCAGCCTTGTGCTAAATTGGGGTCGTACATTTTCACAACAAAAGTGAAATCACGACGGGGCGGTTCGCGCGCGAGCGCGGACGCCGTTTCAGCCCATTTTCCCTCGCGAGCGCCGCCGGCAGGAGAGTCGGCACGATGATTGCTCCCTTGCGGCGGGAAAAACTTTTTCTGAGAGCGGACACACTCGCGCGCTTTCATTTCGGGCGGTCTTAATTTCCTTTGAAGGAGACGAAAACGATGTCACAGAACAGAACCGGCAACGAGACCAACAGCACGACTGGCAACACGGGTAGCACGGGCACGACCGGCACCGGCTCAAGCGCCGGCTCGACAGGAACGAGCGGCACAACCGGCACGAGCGGGTCTTCGGGCGCTTCTTCGACGAGCCTCGCGACTTCGGGCGGCGCGGCGACCGGCGCGGCGACGGCCACCGACCGCGGGATCGCGTCGAAGGCCAAGGAGTACGGGCAGACGGTCGCCGACGCGGCGTCGCAGGCGAAAGACTATCTGGCCGACAAGGCTTCGGTCGTCACCGACAAGATTCAAGACCTCCGCAACGTTGACTACGCGCAGCTCGCCAACGACGCGAAGGACTACGCGCGGCAGAATCCGGGGCAGGCGCTCCTGGTCGCCGCAGCCGCGGGCTTCGTCATCGGCCTGCTCGTGCGCGGCGGTCGCAAGTAAGCGGCGAGTTCAAGGTTCAAAGTTCAAGGTTCAAAGTCGCGGCGACTTAACGCCGCGACTTTGAACCTTGAACCGACGCGCGAGCCAGACTTTGAACTTTAAACTTTGAACCTGGACTTACGAGGAGGTAGCGATGGCCGAAGTTGAGAGGAGAAGGGTTGACGTGCCGGCGACCGCGGAGCCGCGCGCCGAGATCGAGCAACTGCCGACGCTGTTCGGTCGCCTGGGCGACGACGTGATGCGGCTCGTTGACACGAAGCTGAGCCTGATAAAAGTCGAGTTGAAGGAGGACGCCAGTTTTTACGCGCGCAACTCCGCCTTCATCGCCGTCGGCGCGGTCATAGCGATCATCGGGTTCGCGCTCGCGAACGTCGCGGTCGGCTGCTTCGTCGCCAACTTTTTCGCGAGCGACGCGCCGGGCGCGGTCGTGCAGAAGTACGGGCCGACCAGCTACGGCCTCGGCTTTCTCATCACGGGCGTGGTCTATCTCGTGGTCGGCCTCGCCGTCGCGCTCGTCGCGAAGGGCCGGCTCGCCAGACACGACCCCGCGCCCACGGCGACCATCGAAGAGATAAGAAAGGACAAGCAATGGCTGAAGAACGAACTCTAGGGGCCGCGCGCGCGCCCGAATCGTCCGACGACACGGACGCGACCAAGGCGGAGCTTCAGCGTCGCATGGAAGAGGCGCGCGAATCCATTTCGCAGACGGTCACGGAGATAAAAGACACAGTGGTCAACCAGTACCAGCAGGTTCGCGAGACGATCAGCGACACGCTCGACTGGCGCGAGCAGTACAAGCGCCACACGCTTCCCTTCACCATCGGCGCGGTCGGCGTCGGCTTCCTCGTCGGCTACACCGTCATGGGCGCGTTCAAGTCCGACGGCGACGACTACGACGAAGAGGATGGGGCCTTCGACCGCATCGAGAGCGGCTTCGACCGGATGCAACCGGCGCGCTCCTACGCCGCCTCGCCCATCCTCGGCCAGGCCCACGCGCCCGCGGCCTACCAACGCGCGTCGAGCGAAGGCGAGGAGGATTACGCGGCGGGCGTCGGTCAGCAGTCCGAGGCGGCACCGCGCCCGTCTTACAGCAGCGGTTACACGGCCCCGACCGCGCCTCCGGCCCCGCAGCAGGCCGCGGACGAGGAGGAGGAAGAAGAGGACAAGGGGCCGGGACTCTTCAGCCGCTTCAAGGAGACGAAGGCATACGACATGCTCACCGACGAGTTGTCAACCATCGGCGAGCGCGCGGTCGAGGAGCTTTCCAAGACCGCGCAGACGGTCATCGTGCCGCTGCTCCTCAACAAGCTCAAGAGCCTGATCGGCGTTGACCTGACGCAGCAGCAGCAGGGCGGGCAACGGACGGCGCGCGCGCAAGCCGGCACTCCGTCTTCAGCCGGGGCGCAGCAGGCGGGCGCTCAAGGCGGCCCGACCGGCGCGTCGAGTTCGACGGGGACGAGCGGCACGACCGGCGCGGGCGGCCCTTCGGCCAACGCGGCGACGGGCGGGGCTGGTCAGAGTTAAAAGAGCTTGCGCGTGTGAGAGACGCCGCTCGCCCCCGCCCTTCGCTCGTCGAAGTTCCGGGCGGTCGCGGCGCTCTGCCGGCAAACGGGTGCGGGCGAGTCGTCGAAGCTGACTCGCCCGTTCTCTTTTACGGCGGGCGGATTCCGGCTCGCCCGCCCGCGCTCAAGGCTCGCAGGCTCTCGCGCGCGGCTCGCGTAAGTTTTATGCCGGCGGCACGGTCGGCGCTCTTTTCTGTCGCGATGTCTTCAGCCGTCGAGGTCATCATCAACACGGGCGCGGGCACAGCCGACGGCGGCGGGGTCGAGCGCGCGCTCGCGGAAGCGTTCGCCTCCTGCGGCGTCGAGGCGCGCGTCGAGCGCGTGCGCGAGGGCGAAGACCTGCACGGACTCGCGCGGCGCGCGGTCTCGAACGGCGCGGGCGCGGTCGTCGCTGGCGGCGGCGACGGCACGGTCGCGGCGGTCGCCTCGGCGCTCGCCGGAACCGACAAGCCGCTCGGCGTCCTGCCGCTCGGCACGCTCAACCACTTCGCGAAGGATTTGAAAATCCCGCTCGACGCGGGCGAAGCGGCGCGCAACGTCTGCGAGGGTCGCGTCGCGCGCGTTGACGTGGGCGAGGTCAACGGCCACGTCTTCGTCAACAACTCCAGCCTCGGACTCTACCCGCTAATCGTGCGCCGCCGCGAGAAGTTGCAGCAGCGCGAGGGCGGCGGCAAGTGGCCCGCGTTCTTCCGCGCCGCGCTGGCCGTGCTCCGGCGCTACCCTTTCCTGCGCGTGCGCCTGAACGCCGACGGCAGAGAGATCGTGCGCGAGACGCCGTTCGTGCTGGTCGGGAACAACGAGTATGAGATCGAGCGTTTTCAAATCGGCGCGCGCCGCCGCCTCGACGCCGGACACCTGAGCCTCTACGTCGCGCACCGCACGGGGCGTCTCCGACTGCTCGGCTTCGCCGTCCGCGCGCTCTTCGGTCGGCTGCGCCAAGCCGAAGACTTCGACGCGCTCTGCGCGCAGGAAATCTGGGTCGAGACCGAGCGGCCCAAGCGGCTGCCCGTCGCGACCGACGGCGAGGTCAACGTGATGACGACGCCGCTCCACTACCGCGCGCTGCCGGGCGCGCTGCGTGTGATAGTTCCGAGGGAAGTGATGGGTGACGAGTGATGAGTCGAAAGCAAACGGCATTCGACTCATCACTCGTCACCCATCACTCATCACTCATGAAAAAGATCGTCCACCTCTCAGACCTGCACTTCGGGCGCGTTGACGAGGCGCTGGTCGAGCCGCTCGTCGGCGCGGTCGCGGCGGCAGCGCCCGACGTGGTCGTCGTCTCCGGCGACCTGACGCAGCGCGCGCGCGAGTCGCAGTTCCGGGAGGCGCGCGCCTTCCTCGACCGCCTGCCGCGACCGCAGGTCGTCGTGCCCGGCAACCACGACGTGCCGCTCTACGACGTTGTGTCGCGCTTCGGCAGGCCGCTCGAAAAATTCCGCCGCCTCATCTCGGACGACCCCGAACCTCTCTACGCGGACGACGAGATGGTCGTCGCCGGTGTGAACACCGCGCGCTCTCTGACGCGCAAGTACGGGCGCGTCAACTTCCGGCAGGTCGAGCGGCTGCGCGAGCGCCTCTGCGGCTACGGCGATAAGGTCTTGAAGGTCGTCGTCACGCATCACCCGTTCGACCTCCCGCCCGGACACGACGAGCGCGAGATCGTCGGGCGCGCGGCGCTGGCGATGGAGGCGTTCGCCTCTTGCGGCGCAGACCTCCTGCTCGCCGGGCACCTCCACGTCGGGCACACGGGCCACACCGCCGAGCGCTACAAGATCGCCGGACGCTCCGCGCTCTTCGTCCAGGCGGGCACGGCCACCTCGACCCGCACGCGCGCCGAAGCCAACTCGTTCAACGTCATCCGTCTCAAGCACCCGCACCTACAGGTCGAGCGCCACACGTGGCAGCAGGCGGCGCTCGCGTTCCGGCCCGGCCCCGCCGAGACCTTCCGACGCACGCCCGAAGGCTGGGCGCGACTCACGGACGAAGTCGCCGCCGGAGTCGCCTTCGACGAAGACGGCGCGGGACTCCAACCCAACATTCCGGCGAGGGCCGGCGACGAGTGAGCAAAGCCGGCGACGAATGAACACCGCCTCCGGCTCCCGCCCGAACTCCGCCGCCCGCGGCCTTTGACTTCCGCCTCGCGGCTCGACGAAGATTGCACGCGCTCTGTCGGCGGAACACGCGCGGCGCGGCGAGTGTCTAAACGTCCGAGCCGCGGACGACTCTTCCGATGCCGGCAGACGTGGTCATGTGCCGCGCCGCGGTTTTTCGACAACCCTCCAGAGGAAAAGCTTATGCCCACGCAAATCAACTCCGCGCGACGAACTCTCGCGCTCGTCTTGCTCGCGCTCGCGCTCGTCACTTCCGCGCAGGCCCGCGCCTTCGCGCAGAATGGTTCGCAGGACGACCCCGACCGCCAACACGCCTTCGAGCTTTTCGCCCAGCAGCAGTTCGCCGACGCCGTGCCGCTGCTTGAGAAGCTCGCGACGAAGTACCCTTCGGACGGGCAGGTTCTCGCGCGCCTCGGCATCGCGGTCTTCGCCAACTCGGTCACGATCAGCGACACGGAGAAGCGGCAGAAGGAGCGTGCGCGCGGTCGCGCCTTCCTCGTGCGCGCGAAAGAGCTGGGCGTGACGAACGACCTGATCGAGAGCGTGATCAACGGCACCGCGCCGGACGGAAGCATCGCGGGCGGCGGCGACAGCAGCGAGAAGGAGAACTTCTCGTCGAACCGCGAGGCCGACGAGGCGATGCGCGCCGGCGAGGCCGCACTTACGCACAGGGACTACGACGGCGCGCTGAAGGCCTATGAGCACGCCTTCCAACTCGACCCGAAGATTTACGAAGCGCCGCTCTTCGAGGGCGACGTTTACATGGAGCAGCGCGAGTGGGAGAAGGCCGGCGCGGCCTACGCGCGCGCCGCGCAGATGCAGCCGGACAGGGAGACGGCCTACCGCTACTGGGGCGACACGCTCATGCGCCAGGCCAAGCTCGACGAGGCACGCGACAAGTACGTCGAGGCCATCGTCGCCGACCCTTACAACAACTATGTCTGGAACAACGGACTCGCGCGCTGGGCCGAAGCGAAGGGCGTCCACCTCGGCCAGCCGAAGATCGAGCCGATGAGCACCGTCTCGCCGTTGAAGGACGACAAGATGACGATCACGATTGACCCGAAGGCGGGGAGCAAGGACGACGGGACAGCGGCCTGGGCCGTGTACGGCATCGCCCGCGCCGCGTGGACGACGAACGACAACGAGAGGTTCAGGAAGCAGTACCCGAACGAGAAGACCTACCGCCACAGCCTCGCGGAGGAGGCCGCGGCGCTCCGCATGGTCGTTGACAGCGTGAAGCAACAGACGAAGGAGGGCAAGGTCAAACAGCTAGACCCGGCGCTCGCCGAACTCGTCAAGATCAACGACGACGAGCTGCTCGAACCCTTCATCCTCTTCGCGCGCGTTGACGAAGGCATCGCGCGCGACTACGCCGCGTACCGCAAGTCCAACCGCGACAAGCTCCGCCGCTACCTCGTCGAGTACGTCGCGTCGGGCAGGTATTGAGAAGACAAAAGCGGAAGCCGAAGGCGGTGATTGTCGCCGCTCGGCTTCCGCTTTTTTTCAACTTTCAGTTTTGCGGTTAGAGGCTTGAGTTGCGACAGTTCCCGCCTCCGTCTTCGCCTTCCGCTATCTCCGCGCCTTCACCTCTGCCTTCTGAAAATCCTGTAGCCCCACGCTTCGAGCGTGACCGACGGGAGGCCCGCGGCGTGTGCGCGCGGGGCGCTCTCGGTCGCAGGCGCGTCGGGCTTTTGCGGTTCGGGAGTGTCGGGCGTGATGTCGGTGAAGGCCGCGCCGCTCGGCGACTCGACCGTGCCCGCGAACGGCTGCGTCGAGAAGTTTATGACGACGACGACCTCCTCGCCCGCGTCGCGCCGCAGGTAAGAGACGACGCGCGACTCGTCCGAGTTGTGAAGCCACGCGAGTTCGCCTTCGCGCAGCGCCGCGTGCGCTTTGCGGAGCGCGATCATCTGCCGGTAGAAGCGAGGGAATTCAGGCCGCCGCTCGACAATCGGCCAGAAGACCGGCAGGCGGTAGAAGAGCGCGGGCGCGCCCGACTCGGTCGTGTCGCCGACCTCCATGCCGTTGTAGAGCATCGGCACGCCGTCGAGTGTGAACATCAAAACCGACGCCGCGAGCGCCCCGCGCTCGCCGAACCGCGCAATCGCGCGACGCTCGTCGTGGTTGTCGGAGAAGCGCATCCGCAGCGCGCCGCGCGGGTACTTCGCGGCGTCCGACGCCCACACTTCGCGCAGAGCCGACGCAGGTCTTCGCCCCTGCAAAACGTCCGTGAGCGTCGAGTGCAGGTTCCACGAATAGTCGAGGTCGAAGGCGCGGACGATAAGCTCAGGCTTCTCGGCCTCGGCGAGCATGACGATGTCGGGCTTCAGTTTGTCCAACTCGGCGCGCGCCTGCTCCCAGAAGTCCGTCGGTACGTCCCCGGCCACGTCGCAGCGGAAGCCGTCGAGGTCGAAGTCGCGCACCCAGAACTTGAGCATGTCAATCATGTAGCGCCGGAGTTGCAGGTTGTCGTAATTCAACTTCGCCACGTCCGTCCAGTCGTGCGGGTAAGTTATCCGCCCCGAAGCGTCGTGGACGTAGAACTCCGGCCACTTCATCATCACGCTGTCCCACGAAGTGTGGTTCGCGACGATGTCGATGATGACCTTCATCCCGCGCCTGTGCGCTTCCGAGACCAGACGCTTCAAATCGCCCGCCGTCCCGTAATCCGGGTTGATCGCGTAGTAGTCGCGCACGGCGTAAGGGCTTCCGACCGGCCCCTTCTTCTTCTCCTGCCCGATTGGGTGAATCGGCATCAGCCAGAGGACGTTGACGCCCAACTCCTTCAAACGGTCGAGCTGCGCCGTGACGCCGTTGAAATTCCCCTGCCCCGAAAAGTCGCGCGGGTAGATTTCGTAAATGACGCCGTCGCGCGCCCACTCCCTCGTCGCCCGCGCCGGCTCCTTCGATACGTCGCGCTCCTGCGCCGACGGTGCGACGCTCAACGCGACGACGAACGCGAACGCGAGCGCCCAAACACGCGCCGACGCACGAACGCGCGACCACGCCGCCATCTTCTTCAAAGCTGTCCTCCCGACTCCCATCGTTTTCTCCATCGCCGTCGCGCCCTCAGTGACCTTTGCCCTCGTCGTCGAGTAGTCCCGTGCTGGGAACAGGCTGCGCGGAGACTTGAGTCGTCAGGTGTTCGTGCTCGTCGCCCCTCAGCACCGCGTCCAGGGGCACGCGCCCCGCCACGTCGCGCACGATAAACATCGAGAGCGCGGCGACGAGCAGGCTGAAGCCGCCCATCAACACGACGCTCAAGGGGTCGTCGCCGATGACGTACCGGATGAGGTACGGCGTGACGAACGACATCACCGCCTGCGGGATGACGATGAAGAGGTTGAAGACGCCCATGTAAACGCCCATGCGTGCGGCGGGGACGGAGCTTGAGAGAATCACGTAAGGCATCGAGAGGATCGAGGCCCAGGCGATGCCGACGCCCGCCATCGAGAGCCAGAGCGCGTACTTGTCGTGGATGAAATAGACCGACAGCAAGCCGAGTCCGCCGCAGACGAGCGAGATGGTGTGCACGCCCTTGCGGCTCGTCGCGCGCGCGAGCGGCGGGAGCAGAAACGCGACGACGAAGCAGACGACGTTATAGACGGCGAAGCAGAGTCCGCCCCACTCCGTCCCGTCGCGGAAGGCCGTCGTGTTCGGGTCGGTCGCGCCATAGACGTGGCGCGCGACCGTCAGCCCGAAAAACTGCCACATGCAGGGGAGCGCGAACCACGTGAAGAACTGGACGACCGCCAACTCCTTCATGGTCGTCGGCATCTCGAACACCGAAGATGAAATCTCTTTGAAGCCGCCGAGCACGCCGCCCTTCTCGCGCTTCATCCGCCGGAACTCTTCCATGTTTTCGGGCGGGTACTCCTTCGACGTGAAGACCGTCCACGCGACCGCGACGATGAAGGCGAACGCGCCTATCTTGAAAGCGTAGTCGGTCGAGAGCGGGATGCCGCTGGCGAGCACGCCCGTCACGCCGAGCGTCGTCAGCAAAAGCGGCAGGACGTTGGCGAGCGTCTGCCCGATGCCGATGAAGAAACTCTGCATGACGAAGCCGGTCGTGCGCTGCTCGTCCGAGAGCTTGTCGGCGACGAAGGCGCGGAACGGCTCCATCGTGATGTTGATCGAGGCGTCGAGAATCCACAGCAGGCCCGCCGCCATCCAGAGCGCCGAAGAGTTCGGCATGAAGAAGAGCGCGACGCTCGCGAGGAGTGCGCCCGTCAGGAAGTAGGGACGGCGGCGGCCCAGTCGGTTCCACGTCCGGTCGCTCATCGAGCCGATGATCGGCTGCACGATGAGTCCCGTGATCGGCCCGGCCAGCCAGAGGAACGGGATCGTGCTCTCGTCGGCGTGCAGGTACTTGTAGATGGGACTCATGTTCGCCAACTGCAAGCCCCAGCCGAACTGTATGCCGAGGAACCCGAAGCTCATGTTCCAGATTTGCCAGAAGCTCAGGCGCGGTTTCTCACGCATCGGTGTGTTCTCCAAGCTCATCTTGAATAAATGCTGATGTCTTCGACGACGACGTTGCGGTCGAGCGAGAGCGCGTACAGAAGCGTCTTCGCCATGTTCGAGACGTGGACGAAGCCGGGGCGCGGTTCTTGTTCGGGGGACGTGTTCTCGACATCAACGAGGCCGGGGCAGAAGTTGAAGACGCGGACGTTCGCGCCCGTCTTGCGCGCGTGGTCGCGCACCGATTCGGCGAAGCCGAGCAGGCCCCACTTCGACGCGCAGTACGAAGGCACATCGGCGTAGCCGTGCTTGCCCGCCTGCGAAGAGACGTTGACGATGTCGCCGAACTCCCGCGCGGCCATCACGGGCAGCGCCGCGCGCACGAGCCACATCGCGCCCTTCAGGTTAGTCTCAAGAACCGTGTCCCAGCCTTCGCCCGTGATCTCCTCGACCGTCTCAGGCACTGCCAGCCCCGAATTGTTCACGAGCACGTCGAGCGAGCCGAAGCGCTCGACGCAGTAGCGCACGACGCCCTCGCACTGCTGGCGCACGCGCACGTCGAACGCATACGGGAAGACGCGCTCCGCGCCCGCCGCCGAGTTCAACTCGTCCGCCGTCCGCCGCAAGACCTTTTCGCTGCGCGACGCGATACAGACGCGCGCGCCCGCGTTCGCCAGAGCGGAGGCGAACGCGCGACCTATCCCTGTGCCGCCGCCCGTGACGAGCGCGGCCTGTTCCGCAAACGGCTTCGTCTTTAAAGGCATGAGCCGCTCGATCCTTTCAATTCTTCAAGAGCGTCACGGTCATGACGTGAGCCGAGCGCGGAGCAAGTACAAGCTCCACGTCGTCGCCCTGTTCGCGCTGGCTGAGTGGGTTCGGGTTGCCGAGGTAATCTTCTCGCGTCACGTGTCGCGCGTTCCGGTCAACGCCTGCGTCGCTCAGTTTGAACCTGATCGTCGCGGGCCTGGTGTCGTTGTTGATTGCGACGTATGTGATCTGGTCGCCGAAGCGGCGCGCGAAGACTGTCTGCTGCTCCTCGTCGTAGATTTGCGCGAGCGTGCCGCGCCGGAGCGTCGGGAGTTCGGCGCGCAGCTTCGTCAGACGCTTCACGTGCTCGAACACGTCGTTCTCGATTGGCGTGCGCCCGCGCTTCTCGAAGGCGTTGCGCGCATCACCCGCGAAGCCGCCGGGGAAGTCGCGGCGGTTGTCTGGGTCTGGGCCGCCGGGCATGGCGAGTTCGTCGCCGTAGTAGAGCAGGGGCGTGCCGCGCGTCGTCAAAAGATAGGTCTGCGCGAGTTTGAGTCCTTCGACGGTCGCGCCCTTCTCCGACATGAAGCGGAGCATGTCGTGGACGCCGATGAAGGGGACGAGCACGTCGGGGTTCGGGTAGAGGTAATCGTGCGCGAGCACCTGTTCGAGTTGACGCACCGAGCCGCCGCGGGCGAAGGCGTCGCGGATGGCGTAGTGGAGCGCGAAGTCGTAAACGGTGTTAACGCCTGTGTCAATGCCGTCGCGCCCGGCGCGTCCCTTCTGAAAATAAGAGAGTAGCGCGGGGTCGCCGTCGAAGAGTTCGCCGAGGACGTTCACGTTCGGGTACTCGCGCTTGATAGCGGCAGACCAGTCGCGCCAGAACGCGCGCGGGACGTGCGGCAAAGTGTCCATGCGGACGGCGTCGAAGCCGACCGTGCCGAGCCACCAGAGCGTGTTCTGAATCAGGTATCGTTTGACCTCCTCGTCGTCCTGGTTGAGGTCGGGCAGGATGTCTATGAACCAGCCTTGCAGGTTGCGCCGCCTCGTCGCGTCGGTCGCGTGCGGGTCCATCGTCGTCCACTTCTGCCAGTTGTTCGAGAGGTGAGAAAAGTTCGTGCCGTTGAACCACGTCGGCGTCGGCGGGTCGGCGACCCAGGGGTGATACGGACTCGTGTGGTTGGCGATCTGATCCTGTATGACCTTCAGCCCCAGCGCGTGCGCCTTGTCAACAAGCTCGCGCAAGCTAGCCATCGTGCCGTAATGTTCTTCGACGCCGTAGAAGTCAATCGCGCCGTAGCCGTGGTAGGCGGTCGTCGGTCGGCGCGGGCCGCCTTCGACTTCGGGGTACGTCTCCTTCTCGTCGAGGCGGTCGGTGTTGTCGTAAACGGGATTGATCCAGATGGCCGTGACGCCGAGTTCTTTGAGGTAGGCGAGGTGGTTGATGATTCCCTGGAAGTCGCCGCCGTGGTAGTAGCGCGGCTTCGAGCGGTCGTAGAGTCCGGGCGACTTCGCCGGGTTGTTGTTCGAAGGGTCGCCGTCGCTGAAGCGGTCGGGCATGATGAAGTAGATCACGTCGTCCTGCGTGAAGCCCTGAAAGCGCCCGTCGCGAGGGAGCGGCGCGGAGATTTCAAAGGGCGCGGCTACGCCCACGCTCCCGTCGCCCTTTCCTATGAGGAGTTTCCTCATGCCCGGCTTTGCGTCCGGCGCGATGTAAACGTCAACGAAGAGGTAAGTGCCCGCGTCGTTGACTCTCACGAGTCCCGTCCTGATTCCCTGCTCCGCGGTCACGACTCGCGCGCCGTTTAGGTTCTTCCCTCGAATCAACACGCGCACCGGGTTGATCGAATGGCCCGCCCACCAGTTCGGCGGCTCGACCTTCTCGACCGACGGCGCTTGCGCCGCGCAAGCCGAGACGGCTGCGAGAATGAAAGCGAACACGAGCGCGAGTCGCGTGATCGTTGCGTTGGTTGTTCTCATGTCTCTGCTTCGCCGACTCAGCCCCAGGTCTGTTTCGACTCGTAGCTCTCGGCGGTGTGCTCCGGCCTGTCGCGCATGACGGGGTGGCGACCGTAGAGTGCGGCGAGGTGAAGGAGGCGCTTGCTCAAAGCTTCGGTGAGCGCGCCCTCTTTGAAGCGCCAAGACCAGTTGCCGGACATCGTCGCGGGCGTGTTCATGCGCGCCTCGCTGCCCAAGCCGAGCACGTCCTGCAAGGGCACGAGCGCCGTGTCGCCCGTCGAAGCGAAGACTGCGCGGATGAAGTCCCAGTTGATCTCGCTGCCGTCGGTGCCGAGGTAGTCGAGGCAGAACCGGCGCTCGCGCTCGATCTGTTCGGCGCTTCGGACGGACGAGCCGCCGCCCGGCTCGCTTCGGAACCAGCCGACCGCCGTGTCGTTGTCGTGCGTGCCGGTATAGACGACCGTGTTGCGGACGTAGTTGTGCGGGAGGTCTTTGTTCGTCGTGTCGCTGCTGAAGGCGAACTGGAAGATTCGCATTCCGGGGAAGTCGAACTCGTCGCGCAGCCCGATCACGTCGGGCGTGATGAAGCCGAGGTCTTCGGCGATGATCGGCAGTGTGCCCAGCTCCGCCTTGATCGTCTGGAAGAGTTCGCGGCCCGGCGCGAAGACCCAACTCCCGCGCTCGGCGGTCTGGTCGCCGCCGGGAATCTCCCAGAAGGCCGCGAAGCCGCGGAAGTGGTCAATGCGGATGATGTCAACGAGCGAGAGCATGGCGCGGGCGCGCGCGACCCACCACTTGAAACCGTCCGCGCTCATCCTGTCCCAATCATAAATCGGGTTGCCCCAGAGCTGGCCCGTGCGGCTGAAGTAGTCGGGCGGGACTCCGGCGACGAAGCGCGGGCGGCCCCATTCGTCGAGCTTGAAGAGTTCGGGGTTGGCCCACACGTCCGCCGAGTCGTGCGCGACGAAGATGGGGATGTCGCCGATGATGTTGATCTCTTTGCCGTGGCAGTATTCGCGCAGGCGAGTCCACTGGTCGAAGAAGAGGAACTGTTTGAACTTCGCGTACTCGATCTCGTCGGCGAGGCGTGCGCACGCCTCGCCGAGCGCCGCGGGGTCGCGGCGGACGAGCGGCTCTTCCCATTCAGTCCACGCGACCTCGCTGCGCTCGCGCTTCAAGGAGCGGTAGAGCGCGTAGTCGTCGAGCCATGAGGCCGATGCTTCTTTGAACTTCTCGAACTCGGCGGCCACGGCTGCCGGCTCTGCGCGTTTGAAGTTCTCGAAGGTCTTCCGAAGCAACGCCTCTTTGTATTCGCCCGCCCGACCGTAATCAACACTCTCGTCCGCGAACGACGGCGCGTCTTTCACCTCGTCGGGCGCGAGCAGGCCCTGTTCGACGAGAAGGTCGGGGCTGATGAGCAGAGTGTTTCCGGCGAAGGCGGAGAAGCACTGATAGGGCGAGTTGCCGTAGCCCGTGGGCCCCAGCGGGAGCACCTGCCAGAGCGACTGCCCCGCGGCGTCGAGGAAGTCAACGAAGCGATAAGCCTCGGCGCCGAGGTCGCCGACGCCGTAGCGACCGGGCAAGGAAGTCGGGTGCAGGAGTATGCCGCACGCTCTTGGGAAGCTCACCGTTAGACCTCGCGCGTTTCAGGATTGTTGGAAAGCTACAACAAACCGCGTGCGAGGGCAACGAAAATCCGGTTGTCGGTGAAGGATGTTTTATTCAGTTCGGCGAGGCAATAGTTTGTATGCGACCGCGGCCTTCGCGGGCACGACGAACTTGAAAGCGCCGGACGCGGCGACGGGAGTGTCTTTCGCCGCGAGCAAGGGTTCGAGGCGCGAGCCGTCGCGCGCGTCGAGGTAATCGGCGGGAAACGAAATCTCCTTCGGCGCGGAGGCGCGGTTGATGGCGATGACGACCGTCTCCTGCGCGTCGCGGCGGGCGAAGGCGTATGAGTCGTCGTCGTAGAAGAGGTCGAGCAGAGCGCCGCGGCGGATTGATGAATGCTCGCGGCGGAGTCGAAGGAGGTCGCGCGTCCACTCGAACATTCGTTGCTCCGTGGCGTTGCGACCGCTTTGCTCGAAAGCGTTGCGCGCGTCTCCCGCGAAGCCGCCCGGAAAGTCTCGGCGGTTGTCTGGGTCGTCGCCGCCCTCCATCGCGATCTCTTCGCCGGAGTAAATCTCAGGCGTGCCGCGGATGGTCACGATGTAAGCCATGTGCAGCGTCGCGCCTTCGAGCGTCGCACCTTCGAGCGACATGAAGCGGCGCGTGTCGTGGTTGTTCTGCATCGTGACGAGGCGCGACGGGTCGGGGTAGAGAGCGTCGGAGCGCAGGACGTAGCGCAGTTGCGACGCGGGAAGTTTTCCGGTGAAGACCTTGCGCGAAACGTCCCACGCGGGGAAGTCGAAGACCGCGGGGAGTTCCGTGTCTATGCCGTCCCAGCCCTTGTGCCCGCCGATGAAGAAGCTCGTCTGCAAGGGGTCTGTGTCGAAGACCTCGCCGACCATCCACATCTTTGGATACTGCCGGCGGAGCGCGACGTTCAAGTCGCGGATGAAGAAGCGCGGCATGTACTGGATCGTGTCCTGTCGTATCGCGTCAACGCCGACGACTCCGACCCACCAAAGCGAGTTCTGAATCTCGTAGCGTGCGACCTCCGGCTCTTCCTGATTCATGTCGGGCAGGTCGTCACTGAACCAGCCGTCGAGCGTGGGCCTGCGCGCCTCCACCGGCGCGTGCGGCGAAAGCAGGAGGTCTGCGCGGAAAGGGTCGCGCAGGTGACTGCCTTGCGTCCCGTGGAACCAGTCGGCGAGCGGCGGGTCGGCCATCCACGGGTGATGAGAACTGACGTGGTTCGCGACCTGATCCTGTATGACCTTGAGGCCCAGCGCGTGCGCCTTCTCGACAAGCTCGCGCAGAGTTTCGAGCGTGCCGAGGTGATCCTCGACGCCGTAGTAATCAACCGCGCCGTAGCCGTGATACGAAGTGTTCGGGCACCACGGCCTGTCGCAGTTATAGACGCCGTTCCAGTTGTCGTACCAGGGCGTCAGCCAGATGGCCGTCGCGCCCAATTCTTTCAGGTAAGGCAAATGGTTGATGACGCCGCGCAGGTCGCCGCCGTGCCACGCGCGCGGGTTCCTGCGGTCGTTCGATTCGGGCGGCGAGCCTGCGGGCCTGTCGTTCGACGCGTCGCCGTCGCTGAAGCGGTCGGGCATGATGAGGTAGATCACGTCGTCGGTCGTGATGCCCTGAAAATTTTTGTCGGGGTCGAGCGGAGGGTTGATGCGGAAGACGAAAGGCGTTGTGCCGACGCTGTTGTCAACTGTCAGTTGATAGTCGCCGGGCCGCGCCGCCGGGTTGATCGCGAGGTTGACGAAGAGGTACGTGCCCGCGTCGTTGACGCGCACGTCGGAGAGTTGAAACGGAGCGCGCGGTTCGGGCGCGACGCGAGCGCCTTTCAGGTTCCTGCCGCGGATAAGCAGGCGCACGGGGTTGAGCGTGTGCCCCGCCCACCACGAAGGCGGCTCGACCTTTGTGACCTGCGGCGCGGCGCTCTGCGCGAACGCCGAGGCCGACGCGAGCAGAATGACGGCGCACGCGGCGAAGGCTTTGGGGAGAAGTTCGGGCGCTCGCAGTTTCATCCGTCTTGTTGCCCGGCAGTTTGCGGG
>DASRCS010000077.1:0-48574 GCA_035652995.1 Pyrinomonadaceae bacterium
CATCAACGACGAGATACACCTCGCGATGGTCATGGGCGACGTTCGCACGGACGAGCCGGTGCTTGTGCGCGTCCACACCGAGAACGTCACCTGCGACATGTTCGGCTCGCTCGTTGACGACACGGGCTTCCAACTCCACGCCGCACTTGAACGCATCGCGGCTGAAGGTCGCGGCGTCGTGCTATATCTTCGGCAGCGGCACAACAACCTCGACCTCGTCCACCAGCTCCGCACCTATCAGCTCATGCGGGAGCAGGGATTGACGAAGGACGAGGCGAGCGTCGAGACCGGCTACGGCAAAGACCGCGACTACGGCGTCGGCGCGCAGATACTCCACGAGTTGGGACTGCGCCGGATACTGCTCCTGACGAACAACCCGCCGAAAGTCTCGGCGCTCGAAGGCTTCGAGCTGGAACTGGTCGGGAGCGTGCCGCTCGGCACACCCGCGCGGGAAGAGAAGAGAACGACGAACGCGGAGTGAAAGAAAATGATGAGCGATGAACGCGGAATGATGAATTAAAACCGGAAGCCGCACATTCACATTCATCACTCATCACTCCGCATTCATCATTTAACTTTGGCGCTGCCTTAAAACTGTTCGCACTCACCGCCGTCAAATCTCCCGGACGGCATTTCTCGAAAAAGAGCCATGCCCGCTGACGAGCACGACGAGCAACCCGCTCAGCCGACGCCCAACGCGCCGGACGAAACCCCCGCGCCCGCAGAGACCGGCGGCGCGGCACACACACCGCGCACGCGCCGACGCGGATGGCGTCGCGTCGTCAACCGCCGCAACGCCGTCGTGACGGCAATCGTCGGCGTCGTCGCCGTACTCGCGCTCGCGCTCATCATCTTCGTTCTTTACCGCTCGGGCCGCGTTGACCAGATCATCGCGGGACAGATCATCAGCACGCTCGCCGACTACAACATCCGCGCCGAGATCGGCTCGTTCCGCGCGCAGATCGGCCCGCGCACCGCCGAGATCAAAGACCTCAAGCTCTACAACGCCGTCACCGGCGCGCCCATCGGAAACATCAGCCGCATCGTCGCCACAGTCCGCGTCGAGGACATGTGGGCCTTGTCCCTGAAGCGCAACGTCAACCTCGAATCGCTGACCATCGAACGCCCGGAAATCTGGGTCACGTACGACGCGCAGGGGCGCTCGAACTTCGCTGGGCTGAAAGTCCCGCCGCCCGATCCGAACCAGCGCATCCTCTTCGCCTACTCGACCGCGAACGTCGCCGTCACCGACGGCGTCGTCCACTACGACGACCGACGCTACGACATCAGCGGCGAGGCGAAGAACCTCCGTGTCACGGTGCGTCCCGAAAATCCGAACGCGCCCGCCGACAGCATCTCGGACGTGGTTGACCTCTCGATGTCGAACTCTACCTTCACGACGAGCGGCCACCCCGTCAGCCCCGTTGACGTTGAAGCGCACGCGCGCGTCAACCAGACGAGCGCGGACATCACTCAACTCGTCATCCGCTCGCCGCTAACAGAGGCCACGCTGTCGGGCACGCTCGACGACTGGCGCGCGCTTAGCTATCACATGAAGGTCAACGCCAACGTTGACCTCACGCAGACTTCGGACGCGCTGCAACTTCAGACGGCGCTTCGCGGCACCGGCAAGTTCGACGGGACGGTCGAGGGCGAGGGCGACAAATACAAGGTCGAGGGCAGCGTCGTCTCAGACGCGCTCGCCGCCGACAACATCCGTTTGAAGGCGCTGAACGTCAACGCGAACGCTTCCGGTCAAGGGTCGAGTTACGAGGCGCAAGGGAAAGCCGTCGCGGAGCTTCTGACGGCGGGCAACTTCCAACTCAACCTCGTGCAGATCGCCGGCGGCGTCACGGGCACGGGCACGGACTTCAAATGGCTCGGCGATTTGCGCGCCGCCGCCGCGCGCGAAGGCGCGACGAGCGTCGTCGGACTCATCGCGAAAGACGCGGTCGCCGAGATGCGCGACGGCGAGCTTTCGGGGAGCGCCGCGTCCGCATCGGCGTCGTCTGTCGTGACGCAGGGCGCGCGCCTCGGCGGCGTCCAAGTCTCCGACGCGAAGTTCTCGCGCGGGCGCGACGGCGTGACGCACGCCACGGTCGCGGGCTTGCGCGCGGGTTCGGTCGTCGCGCAGGGCGCAAACGTCGGCGGCGTGCAGGCTTCGGGCGTTGACGCGACCGTCAACGCCGACAACTCCGCGAGCGTGACCGTCAGCCGCGTCCTCGTCGCGGGCCTGAACGCCGCGGGCGCGCGCACGGGGAGCATCAACATCGCGGGCGTGCGGCTCGCAGTCTCTTCGGGCGGTCGCGTCGAGGGGACGACCGACGACATCAACGCGGGCACGGTCGCCTTCACCGTCCCGCCCGCGACGAAGGGCGGCGAGGCCGAGCAGGGCCGCGTTGACGACGTGCGGCTCGCGCGCCCGCGCTTCACGCTTGAGCCGGGCGGTCGCTACCGCGCGAGCATGGACTTGAGCCTCGGCGGCGGCGTGCTCGGCACGATGAATCTCGGCAAGGCTCGCGCCGCGGTCGTCGCGACGAACGGGCAGATTCAACTCAGCGACTTCGACGCCGACATCTTTGGCGGCCACGCGAAGGGCAACGCTACCATCGCCACGAGCGGGCGCGCGACGACGAGCGTCAACGCGAGCTTTGAAAACGTTGACGCGGGCGGACTCGTCGCGATGTTTTCGGGCAACGCCGTTCCGCTGACTGGCGCGGCGACGGGCACGGTTGACCTGCGTTTCCCCGGCACGAACTTCAAGCTCGCCTCTGGCCGACTCGACGCGACCTTCAACGGCGCGACGGGTAAAGAGGCCACCGCGCGCACGCCTCTGACCGGCGCGATAGCTGTCACGGCTGACCGCGGACTATTCAACATCGAGCGCGCGAACCTTCACGCGGGTGCGACCGACCTGACGGCGACGGGCCGCTTCTCGTTCGAGGGCGGCAGCGACCTCGCCGTCAAACTCAACTCGACCGACGCGGCTGAGTTCCAGAACGTCGTGCTCGCGACGGGCCTTCTGCCTTCGGTGGAGCAGAAGGCCAAAGACTTCGGCATCCAACTCGCCGGAAACCTGAGCTTCGACGGGACGGTCACGGGCGCGCTCGATTCGCCCGTAGTCAACGGCCACTTCGCGCTCGCGTCTTTGACGGCGAACGGGCAAGACCTCGGCGCTCTCTCCGCCGACATCGCGTCGGACGCGACGGCGACGCGCGTCAACAACGGCTCTCTTAAACAGGCGGGCGGCGGCGTCACCTTCACCGCCGTCATCCCGCGCGCGGGCGAGAACAACGTCTCGCTCGACGCGACGCTCACGAACGCGAACGTCGGAAGTTTAGCCGCGGCCTTCGGCTCGTCGTTCAAGTCTTTCAACCCGCAGAGCCTCGCCGGACTCGGCCCGGCGACGGGCAAGCTGAGCGTGACGGGTCTGCCGGGCGCGATGTCGGGCACGGCGGACGTGCGCGTCGCGGGCGGAGAGATTGGCGGGCGGCCTTACGACGAGATCGTCGCGCGCGCGAGCTTCAACGGCTCGAACGTCTCGCTCGACAACTTCGACATGCGGCTCGGCGCGGGGCACATCACGGCGACGGGCGCGCTTGAACTTGGCGAGGGCGGGCACGGCCTGCCGAACGTCACGGTCAGGGACTTCCGCGTGCAGGGCACGAACGTTCAACTCGCGTTGCTCGCGGGATTCTCCGGCGCGAACCTGCCGCAGCTCTCCGGCACGGCGAACTTCACGGCCACGCTCTCCGGCAACATGCTCGACCCGCGCACGCTCAAGGCCGACATCAACGCGCAGGGCAGCGACGTTGCAATCAACGGCCAGCCCGCCGGACAGCTCACGCTCGTCGGACACATGGACGAGCGGCAGCGCTTCACCGCCGACCTGACGACCGGACTCCTCGGACAGCCGCAGGTCGTCCACGCCGTCGTTGACCTCGGCAGCGATAACTGGACGACGACCGCCGAGACGACCCTGACGAACGCCGACCTGACGCCGCTCTTCGCGACGTTGCTCAACAACCCGAACGTGCAGGTCACGGGCCGCGCCACGGGAACCTTGCGCGCGACCGGAAATCTTCTGAGCGACGAGGGCGAGTTCACGACCGAAGGGATCACGGGCCGCGCCGAGTTCACAGACCTGAGCGTGCAGGTCGCCGACGTGCCGCTCACGGCAGAGAACCCGCTCGTCGTCACCTTCACGCGCAAAGAAGTCACGTTCGAGCGCACGCACTTCACGGGGCCGGGGACGAACATCACCGTCGGCGGCACCGCCGCGCTCGCCGCGGGCGGCACGAACAACGCGACCATCAACGGCGACCTGAACATGAGGGTGCTGTCGAACGCGCAGCAGAACTTCTTCCTCGCGGGCGTGGCGAGCGTGCGCGTCAGCCTCGGCGGCACGTTCGACGCGCCGCAGATCATCGGCACGGCCTCGGTCACGAACGCCTCGCTCGCGCTGCTCGTCTCGGACGAGCGGCTGACGGCGAGCGAGATCAACGGACTCGTCCGCTTCAACGCCGACCAGGCGAGCATCGAGACTCTGACGGGCCGACTCGGCGGCGGTCGCTTCACCGCGTCGGGCGGCGCTTCGCTCGCGGGCTTCAGGCCGCGCGAGTTCCTGCTGACGGCGCGCGGCACGAACGTCACCGTCCCGTTCCCCGAAGACTTCAGCACGACCGCCGACGCCGAACTCGAAGTGCGCGGCTCGCTCGAACGCCAGCTCGTCGTCATCGGCGGCAACGTCAACGTCCGCCGCAGCGAGTACACGAAAGACATCGACCTCGCCGACATCATCAACCGCCGCGCCGAGACGCCCATCACCGAGGGCGGGGGCGGAGGCCCCGGACTCTTCGGTGCGCAGACCTCGCTCGACCTGACGATTCAGGGGCAGGACGCGCTCGTCGTCCGCAACAACCTCGCGGACATGGTCGGCTCGGTCAACCTCCGAGTGTTCGGGCCGATGGAAGACCCGGTCATCTCGGGCCGCATCACCGCGACGCGCGGCACGGTCTCGTTTCGCAACAACCGCTATGACGTGCAGCGCGCCGTGATTGAACTTCCGCCGCGCGCCGACGCAGACCCCGTCATCAACCTTCAGGCGCAGTCCGACATCAAGGGCTATCGCGTGACGGTCACGATGTCGGGGCCGCTTTCGGGGGGCTTGACGACGACGGCCACGTCCGACCCGGCGCTGCCGCAGGCCGACGTGATCGCGCTCATCACGACCGGCAATCTTTCTTCGGGGCCGGAAGGCGCTTCGACCGTCGCGCAGACGGGCATCGGGACGGCGACGAGCCTTCTCACAGACACTTTGATTAACGCGCCCATCCAGCGCGCGACCGACAAGCTTTTCGGGCTTAACCGCTTCGAGTTCGACCCGATAATTTCGGGCCAGAGCGGGCAGAACACGACCGCGCGCCTGACCGTCGGTCGGCAGGTCAACCGCAACCTCGCGATAACTTACTCGACGAACGTGACGGGCGTGCCCGACCAGATCATCGCCGTCGAGTACCGCGTGAGCGACCGCCTGTCGTTCGTCGCGCAGTACCAGCAAGGCTCGACCGACACGCTGCGCTCGCGCAACAACAACTTCAGCTTCGAGCTGCGGTTCAGGAAGAGATACTGAGGGGGCGCGTCGGCGCGGCGTCGAAGAGTCGCGCGACGCGCGGCCCGGAAGATCAAGCAAGCAGGGTCAAGCAAATTTCGTGGGCATCCGCCGTCTCTGTCTGATAGCAATCGTTCTTCTCGCCGCCGCGCCTCTCGCGGGCGCGAAGGACTCGCCGCGCCTCGCGCCCGACCTGAGCCGCTACGAGGGGCGCACAATCGAGAGCGTCGAACTCTCGGTCGAGGAGGCTTCGCTCGACGAGGCGTCGCTCGCCGAGCTTCGCGCGCGCATCCGCGTCGCCGCGGGCCAGCCCTTCTCCGCCGTCGCCGTGCGCGACTCGCTCGAAGCGCTCTTCAGCAACGGGCAGGGCCACGTCGCCGACGCGCGCGTCGAGGCGCGCGACGTGCCGGGCGCGGGGGCCGACGGTCGCCCGCGCGTCGCGCTCCGCTTCGTCGTCCGCCCGCAGGTCGTCGTCAGCGGCGTCTCGTTCCAGATCGGCGCGGACTACGGCGCGGAGATCACGTCGGACGAGTTGCGCTCGCGCGTGACGCTGCTCGAACCCGGCAAGCGCCTCACCGAACAGTCGCTGCGCGAGAACGCCGACGCCGTGCAGGCTTACCTGCGAGACCGCGGGTTCTACCGCGCCGAGATCACCTACACGCAGCAGCTCGACCCGACGCGCACGCGCGCGACCGTCGTCTTCAACGTCAATCCGGGCCAGCCCGCGACGGTCAACACGTTCGACATCCAGATCAACGGCTTCGACCCGGCGAGCGTCCGCCGCACGCTCAAACTCCAGCCCGGCGCGCGCTTCACGCTGGCCGCGCTCGGCTCGGACGTGACGAGCATTCGACAGGCGCTCATCTCGCAGGGCTACCTCGCGCCGCGGCTCGACGAGCCTACGGTCACGCTCGACCCCGCGACGAACAAAGTCAGCGTCGCGCTCAAAGGGAGCATCGGCCCGAAGGTGACGGTCAACATCCGCGGCTACAAGCTGAGCGACAAGCAGGCGCGCACGCTGCTGCCCGTCGAGCGCGAGGGCACAATCGAATACTCCGCGATCATCGAGGGCGCGCGGCGAATCAGGAATCAGTTGCAGCAGGACGGATATTTCTTCGCCGAAGTCACGCCGTCCTGCTCGGTTAATCCGCCGCTCGCGCCGCCGCCCGCCGCGCCCACTCTGGCGACAAGCGTGGCGCAAGCATCGGTCGCGACGCCGACGACGGGCGCGACGCAGAGCGCGGGCACGACTCAGACCGTCGGCACAAACGCGGCGCAGGCTCCGGCGGTCGTGACAGACCCTTGCGAGCTACTCGACCCGGAAGAACTCGCGGGCCACAGCGTCGCCATCACCTACGACGTTGCGGAAGGACGCCGCTTCAAGCTCACGGACATTCGCATCGAGGGCACGAACAAGCTCTCGTACCCGGACGTGGCGGCAGACCTCAGCAGCCAGAAGGCTAACCTGCTCGGCTTCGTCCCGCTCATCGGCTACGGTCGCGGCTACACGAGCGAGGACGCGCTCGCGCACGACGTGCGCGTCATCAAGCAGCGCATGGCCGACCTCGGCTTCCGCAACGCCGACGTGTCGGCACGCCAGGGCGTCTCGCTCGCGAGCGACGACCTCATCATCACCTTCGCCGTCACCGAAGGCCCGCTGACGCGCGTCGTCCGCGTCGAGACGCGCGGCAACGAGATTTACACCGCGGCGCAACTGCGCGACGTGCGCTGCCCCGCAGACCTCGGCCCCGACGAGCAGGGCTGCGTCGTCGAGGGCGGCCCCTACTCGCGCACCAGCGCGCGCGCCGACGGCGAGCGGATGCGGGCCTTCTACGTCCGCCACGGCTACGTTGACGCCGAGGTGCAGCCCAGCGTGGACGAGCTGCCGGACGCGGCGAACGGCGACGAGCAGGTGCGGCTCATCTACACGATCAAGGAGGCCGACAAGGTCTTCATCAACCACATCATCGTCGCCGGACTCGTCAACACGAAGAAGGAGGCGGTGCTCGAAGCGATACCATTGCGCGAGGGCGAAGTCCTGAAGGGCGACGAACTCGCCGAGAGCGAGCGCGTCCTTTTGAACTCGTCCGACGCCTTCCAGCAGGTGCTCATCCGCACCGAGGACGCCGGGGTGACCGCGGGCGGTTTCAAGCGCAAGGACGTGATCATTGACATCCAGGAGCGCAAGCACATCACGACCGAGTACATCGTCGGATACTCGACCGACACGGGCGGCGAGTTCGGCTTCGAGGTGCGCGACTCCAACCTCTTCGGCCAACTCAAGCAGGGCGCGATCCGCACGCGCTTCAGCAAACTCCAACAGCTCGCGCGCTTCGAGTACACGGACCCGCGCTTCCGCCGCTACGGAAAAAAGTCTTTCGCGCCGCTCACCTTCTCCGTGCAGTACGAGCGCGACACGAGCGTGACGCGGTTCTTCCGCTCGACGATTGATCAGGGCACGAACGGCATCGTCCAGCGCTTCGACGCGAAGGGCAACCTCATTGACGAGTTCGGCCAGCAGGTCGCCGCGCCCTCGATCAGACGCTTGACCTTCAACCTCGAAACGTCGCGCGACCTGCAAACGGAGTTCACGACTTCCGGCGCGCAGCGCAAGCGCACGACCGTCTTCCTGCGCTACAACTACGAGGACGTGCGCCTCTCGAACATCGAGAGCCTCCTGATC
Organism: Pyrinomonadaceae bacterium; assembly: GCA_035652995.1. Classification (GTDB taxonomy): domain Bacteria; phylum Acidobacteriota; class Blastocatellia; order Pyrinomonadales; family Pyrinomonadaceae; genus QHXN01. The sequence continues at coordinate 8,295 of DASRCS010000077.1, forward strand.
TCGGACGTGCTGCGGCCCGACGAACACGTGCGCCTGTCGCGCTTCGGCGCGTCGTTCGCGCGCGACACGCGCGACCAGCAGTTCGACCCGACGCGCGGCGAGTTCCTGACCGTTGACTACGCGCTCGCGCTCAAGGCCCTGGGCGGAAACCTCTCTTTCAACAAGATGCTTCTGACCTACCGCCGCTACCAGCGCGTCGGCCACCTGCCGCGCGAGACGATACTCGCGGGGAGCGTGCAGTTGGGCGTGGCGAACATCCTCTCGCCCGACGACCGCAACGGCAACGGCGTGATTGACGACGCGGACTTGCGCCTGCCGATCAGCGAGCGCTTCTTCGCGGGCGGCTCGACCTCGCTCCGCGGCTTCGGCTTCGAGGAGGCCGGCCCGCGCGTCGTCGCGCCGTTCTGCACCTTCGGGCCGCAAGCCGCCCCCGTGCCGAACGGCAACCCGCCGCCCGCGTTCCTGCCGCCGTGCGGGACGTTCCGCGACCAGAAGGGGAACGTCGTCACGGTCAACCCGTTCACCGTGCCCATCGGCGGCAACGCGATGGCGGTCGTCAACCTCGAAGCGAGAATTCAGGCCACGCGCGAGATTCAGGTCGTGCCCTTCTACGACGGCGGCAACGTCTTCGACCGCGCGCGCGACCTCTTCCATCCGGGCAACTGCGAGGCGGGCCGCGACCCGAACCTCTGCCAGAAGTGGACGCACACGGGAGGGCTGGGCCTTCGGCTCAAGACGCCGCTCGGCTCGATTGGAGTTGACTGGGCGTACCTGCTCAACCCGCCCGATTTCATCGTCCCGCAGTTCGGCGGCGCGACGGCCATCATCCGCCCGAAGCGCGCGCAGATACACTTCCGCTTCGGCCAGACGTTCTGAAGAAGGCAAAAGTAAAAAGGAAAAAGGCAAAAAAAGGTAAGACGATGAGAGGGGCAGCGGCAACACGTAAACGAATGGTCGGAGTGAAGCGCGCCGTGGTCTTCGCGCGAGTGGCGGCGGCCCTTTCACTCTTGCCTTTTGCCTTTTTACTTTTGCCTTCCGCAAAGGCGCAGGAAGTCGTGGACAGGATGGTCGCCATCGTCAACGACCGTGAGTTGATCACCTACTCCGACCTGCTCTGGCAGCTCGCGCTCCAGCCGAACGTGCCGCTCGACAACCCGCGGCAGGAGGACTTGCGCCGCGCGCTCGACCTCGTCACCGACCAGCGGCTCATCCTCGAAGAGGCCGAGAAGCTTCCTTCGGCGGCACCGACCGATAAAGAAATTATAGACGAGGAGAAGCGCGTCATCGGCTTCTTCCCGTCGCAGACGGCCTTCCTCGAACGGCTCGCGCGCGTCGGACTCGGCGAGGACGCCACGCAGTTCCGCGAGATCATGCAGGACAGAGTCCGCATCCAGAAGTACCTCGACTTCCGCTTCCGCGCCTTCACCGTCGTCACGCAGGCGGACGTTGAGGCTTACTACCGCGACACGTTCGTCCCGCGGTTCAGGCGGCGGGCGCCCGGTCGCGCCGTCCCCGAACTCAAAGACGTTCGCGACCAGATTCAGAAGGAGATGGTCGAGCGCAAGGTCGAGTCCGACACCGACGACTTTCTCGAACAGGCGCGCTCGACCGCGCAGATAACTGTCCTCGACCCGTCGCTCTCCGACGCGGGGCCGAAGCCCGCGGGCGGCGGAACTCAAACGCAAGGCGCGGCGCGGAGCAAAGCGACAACGCCCCCTCGCCGCTGAGCATCTTTCCAGCATGACTCAAAGACTCGCACGACTGGACGGCAGGCCGCGGCTCGGCCTCGCGCTTTCGGGCGGCGCGGCGCGAGGCATGGCGCACGTCGGCGTGCTCAAGGTCTTCGAGGAGGAGGGCGTCCGCGTTGACTGCGTCGCCGGGACTTCCGCGGGCGCGCTCGTCGGCGGCGCGCTGGCCGCGGGGATGACTTCGGAAGAGATCGCGAAGATCGCGCGCGGGATGCGCTGGCGCGACCTCGGTCGCATGACGCTCTCGCGCCTCGGCATCCAGTCGAGCGCGCTGATGGAAGACTACGTCCGCGCGCGCTTCCCCGTGACGCGCTTCGAGGAACTCAGGATTCCTTTCGCCGCGGTCGCGACAGACCTGCACACGGGCGAGGCCGTCGTCATGCGCGACCGCGGCGACGTGGCCTTCGCCATCCGCGCGAGCTGCGCGCTGCCCGGCTGGTACGTGCCCGTCACCGACCCGGAGGGGCGGCAGTTGGTTGACGGCGGTCTGGTCGCGAACCTCCCCGTCTCGGTCGCGCGCTCGCTCGGCGCGGACTCGGTCGTCGCCGTTGACGTGAACTACGAGGGCGCGAAGTTTCTCGGCAAGCCCGCGACGATGGTCGGCGTGCTGCTTCAGTCAATGGTCGTCGTGCAGCAGACCGCCGTGCTTCACGAGCGACGCCTCGCCGACGTTTGCATCAGCCCGGCGGTCGGACACCTCCGCTGGGACGAGATGAAGCGCACCGACGAGTTCATCGCCGCAGGCATAGAGTCCGCGCGCGCCGCGATTCCCGCCGTCAAAGAACTGCTCGAACAGAGTCCTTCCGAAGACGAGAGCCGGCTCCAACTGCATCACGCGCGCGACTGATTTCGTCTCCGACACAGCCGCTTCAACTTCAACACCGCCGCGAATGCTCTGAGACTCACGACAACCGGCGACGGCCAGCGGTAAAAGTCGAGTTTGCGCGCCGCACGTCCCGCCTCTTTCAAAGACGAATCATTTAAAAACGCAGTCGCCGACTCGCCCGCGCGGCCTTGTATCGAAAGCGGGCGAAGGCCGCACGCCGTCGCTGAGGCACGTCATCGCGGCCAAAATCATTTAAGTCTTTAACGAGTCGCGGCTTGGAGAGTTAAGCCGGCGGATGCGTGCGCGCGCGTCGTCGTCGGCATGGGCCTTGCACGGTCATCTCGCGTACTGAAGTTTTAAGAGCAGGGGGAAAAGTGGTCGTGAAGGAGATGGCCGACAGCTTTATTAAACTCGTCGCAATCATCATGCTGACTGCCACGCTCGCCGTTTCGACGGCGGCCATCGCGCAGTTGTTCGGCTGACGCACGGCGCGGCCCGCGTCGGTCTTCAACGCCGCCTGCGCGCGCCCCGGCGCGAATCTGAAACAAGAAATCGGCGGCGATTAAACATTTACTTTCCTCACACGCGAGCGAAATTACTCGGCCCGGATTCGGGGCGCGCGAGACCTTGCGCGCCTCCCGCGTCGGAGTGTGGCTCGGCGCGCGGAGGAATTGAATGGCGACCGGGATTCGCGGAGCAGGGATCGAGCGCGGCGCGTGGAAAGAGACCGGGCGCGGCGCGTGGCGCTTCGAGCGCCCCGAAGGGACGGGTCGCGTCCGCCTCCTCATCCGCAAACTGCCGCGCCCGCCGCGCTTCGTCTCGCTCTCGCTTCGCGTACTCGCCGCGTTCGTCGTCGTCTCCGTCGTCGCGACGACCGCGGCCTTCGCTTATCTCTACGCGCACTACTCGAAGATCGTTGACGAAAGACTCGCCGCGGGTTACCTGACGAGCCGCGCCGGAATCTACGCCGCGCCGCGCGTGCTTCGGGCCGGGCAAAAGCTGACGCCCGAACGACTCGCCGAAATCCTCCGGCGCGCGGGCTACGTTGACGGCGAGGCGAGCCGCGTCTGGAGCGGTCGCTTTCGCGAGGAAGACGGCGCGGTCGAGATTCTGCCTTCGGGCGCGAGCGACACCGCCGCCGCGCCGGGCTTCAAGGCCGTGCGCGTCGAGTTCGACAGGCGCGGGCAAATCTCTTCACTCGCGGGCGACGGCGGTCGAATAGAATCCTACACGCTCGAACCCGAACCGCTCACCGTTGACGCCGCCGAGAAGACCGCCGACCGCGCCGCGCTCGCCTACAAAGACATCCCCGAAGCGCTGCGCCGCGCGATACTCTCGACCGAAGACCGGCGCTTCTTCGACCACGGCGCGGTTGACCTCTTGGGCGTCGCGCGCGCCGCGTTCAGTTGGGGCGACGACGGGGAGTTGAAGCAGGGCGGCTCGACCATCACGCAGCAGCTCGTCAAGAACACGTACCTGACGCCGGAGCGCACGCTCCAACGCAAGTTCCGCGAGGCCGCGCTCGCTTCAGTCGTCGAGAGCCGGATGTCGAAGCGGGACATCTTCGCGCTCTACTGCAACGAGATTTATCTCGGTCGCCGCGGCTCGGTCTCGGTGCGCGGCGTGCGCCAGGCCGCGCGCGTCTTCTTCGGCAAGGATTTGAAAGACCTCACGCTCGCCGAGGCGGCGACCATCGCGGGCATGATTCAAAGCCCCGCGCGTTACGCGCCCGACCGACACCCGGACGAGGCCCGCGCGCGCCGCAACACCGTCATCGCCGGAATGCTCCGCGACGGCGCGGTCACGACGGACGAGGCTCGCGCCGCCTGCGCCGAAGCCTTGACGGTCGCGCCGCTCGAACACGCGGACGCGACCGCGCCCTACTTCATTGACTACGTCAACCGCGTCGTCGAGTCGCGCCAGCCCGCCGAGGGCGGCGACGGGCTGCGCGTCTATACGACGATTGATCTTGAGCTTCAGCGCGTCGCGGAAGAGTCAATCAATAATCAACTCGCGCGGCTCGAAAAAGTTTTCAAGGGCAAGCGCCACCCGCAGGCCGCGCTCGTCGCGCTCGACCCGAAGACGGGCCGCGTACTCGCGATGGTCGGCGGCTCGTCTTACGCCGACTCGCAGCTCAACCGCGCGACCGACGCGCGACGCCAGCCCGGCTCGGTCTTCAAGCCGGTCGTCTATGCGGCGGCGCTTGAGAACGGCATCTCGCCGCTCACGCTCTCGCTCGACGCGCCGCGCGAGTTCACATACGACCAGCACGCGAAGTACCGCCCCTCGAACTACGGCGGCGGCTTCTCGATGCGCGACGTGACGCTCCGCACGGGACTCGTTCATTCACTCAACGTCGTCACGGTTGACGTGGCGATGAGAGCCGGACTCGACCGCGTCGCCTCGCTCGCCGAACGTCTCGGACTCCCGAAGCCGCAGGCTTATCCTTCGCTCGCGCTCGGCACGACCGAGGCGACGCCGCTCGAAGTCGCGTCGGCTTACACGGCGTTTGTGAACGGCGGTCAGGTCGTTCGACCGAATCCGTTGATGCGCGTTGACGGCCAGGGCTTCGGCGCGGACGGTTCGACTTTTCCGAACGTGCCCGCGCGCGAGCAGGTGTTGAGGCCCGTGACGGCGTACATGATGGACGATATGCTCTCCGCCGTCATTGACCACGGCACGGCGCGCGCGGCCCGCGGCGCGGTTCGCGGTGTGGCGGTCGCGGGCAAGACCGGCACGTCGCGCGACGGCTGGTTCGCGGGCTTCACGCCGAACCTCGTCTGCGTCGTGTGGGTCGGCTTCGACGACGGCGAGGAGTTGAACCTGACAGGCGCGGACTCCGCGCTGCCCGCTTGGGTCGAGTTCGTGCGCCGCGCAACGGAGCTTCGCCCCGAACTCGGCGGCCAGAGCTTCGAGCGCCCCGCCTCGATCACGACCGTCGAGATTGACCCCGACACGGGCCTGCTCGCCGCGCCCTCCTGCCCGCAGCGCGAACGCGTCGCACTCGCGCCCGCATACATCCCCGACCACGAGTGTTCAGTTCACGGCGACCCGTGGGGGCTGAAGGCTCTGGCCGCGGCGTCCGCGAACGAGCAAACGACGAACGCACAAACCGCGCACGCGACCGACGCGGCTTACTTCACTTCAGAAGAAGACACGCGCACGGCGTACGCGTCGCGGGCCGCGTCGCCCGTTGTCACGAACGCGCCTCCGTCCGAGGTGATTGAAAGTGAAGTGCCGCACGTCGAAAAGGCTAGACGACCGACGCGGGTCGTCACGGGTCGCGACGGGCGGCGGACACTCACGAATGATCTGCGCGTCGTCACGAGATAAAGGTTTGCAGGGTCGGACGAGGCAACAATCGAGCGGCAGTGATGAGATAAGTTTTGAGCCGACGGCGTCGGCGACAGAATGTAGCCCACGGCGCGCGCCGTGGGCTACATTCTGTCGCGCCTAACGGCGCTCGAAGATGACTTGCGCGACGGCGTACTCGCACGCGTGCGAGAGCGAGAGGTGCGCGTGGGTCGCGCCGAGCGCGTCGAAGAGTTCGCGGGCGCGGCGGTGGATGCGGAGGAAGGGAGCGCCCGCGTCGGTCGCGGCGACCTCGATGTCGTGCCAGTAGATGCCGTCGCGCCAGCCCGTCTGGAGAGCCTTGAACGCGGCCTCCTTCGCCGCGAAGCGCGCGGCGTAGTGCTGCGCCGCCGCGTCGCCGCGCGAGTCGCAGTAGGCGCGCTCAGCGTCGGTGAAGACGCGCGCGCGGAAGCGCGGCGTGCGCGCGAGCACTTCACGCACGCGGCGGATTTCGATAATGTCTATTCCGATGGAGACGATCACGACTGACTCAGAAATAGAGCGCGCGGGCTTCGTCCTGCGCGAAAGTGAAAACGGAGTGGCCGCGTTTGTGTGCGGGCCGCTCGAACGGGAAGGCTTCGCCAACGCCTTCTCGACGCGCGGGGGCGGCGTCAGCCCCTTCCCCGAAAACTCTCTGAACCTCGCCGGCTTCGACCAGGACTCGGCGGAGAACATACGCGAGAACCGACGCCGCTTCCTCTCGCTCGTCGGAGGGGTCTGGACGCTCGCCGCGTGCTGGCAGGTTCACGGCTCGGACGTGCGCGTCGTGCGCAACATCTCGGACGCGCACGTCGAGAGCGAGCGCTGCGACGCGCTGACGACGCGCGAACCGGGCGTGCTGCTCGGCGTCAAGACCGCCGACTGCGTGCCCGTCCTCCTCGGCGACGCCGGGACGGGCGCGTGCGCGGCGGTTCACGCGGGCTGGCGCGGCACGCTCGCAGAGATCGTCAAGCGCGCCCTCGCCGCGATGCGCGAGGAGTTCGGCACGGACGCGCGCGACGTTCGCGCGGCCATCGGCCCCGCGGCGCTTTCGTGCTGCTACGAGGTCGGCCCGGATGTCGTCGAAGCCTTCCGCTCGAAATTTTCAAACGCCGACTCGCTCTTCACGCCGACGCGCGAAGGGCACGCGCTCGTTGACCTGCACCGCGCGAACCGCGAACAACTCGTCGAGTCGGGCGTCGCCGCCGAACGCATCCAGGCGCTCCCGCTCTGCACCATCTGCCGACCCGAACTCTTCTTCTCGTACCGGCGCGACAGGAAGTTGTACGGTCGGACGGGGCGACTCCTGTCGGTCGTCGGATTGCGGAATGCGGATTTCGGAATAGTCGAGCCGCGAGTTTCAGATCGTAACGCTTGTGATGCGTGAGGCGGTAAGGTGCGAGCCTTTTAAATCCGCAATCCGAAATCCGCATTCCGCAATCATCTTTTCCTGCGTCCGCCGCCGCCGAAGAACTCGCCGTTGACGTGGTTGACGGGCGTGTCGCGCCCGACGATGGCGATTGCGAGGTCGAGTTCGCGCGTCGCGGGCGGGAAGCAGACCTCGTCGTTGCACGCCTGGAAGCGGACGCTCGCGCGCACGTGCGCGACACCCAGCGCGAAGTCGGCGGGCACGGCGACGCTGAAGCGCGCGACGGCGCGGCCTTCGTAAACGGCGAGCTTCTCTTCGGGCGAGCCGTCGCCGAACTTGAACGAGCGCACCTTGCCCGCCGGGTACGCGACGGGCGTGACGCGCAGGCCGCGCGGCGGCTCGACCTTGATCGTGGTCGCGATGGCGTACTTGCCGAGCGGGCGGTTCGAGTTGACGTGCATCCCTTCGGGGATGTCGAAGACGACCGCGGCCTGAAACGTGCTGCCCTGCTGCGCGGGGTCAACCGAGAAGTAGCCGTTGACGCCGACGCTGCTCGCCTGCGCCGCGAGCGGAAGGACGGTCGAAGCGTCCGCGTCCGCCGTCGCGAGAGGCACATCATTCGGCGTGCGCGTTGTCGCCGCGCGTGCGGCTTGAGTCAACGTCGCCTGCGGCGCGAGCAGGGCGGCGAGAGCGAGAAGCGCGGTCGCGAGTCGGGCTTGAAAATTTAGTCTCATCGGAATCCGTCCCGTCGAGTTTGATTCGGGTCGAGCCTTTCGGGCTTCAGGTCAGTTGATGAAGTACGGGCGTCGCGCTGTTGCCCACGCGCCGCGCGGCGAGTTGGCCGCAGGCGGCGTAGATGTCGCGCCCGCGCGGGCGGCGGACGAAGGCGTTGACGCCTTTCGATTCGAGTATCGTCTTGAACGCCTGCACGCGCTCTTCGGGCGAGGGGCGGTACGGCAACTCGTCCGCGGGGTTGTGCGGAATGAGATTCACCTTCGCGCGGAGCGCGTGACGGTTGAGCAGATTCGCCAACTGCCGCGCGTGCTCGTCCGTGTCGTTCACGCCGTCGAGCATGACGTACTCGAACGTGAAGCGCTCGCCCGGCTTCAAAGACTGCTCGAACTCCTTGCACGCGGCGAGCAGTTCTTCGAGCGGCCATCGCTTGTTGATGGGCATCAGGCGGTCGCGCAATTCGTCATTCGGCGCGGCGAGCGAGATGGCGAGGTGCGGTCGGCCTTCCAGAAGCGCGAGTTCTCTGATCTTGGGCACGACGCCGGCGGTCGAGACGGTCACGCGGTTCGGCACGATGAAGAGTCCTTCCTCGTCCGACATGATTCGCAGCGCCTTCATCAGCGGGTCGAAGGCGAGGAAAGGCTCGCCCGCGCCCATCGCGACGAGGTTCGTGCCGCGCGGCGTCTTCGCGCCCACGCCATACGCGTCGTTTAAGGCGACGACGATCTGCTCGACCATCTCGCCCGCCGTGAGCGTGCGCAGCAGGCCGAGCTTCGCCGTCAGGCAGAAGTCGCACTGAAGCGGGCAGCCCGACTGCGAAGAGAAGCAGATGGTGTCGCGCCGCTCTTCGGGGATGAAGACGGTCTCGACGGGAAGGTTGTCGAGCGTCTTCATCAGGTAACGGCGCGTTCCGTCTTCGGCGACGTAGCGCGACTCGACCGTGAGCGTCGAGGCGGTCGCCGTTTCCGGGAGACGTTCGCGGAGGCCCTTCGGCAGGTCGGTCATCTCCTCGAACGAGCGCAGGCGGCGGCGCTGGAGCGCGGCGAAGATTTGGCGACCGCGGTACGCGGGTTCGTTCAATTCTTCGGCGAAGCGCTCAAGCTCTTCGCGCGTCATTCCCGTCAAGTGCTTATTCTCGCTCATCGCCTAAACCAGATTCTACAACGTTCGCGTCCGACTCCGCAGCCTTCGCGTGTGGTGCGGCGGGCGGCGGAATGGGCTTAAAATGCGCGTCGGACAGGCGCTTCGCTTCGCATGACGAAGGCGGGCGCACTGTCCGGCAGCCGGTTTAAATTTAGATGCGCGACGGGGGAGATTGACTGTGCAGAACTACGAATATCAAGTCTGCTCGGTGCAGTACGGGCGCGTGACGTTCGCCAACGGCTCGTGGCGCGGCAGCGTCCCGTTCACGGGGGACAACGAGGCGCTCTCTTCTTGCCCGAACGTCTGGGACTTTTTGCAGGAGGCCGGGCGTGAAGGCTGGGAACTGGTCTCGGTCATCACGCACCCGCAGGCGACGCCCGAAGCCGTGCTCGACATGATCTACATGAAGCGGCCTTCGTGGTGATAACCGGCGCGGTCGCCTTTGAAGTGTTGACCGTCTCCGAAACTGTTGGACGCGGCGCGCGTCGCCGGAAGATAATGAACAGCACTCGTCCGCGTCGAGGCGTAAGATGAAAGAAGTGGGGTCGCCGATGCGTCTTAAAATTTGCCTGCTGCTCGCGCTCGCGTGCGCGGGTTGCGGCGCGGCGTCGAAGGCTTCGCCGACAGCGCGCAACGCCGTCGGCTCTTCAGTCGCCGCGCAGTCGTCCGCGCCGCGGCCTTCGAGCGGCTCGCCGTTCCTCGACAAGTTAGTCGAGGCCGCAATCGAGCGGACGGGCCACCAGATTCGCTACGACCAGTCGTACTTCACGATTGATTACCCGAACGGCGACGTGCCCTCCGACGTGGGCGTCTGCACCGACGAGGTCATACGCTCGTACCGCGCCGTCGGCGTTGACTTGCAGCGGCTCGTGCACGAAGACATGGAGCGCGCGTTCGACGCCTACCCGCACAAGTGGGGCCTGAAGAAGACGGACACGAACATTGACCACCGGCGCGTGCCGAACCTGATGACCTTCTTCGAGCGGCAGGGCGCGGGGCTTCCCGTGACGAACGACGCGCGCGACTACAAACCGGGCGACGTTGTTTCGTGGGACTTGGGCGGCGGGATGACGCACATCGGCATCGTCGTCAACGTGCCCTCGGACGCGGACGCCGCGCGGATGCAGATCGTCCACAACATCGGCGCGGGGCCGAAGATGGAGGACGTTCTCTTCGGCTGGAAGATCACGGGCCACTACCGCTACACGGGGCCGAAAGAAGAAGTCAAAAGTGAAAAGGCAAAAGGCGAAAGTGAAGACGAAGGCCGGCGCGGCTCTCGTCGGCATTGAACCAAGCGAATGAGTTCGAGTCTTGAAGATTACGGCTGGTCGGATTTCTTCGCCGCGGAGTTCGCGCCGTTCGCGGCGGAAGGCTTCGAGGCGGGGCGCGTCTTCCTGCAACATAATCGCATCTACGCGCTCTACACCGAGTCGGGCGAGATTGAGGCCGAGACGACGGGCAGGCTCCGCTACAACGCGCGCGGCGCGGACGACTTGCCCGCGGTCGGCGACTGGGTCGCCATTCGCAGGACGGGCGAAGAAGGCAAGGCGAAGATTCACGAGGTGCTGCCGCGCCGGAGCAAGTTCTCGCGCAAGAGCGCGGGGCGCGAGACCGAAGAGCAGGTCGTCGCCGCCAACGTTGACACGGTCTTCCTCGTCAGCGGACTCGACAACGATTACAACCCGCGCCGCGTCGAGCGCTACCTCATCATGGCTTGGGAGAGCAACGCCGAGCCTGTCGTCGTCCTCAACAAAGCAGACTTGATAGAAGACGCGGAGCCGAAGAGGGAAGAGATCGAGCGCGTCGCGCCCGGCGTGCCCGTGCTGCTGTTGAGCGCGAAGCGGGGCGAGGGCGTCGAACAACTTTTGCCGTACATCGGGCGCGGGCGCACCGTCGCGCTGATGGGTTCGTCGGGCGTCGGCAAGTCAACAATCGTCAACCGACTGCTCGGCTCCGAGGTTCAGCGCACGCAGGACGTTCGACTGTCGGACGCGCGCGGTCGCCACACGACGACGCACCGCGAGCTGTTCCTGCTCGCGTCGGGCGGACTCGTGCTCGACACGCCGGGGATGCGCGAGCTTCAACTTTTGGTGAGCGAGCGCGGCCTGCGCGAGACGTTCGAGGAGATCGAGGAGATCGCGGCGCGGTGCCGCTTCAGCGACTGCCGGCACGAAGGCGAGCCGGGCTGCGCCATGCGCGAAGCGCTCGAAACGGGAGCGCTCGACCCCCCGCGCTATCAAAACTACCGGAAGATGCAGGCCGAGATGCGCCACGCCGCGACGCTTCAGGATCAGCGCAAGGCGCAGGAAGAGAAGGCGCGCGTCAAGCGAATTCACCGCGCTTTCAATCGAATGCCGAAGAAGCGATAAGAGCAAGGGGGGCGGATGGAGACAGACTTCGTCGTCGTCGGAAGCGGCATCGCGGGACTTCGCGCCGCGATTGAGTTGGCGCGTGCGGGAGCGCGCGTCGCGGTGCTGACGAAGGACAGGCGCGAAGAGTCGAACACGGAGTATGCGCAGGGCGGCGTCGCCGTCGCGCTCTCGGATGCGGACGAGACGACGCTGCACGAAGAGGACACGCTGGCCGCGGGCGCCGGCCTCTGCGACGAGCGCGCCGTCGAGGTTCTGGTCGAAGACGGTCGGCGCTACGTCGCCGAACTCATCGAGTGGGGCGCAGAGTTCGACCGCGAGGGAGGCCGACTCCTCTTCACGCGCGAGGCCGCGCACTCGCGCCCGCGCATACTCCACGCGCACGGCGACGCGACGGGCCGCGAGATCGTCCGCGCGCTGCTCGCGCGTGCCGGTCGCGAGCGCAACATCTCATTTCTCGCTCACGCCGAAACAGAGAGCCTGATCGCGCGCGACGGGCGCGTCGTCGGCGTTCGCTACCTCGACTCGCTCGTGCGCGCGCCGCGAAGTCTGTTCGCGCGCGGCGTGGTGCTCGCGTCGGGCGGCGCTGGATGGCTCTACCTGCACACGACGAACCCTTCGGTCGCGACGGGCGACGGCATGGCGATGGCCTACCGCGCGGGCGCGGAGTTGGCCGACACGGAGTTCGTGCAGTTTCACCCGACGGCGCTCAACATCGCCGATGCGCCGCGCTTTCTTCTGTCCGAGGCGCTGCGCGGCGAAGGCGGCGTGTTGCGCAACGAGGCGGGCAAGCGTTTCATGCCGCGCTACGCGGACGCCGCGGAACTCGCGCCGCGCGACGTGGTGACGCGCTCAATCGTCGCCGAGATGGAGCGCACCGCGACGCGGACGGTCTTCCTCGACATGACTGCCTTCGACGCGCAGTTTCTCCGTCGCCGCTTCCCGAAAATCTACTCGACCTGTCTGCGCTTCGGACTCGACCTCGCGCGCGACCCCGTTCCGGTCGCACCAGCGGCGCACTACTGCATGGGCGGCGTCCGCACAGACCTCGAAGGTCGCGCGTCGCTCGCGGGACTCTACGCCGCGGGCGAGGTCGCCTGCACGGGCGTCCACGGCGCGAACCGCCTCGCGTCGAACTCGCTGCTCGAAGGTCTGGTCTTTGGCGCGCGAGCCGGACGCGCCGCCGCGCGCGACCTGTCGGACGCGAACGTAATTCGCACGCCCGACGCGGGCGAAGTTGACGAAGGCGGCGCGGACAGACTTGAAGAAAAGAACACTGGTATGACTTCGCGCTCGGACGCGCGGCGTGTGGACGCTGCCGCGCTCGCCGTTCGCAAGCGCGTGCGCCGCCTGATGTGGGAGCGCGTCGGCATCTTGCGCTCGCGCGCCTCGCTCACGCGCGCTCTCAGAGAGTTCGAGGAGATCGCGCGAGCGCCGCTGCGACCCGCGCCGCGCAACTTCGTGACCGCGGCGACGCTCATCGCCCGCGCCGCGCTCTGGCGCGAGGAGTCGCGCGGCGCGCACTTCCGCGTTGACTTCCCAGCGCGCGACGACGAACGCTGGCGCGTCCACTCGATAATTCAGAAGGACGCGGGCCTGACTTCGAGCGAGACGATAGATTTCAAAACGTCGGTTAGTCTGTAGGGGCAGAGGCTCAGTCACTGCCCGTGCTGCTCAACCCGGCTACTTAAAAACTTAAGAACGACGGGCAGTGGCTGAGCCTCTGCCCCTACAATCCCGATGGCGAGCTTTGAACAACTGCACGAGTGGTCGCTGACTCCGCGCGAGGCAATCGAGTTGCAGAAGCGCCTGCGCGAGCGCGTGAGGATCGTGCCCCTGAAGAAAAGGATCGAGACGGTCGCGGGCGCGGACATAAGCTTTAACAAGTTCGACCCCGTAGTGTATGCGGGCGTCGTCGTGCTGCGCCTGCCTTCGCTCGAAGTCGTCGAGGAGGTCGGCGTCGTGAGCGAGACGAAGTTTCCTTACGTGCCCGGCCTGCTTTCGTTCCGCGAGTCGCCGTCGGTTCTCGAAGCCTGGGCGAAGTTGAAGACCGAGCCGGACGCGGTGATGTTCGACGGGCAGGGCATCGCGCACCCGCGGCGCGTCGGCATCGCCTCGCACGTCGGACTCATCATCGAACGCCCGACGTTCGGGTGCGCGAAGTCGGTTCTCACGGGCAGGTTCGAGGAGCCGGGCGAGGAGCGCGGGAGTTGGACGCCGCTCGTGGACAAGGGCGAGACGGTCGGCGCTGCCGTGAGGACGAAGACGCGCGTCCAGCCCATCTTCGTCTCGCCCGGACACCTCATTGACCTCGCAGGCGCGATTGACCTGACGCTTCGATGTGACGGCGGCTACCGCCAGCCCGAGCCGACGCGCCGCGCGCACCTCTTAGTCAACGCCCTGCGCCGCGGCGAGCGCGCGCCCACGTCAGAATCTTCCGGCGAGAAGGGGCGGGTTGAAGAAGGAGGGCAGGGGAGTTTCGATTTCTAAAACGTTGCGGGTCTAACGCCCGAATTCAGCGGCGAGCGCCGGCACAACTCCCGATGAAGGCAACGCTACGGCGCGAGTCCGCTGCAATGAGTTGTTATGCCGCCCGACGTGGACAGTCAAAAGCCGCTCTATTTTAGTTCTTGTGATTCGTTAAGCAACTTCGTGGTGTGCTCTGTAACACTTGGCCGATTAGCCATCTCCGCTGTATTTACTAGCCGCGCATTAAACGCTGCAACAGGCACGCTTCGCGGTGGAGGCAAGGTAGCGCCGAGTGTCACTGTATCTAACTGAGTAGCTGCGACTGGGGCAACATAAGGCGGCGGATAATCCGGCTTCTTCTTTCTTGGCGTATCCTCCTGAAAGATCATCGCGTAGAGTATCCGTAGTACTCCGCAGATTAAAGCAATGAGAGGATAGATGTTGCTCTTAACGCCCGATACAGATAGCAACACTATACCAATGGATATTATTATCACTCCCCGATACAGACCCTTACGGCTCCGCGACAGGCGAGGCTTATGAACATCTTTTTCAAGGGTGGGAGAAATATCTGTGGGGACGAGCAGCTCTCTGATGCCATCAAGGGAGAAGCCACAACTTTTACAGAAGCGCACATCATTAGAAAACTGTTGACCACATTGCGGACAATGCATTGATAATCCTTTTCCTATAAGAGACTACGATTAGCACGCTATTCAAGTTCGACTTCGGTATCTTAGCACGAAGCGGCATAACTACTGTATGAGCGGAATCCAATCCGCATAATACCGTTATATGCGTACTCCGTATAGACTCTTTCACCTCTCTACGAGATGGCGCGCGCGATGAGGAAGGCGGCGGCGGCGGCGAGTCCGCCGATGAGCGCGGTTTGGAGGGAACTGCGAAGCGGGCGCGCGCCCGTGAAGTGGCCTTTGACGTAGCCGAAGAGGAGGAGCGCGGCGAGCGTGGAGACGACGGAGACCGAGAGGCCGGAGCGCACGTCGCGCACGAAGAAGTATGGGCTTAGCGGGACGAGGCCGCCGACGGCGTATGCGCCCGCGATGGTCAAGGCGCTGCGGAGGGCGCGTCCGGGGTCTGGCTTTTCCAATCCGAGTTCGTAGCGCATCATGAAGTCAACCCACTTGCGCGGGCGCTTGCTCAACGCTTCGACGAGCGGCGCGGCCTGCTCTGTCGTGAGGCCGTAGGAGCGGAAGATGGCGGCGACCTCGCGGCGCTCCTCTTCGGGCACTTCGACGACCTCGCGGCGCTCTCGCTCCTGCTCGCTGAAGTAATGCTCGGCGTCGCTTCTTGCGGCGAGGTAGCCGCCCAAGCCCATCGAGATCGAGCCTGCCGCGATCTCGGCGAGTCCCGCGGTGATGACTACCGCGGTGGAGGCGACCGCGCCGGAGAGTCCCGCGGCGAGCGCGAACGGGACGGTCAGGCCGTCCGACATCCCGATGACGATGTCGCGGACGGTCTCGCCCGCCGTGAAGTGCCTCTCGACGTGTCGTGTCTGCGGCATCCGCTCGCAAGCCCTCCGGCTTCAGAAGTTTTCGCGCCGTGCGTTGTGAAGAGATACTCTGCGAAGACGAGCGCGGCTGTCAAACCTTTGCCGGTTACTAAAGTTGAAAGGCGGCGCGCACTCGACTGGTGCGCGCCGCCTTCGGCTGTCTCGACCTTGAAGGGTCGAGTTACTTCTTGTCCTCGACGATCTGGAACTTCGCCGTGGGCGCGAGCGACTGGCCCGAAACCTTGTCGTGGATGCGGACGGCGATCTCGTAGTCGCCGGGCGCGAGCGCCGCGGTCGGAAGGATGCGCGCGAGCGTCAGGCGCTGGCCCGAATCCGAGATGCCGCGCCAGTCTTCGGCCTGCTTGAATATCTCCTTGCCGTCCTTCAAGAGCGCGTACTCCACGTCAACCGAGGGCCTGAGCGTCGTCTGGTCGATGCCCGCGTTATAGACCTGCATGTAGATGCCTACGTCCTGCCCGCGCTTGTACGTGCCGGAGACGTTCGGCAGAACCTTGTACGGGCCGATGGAGAACATCGAGGGCAGTTGGTCGGCCATGCTCTGAAGCTTGACGGCGAGCACGAGCGAGGAGGTCGCGAGCTTGTCGGGCGCGAACTTCGGAACCTCGAAGCCGATTGACTTGACGGTCTGCGCGCCGGAGTTCACGTCGCGGATGATCATGTCAACCTTGTAGTTGCCGGGCGCGAGCGGAATCTGGCGCTGGTATGCCGACTTGCGTTCCTTCGCCGTCGCCAGCTCTTCGGGCGTCGCGTCGGTCGTCACCGGGTCTTCAAAGCTCGTGATGCGGCGGCCCGCGAGGTTCGTGATCTTCGCGTAGATGTTCAGCGCCGCGCGCTGCATCCCGCCGACATCCTTGAATTGCAGGTCGCTGTTGTCGGTCTGGATGGTGAGCGCCGTCATCACCGTGTTGTCCGAGGCGCGGTAGAAGTCAACCGCCGTCGAGACGTTGAGCGACGCGGTGTCTTCCGCCGGGCTGTTCGCGCCGGCGATCAGGCTCTTTTCGAGAACGTCGTTGACCTGCGGCGGCTTCTGCAAGTCAACGTAGCGCTGGAGCGCCTCGAACGGGCTGTCCTGCTCGCGCGCGCCGGGGCCGGAGTAGCCGAACGTGCCCATGCCGGCGATGCGGTCGGCCTTGTTGGAAAGGCCTAACTCCTCGTTCAGGGTCAGCCCCGCGCCGGGGATGTTGAGCATCGCGTCCTTCTCGTCGGGGTTGCGCGCGATGCGGTACTCGCCCGATCCAGTCGGGTCAACGAACTCGATCTCGATGCCGGAGCCGACGCCGGGGATGTAGCGGTAGAACCAGTCCTCGAAAGGGTAGGTCGTCGTCGAGCCGCCGCCCTCGTAGGACGGGCGGTCGTAAGCGCCGCCGGTCGGGTGCGTCTCCTTCTCGTTGGGCGGGCCGTACATGATGTAGATGCGACCGCGGTCGGTCTTCCAGCCGGGAATGCCGGAGGCGAAGTGCTGGTTGGCGTAGGCGATGCGCTCGTAATGCTCTTCGAGGTACTCGTTGACCTCTGTGTCCGGGTCGGGGTCGCGCCTGCGCCAGAAGGCCTCGATGAACTGCTCGCGCTCCTCGTCGGTCTGGAGCTTGTTCCAGGCCTTCCGCTCTTCGGGCGTGATGATGTAAACCACGTCCTCCTCGATCCACTTCTTGAAGGCGTTGGACTGTTCCTTCTTGACGTTGCGCTGACGGTCTTGCACGTCCGTCTGCTGGTCGTTGTTCTTCTGCTTCTTCTCCTTCTGCTGCGCCGGGACGACGGCGTTCGAGCCGGAGACGAGAATGCCGAGGGCCAGCGCGAGAGAACGCATCTTCTGATGACGGGCCATCGCTTTACTACTCCTGTTCAGGTGAAACAACAATTTTTATTTTAACGCCCCCGCGCCGGACGGCGGCGGGCCGCCTGAGAATCGTTTGAGCGCCAAACCTTGAGGCCGCGAAAATGGCGACGCCGGGGCCTCAGTCTCCACGGAGGACCGAACCCAGTCATCGCCGCGACTTTCGGGCAAATTTTAGAGTCCCCGGAAGACACAGTCAAGATGCGCCGGGGTGCGCCTCCGGTTGCCTGACGGGCGCGGCGGAAGCGTCCGCCGAACGTTTGACGCCTGAGAGTTACCCGGCGGTGCGCGCCCTGCCGAAAATCCACGCGACGAAGACCGAGATGACGTAGAGGACGAGCATCGGCGCGGCGAACAGGAGCATGTTCGGGATGTCGTTCGTCGGCGAGAGCACCGCCGCGGCGACGAGGATGATGATCAGAGAGATTCGCCAGTGACGCACGAGCATCGCGGCGTCCACGATGCCGATGCGCGAAAGCACGTAGGTGATCGCCGGCATCTGGAAGACGACGCCCATCGCCAGCATGACGATGATGATGAAGTCGAAGTAGTCCGACGCGTTCAGGAACAGGCGGAAGCCTTGGCCGAGTCCGAGCAGGTAGCTGACCGCGGGCGGGAAGATCACGTAGTAGGCGAAGGCCGCGCCGATGACGAACGAGACGCTCGACATGAAGACGAACGGCAGCGCGTAGCCGCGCTCGTGCGGGTAGAGTCCGGGCGAGATGAAGCCCCAGATTTGCCACAGCAGGAACGGCACCGACAGGCAGAGCGACGCGTAGAGCGAGACCTTGAGGTAGAGCGCGAACGGCTCCATCGCCGTGTGGATGACGAGCCTGTCCTCCATGCCCGGCAGCGTGTCGCGCGCCGCGAGGTCAACGGGCAGCCGCACGCCCTTCGGGATGACGTTCGGCCCGGCGAACAGGGGTTCGTCGGTGAAGACTCCCATCTGTCCGTCCGGCCCGCGCGCGACGCGCGCCGAGACCGAAGCCCCGGCGGGGATGATGGTGTTTCCGAGCTTCGTCTCCTGGTCGAAGACGTAGCGCCCGGTCGAGCCTTCGGAGAGCGCGTTGACGTTCATGATCGTCTCGCTGCCCGTCACGCCCTGCAAAGGGACGGGGCGCTCGACCGCCGCGGCCATCCCGCGCCGGATGGGGACGGAGAGGAAATTGTAGATGCGGTCGGAGACGAACCAGCAGAACAGGAGCGCGACGAAGATGAAGATGATCGAGCGCATCAGCCGCCGCCGCAGCTCGTCCAGATGTTCGAGGAACGACATCTGGCCGCCGAGCTGCCGGCCTTCCTGCTCGTCTTCTCTGTCGGTGTCCAGAAGGGTCGAAGCCATCTCGGAAGTTTAAGCCAAGGGCGCTTCGGAAGTTTAAATCAGCAGGCGCTCAGGAAGGGTTGATCTCGTCTTCCTCTTTGTCGCGTTGCAGCGCCGAACTCTCGGCGACCGATTCGCGCGGCGGCTCGTAGCCTGGCGTCGATTCGCGCGCGACCGTCTGCCCGGATGTCTGAAGCCCGGCGTCGAAGACGAAGTCCGAGGCGGTGACGCTCGCATACGGCTCCGGCGTCGCCGCCGGGGCGATGGCGGTCGTGTCTTCGCGCGCGCCCGTGTCGAGCGACTGCTTGCGCCGGTCAAGCTCGACCTCGTACTCCCACGTCCGCTTGAAGTCGTCGGACGCGCGCTTGAACTCGGCCAGGCTCTTGCCAATCGAGCGCCCGATCTCCGGCAGCTTGCGCGGCCCGAAGATCAGCAGCGCGACGACCGCGATCAGGAGCATGTCGCTCGACGCGAAGAACTCGAAGTTGAGCAGGACGGTCGGCATAGGTGAAAAGTGATGAGTGATGAGTGATGAGTAAAAAGGCAGCCGCTTTCAACTCATCACTCATCACTCATCACTACTTTTGTATTCCGGCGGATAGTAAATGACCTCGACGGCGCGTCCGCCGACGCCCTTCGTGTAGAAGGAGACCGAGCGGTCGCGGTGTTCTTTGACGGGGCGTCCCTCGCGGCGCGCCGCCTCTTCGAGGGCCTCGCGCGACTCGACCCGGATGCCGATGTGCTGCGGGTGCTTCGAGTCGGGCGGC
This sequence comes from Pyrinomonadaceae bacterium, assembly GCA_035652995.1. Lineage (GTDB taxonomy): Bacteria > Acidobacteriota > Blastocatellia > Pyrinomonadales > Pyrinomonadaceae > QHXN01. The sequence goes on from DASRCS010000077.1 coordinate 27,734, forward strand.
AAGAGCGCCACGCCGAAGCCGCGCGCGTCGCGCATCATCGCCCAGTCGTCGTAAATTGTCTCGACGCGGAAGCCGAGGCGCTCGTACTCGCGCACGTCGGCCTTCAGGTCTTCCGACTTGACCGCGATGTGATCCACGACGCCCTCGACGCGCAACTCGCCCCGCTCCTGCATTGCAACCTCCGCCGAAATTCAAGTTCAAAGTTGGAAAGTTCAAGGCTCAAAGTCCGAGGCCAGAGCTTTTAACTTTGAACCTTGAACTTTCCAACTTTGAACTGACCGAACGAATTGTACTCCGTCGGCGGCGGGCGCGAAAGTCGGGGCGGCTGTTTCCTTGACACGCGCGCGGCGCGTGCGCGAACCTCCGGGCCGTCGAAGAAAACGGGGACGTGAAGATGAAAAAGAAAACGCCGCGCATCGTCTCGCTGCTGCCGTCGGCGACGGAGATCGTCTGCGCGCTCGGACTCGAACAGGCGCTCGTCGGCGTCACGCACGAGTGCGACTATCCGGCGTCGGTCACGGGGAAGCCCGTGCTGACGGCGAGCCGCATCTCGCACGCGACGATGTCGAGCCGCGAGATTGACCACGCCGTCCGCTCGCAGCTCGACGGCCACGGCTCGATTTATGATTTGGACGAGCGACTGCTCGCCGAACTCAAACCCGACCTCGTCATCACGCAGGAGCTTTGCGAGGTCTGCGCCGTCAGCTACAAGACTGTTCTGAAGGCCGCGCGCGTGCTCGACGCGGACGCGCGCGTCGTCTCGCTCGAACCGAACAACATACGCGACATCTTCGACAACATACGCACGGTCGGAGAACTGACGGGAAGGGAAGCGGAGGCCGAGTCGGTCGTCGGTGAACTGGCGCGGAGGCTCGACGCGCTCGCGATTCATCTCGCCGAAACGAAGACGCGACCGCGCACGCTCGTGCTCGAATGGCTTGAGCCGCCGTTCGCGCCGGGCCACTGGGTTCCCGAACAGGTCGCGTTCGCGGGCGGCGACTCTTCGTTCGGCGACGCGGGCGCGAAGTCGCGCACGACGACAGCCGATGAGATTCAAAATTACGCGCCCGAAGTCGTCGTCCTCGCGCCGTGCGGCTACTACAGAGAGGACACGCTGCGCGCGCTCGAAAGTGCGAGCCTTCCGCGCGGCTGGAGTGAGCTTCCCGCCGTGCGCGACGGAAACGTCTGGGCCGTTGACGCGACGAGCTACTTCAGCCGCCCCGGCCCGCGCGTCGTCGAAGGCGCGGAGATACTCTCGCGCATCATCCACCCGGAAGTCTTCGGCACGCCCCGTGAATCCGAAGCCGTGCGCGTCCCCGCCGAACTCATGCGCGCCTGACGGACTTGACGCCGACGCGCGAAGCCGCCGGCGCGAAACTCCACGAGTCCGCGGCGGCGGCTGGTAATCAAGTCTTCAGGCCGTGAAAGGCTCATGCGCTCATGAGCAGCGAGCGCACAGCCGGAGTCTCACACGCCTTTAGTAGTGTCGGCGATAGCGACGGTTCCTGTGCCTCTGTATCAGGTAGCCCGTTCCCGCGCCGCCCGCGCCGCCGATCAGAACGCCCTTCCTGCCGCCGATGAGTCCGCCCGCCGCAGCGCCCGCGAGTCCGCCGATGATCGCGCCCTTCTTCGTGCTGTGGTGGTGATGGCGATACCTTCTCGTCTGCGCCGTGCCCGTCGCGACGAACGCCGTCAGCAACAGAACCAGGCTCAGAACCGTAGCGATTAAGCGACTCCCGTGTGTTGTCCGCATCGTCTTTGTACCTTTCTGAATCAGTAAAATTCTTCGATTGAGACTTAGGCAAAGACCGTACCTCGACGGAGGCCGCGCGGGATTCAAGACGACATTCGCGCGTCCGTTTTCGCCCGCGCGGCGGGAGTGTGCCCGCTTTCGGCCCGGTTGCCGCGTGGCTTCAAAACAGCCATAATCCACGGCTCGCGCCGCTCGCGTGTCCGAACGCCCGTCGTCAGCGTCTTCGACTGAGACATTCAGGCCCGGACGCGGAGGCGAGCGCCGCGCGCGCCGAAGTTTTTAAAGCATGAACATCCTCGGCATCTCGGCTTACTATCACGACTCCGCCGCGTGCCTCGTGCGCGACGGCGAAGTTGTGGCCGCGGCGCAGGAGGAGCGCTTCACGCGCAAGAAGCACGACCACCGCTACCCTGCGCGCGCCGTCGAGTTTTGTCTGAAGCAAGCCGGAATCACGCCTGACCAACTCGACTACGTCGCCTTCTACGACAAGCCGCTCCTGAAATTCGAGCGGCTGTTAGAAACATATCTCGACTACGCGCCGCGCGGCCTTCGCTCATTCCTGATGGCGATGCCGCTCTGGCTGCGCGAGAAGCTCTGGATACGTGAGCAGGTCGCGAAGGAGTCGGGCTTCCGTAGCAAGGTGCTTTTCACCGAGCACCACGAGTCGCACGCTGCCTCTGCCTTCTTCCCCTCGCCCTTCGAGTCGGCGGCAGTGCTGACGATGGACGGCGTCGGCGAGTGGGCGACTTCTTCTTACGGCTACGGTCGCGGGAACGAGCTGCACCTTCTCTCCGAGCTTCACTTTCCGCACTCACTCGGAATGCTCTACTCGGCCTTCACCTACTACACGGGCTTCAAGGTCAACAGCGGCGAGTACAAGGTCATGGGACTCGCGCCCTACGGCGAGCCGCGCTACGTCCGACGGATACTCGACGAGCTTGTTGACCTGAGAGACGACGGCTCGCTCCGTCTGAACATGAGGTACTTCAACTTCGCCGCCGGGCTGACGATGACCGGCGCGCGCTTCGACGAGTTGTTCGGCGGCCCGCCCCGCGCGCCCGAAAGCGAGGTCACGCAGCGCGAGATGGACTTGGCGCGCTCCGTTCAGGAGGTCTGCGAGGAGGCGATGCTCCGCATGGCCCGCCACGCGCACCGCGAGACGGGCGAGAAGAATCTGTGTCTCGCGGGCGGCGTCGCGCTCAACTGCGTCGGCAACGGTCGGGTACTCCGCGAAGGGCCGTTCGAGCGAGTCTGGATTCAACCCGCGGCGGGCGACGCGGGCGGGAGCCTCGGCGCGGCGCTCTCGGTCTGGTACCAATACCTCGGCAACTCGCGCGACGTGAGGGAAGTCTGCCGCGGTCGCGCCGACGGAATGAAGGGCGCGTACCTCGGCCCGGAATTCACGGGCGACGAGATTGAAGAATTCTTGTTGACGAGCGGCGCGCGCTACCGCCGCGTCGAGCATTCAGATTTAGCGGAAACCGTCGCGCGGCTACTCGCCGACGAGAAGGTCGTCGGCTGGTTTCAGGGGCGGATGGAGTTCGGCCCGCGCGCGCTCGGCGCTCGGAGCATTCTCGGCGACCCGCGCTCGCCGCGGATGCAGTCGCAGATGAACCTCAAGATAAAATTCCGCGAAAGTTTCCGCCCGTTCGCGCCTTCGGTCTTGCGCGAGCGCGTCCGCGAATACTTCGAGATGGACTGCGACTCGCCCTACATGCTCCTCGTCGCGCCCGTGCGCGCGGAGTTGCGGCGCGAGATGAATGATGCCGAAGAACAACTCTTCGGCATCGAGAAGCTGAACATTCCGCGCTCGACGATCCCGGCGGTGACGCACGTTGACTACTCGGCGCGCGTGCAGACCGTCAGGCGCGAAGACAATCCGGCTTACTACGAACTGCTCTCGGCCTTCGAGCGTCTGACGGGCTGCGCCGTCGTCGTCAACACGTCCTTCAACGTCCGCGGCGAGCCTATCGTCTGCACGCCCGCCGAAGCCTTCGCCTGCTTCATGCGGACGGAGATGGACGCGCTCGTCCTCGGCGATTTTGTTCTCTTGAAAACTGAGCAAGGCGAGAGCGCCTTCGCGGAAGACCTTTCGTGGCAGGAGGAGTTCCAGCTTGATTGAGCCGCGCGGCAGCGTCACGAACACGCACGACGCGCGCGCGACCGACGCGCAGGCGCGCAAGACCGCGCTCCTGGTCGGGGGCGTGCTGCTTGCCATCGCGGCGTGGAATCTTTACCGCGGACGGATGGTTATCGTCGCGGTCTTCGGCGTCGTCGGCGCGTCGCTCCTCGTCGTCGGCCTCTTGCTTCCCGCGGTGGCCCGCGTCTTCCACACGGCATGGATGCGCTTCGCGTCGGCGCTCGGCTACGTCAACAGCCGCGTGCTCCTGACGTTGATGTACTACCTCGTGCTCACGCCCTACGGCTTCGCGATGCGGCTCGCGGGCCGCGATCCTTTAAAACGTCGCGCCAAACCGGGCGAGAGCTACTGGATTCCGCGCAAGACTACTCGGCAGACGCGCGAGCAGTTCGAGCGCCTTTTTTAATCTGAGCCGTTGAATGATTGTCGGGGCAGGGACAAGCCCTGCCCCGACAGAAATCGCTCGGCGTCTTAACTTTTATTGAGGTCAGATATGGGCAAGCTCTCGCTCGCCGGTGAGGTCTGGCTGTTCCTGCGGCAGAACAAGAAGCTCTGGCTTCTGCCGATCATCATCGTCCTGCTGCTGCTCGGCGTCCTGCTCGTCTTCGCGCAGTCGTCGGCGCTCGCCCCGTTCATATACACAATCTTCTGAGACCCCGCGTCCGAAAACCCCTCGCGTTAACAGTCTGCGCGCGCGCCGCGTCTTCATGGTCGGACGAGGCGGAAGGCCACGCGGGGCCTTATAATCCAACCGATGTTCGAGGTCGAGACAAGCAGCCTGCTCTTCATGGAGGGTGCGCGGCGGGAGGCGGAGGCACGAGCGCCGGAGGCCGCGCTCGTCGAGGCCGTGCGCGCGGGCGACCGCGATGCGTTCGCGCGCCTCTACGAAACCTACTCGCCGCTCGTCCACGGCGTGCTACTCGCGCGCGTCCCTTACGACGAAGTCGGCGATCTCGTGCAGGACGTTTTCCTCGTCGCCTTCCGCAAGCTCGGCTCCCTGCGCGACGCTTCGCGCTTCGGCCCGTGGGTCGCGATGATCGCGCGCAACCGCGCGACCGACTTCCACCGCCGCACGCGCGAGACCGAAGAGTTGCACGAGGGACTCTCGCGCGGCGCGGGCCGCGAGGCGGAGGCGCGCGAGGCGCTCGAAGTCATACGCTCTCTGCCCGAAGCCTACCGCGAGACACTTGTGCTCCGACTCGTCGAGGGCATGACCGGGCCGGAGATAGCCGAGCGCACGGGGTTGCAGCCCGCGTCGGTGCGCGTGAACCTGCACCGCGGGATGAAGCTCCTGCGGGAGAGGCTCGGAACGAAAGGTCGTGAAGCATGAGCGACTACCTTTGGGACAAGACCGGCGCACGCGACGCCGGGGTCGAGCGTCTGGAAAACCTGCTCGGCCAACTGCGACACAGGCCGCAGCCGTTCGCGTTGCCGGACGAGTTGACGACGACTCGCACACGCGACGCCGCGGCGTCGGGCGTTGAAGGTGCAGAGACGAATCGCGCGCGCGCCGGGGCGCTCGCGTTTCCCGAGCGACGACACGTCCGAACGTCCTGGCTCGCGGTCGCCGCGGTGCTCCTGCTCGCCTTCGTCGCGCTGGCGCTCGCGCTTCTGCGGACGGGCGCGACGGGAGGCAGTCAGCAGTCGGCGTCGCAGGTCGGCGTTGAAAATTCTCAGCCGGAGCAGCATCAATCCGCAGGCATTCAGACGCAAAACGGCGAGCGGCAAGCAGTCGTGTCGCCGACCGCCGATGTCGCGCAGACAGGAGAGAACGTCGCGCCGTCGTACGACAATGTGACGACCGCGACCGTCACGAGGAAGCCCGGCGCGCAACCCGCGGTCGTCAACGTGGCGCGCGAGACTCAGAGGAAAAGACAATCCGCGTTGAAGGAGAGACAGCCGACGCTCATCGCGAAGGGAGAGCAGCCGCAGCCGGCCCTCATCCCGACGCCCGATGCCGGCGGCAGCGTGACGCGCGCGGCGCAGTCTTCGGGTGCCGACGACTTGCCTCTCAAGACTCAGCTCGCGGCGAAGGAGCAGCTCATGTACGCGCTGCGGCTGACGAGTTCAAAACTGAGCGAGGTGCGCGCTAAGACCCTGGGCTTGGGCGACGCGAAGCGTGGATTCGTCGAGGGCAATCGAAACAAGTGAGCGCGCGGGCCTCGCACGGCTAAAAGGTGAAAACGCAAACGAGCCGCGCGAAGGCAGGACGAAGCCGCGCGCCGAGGTTAATCAGAGCAATCATGCGTTCGTCGTTCTTCAAATCGTTCGCCGCGAAGCTCGCCGCCGCCGCGCTGCTCGCGGCGTGCGCGTGCGTGTCGGCGTCCGCGCAGGACGCACAGCCGCCGAAAGGCCGACTGAAACTGGACAGCCTCGAACGCCTCACGTCCAAAGCGGAAGAGAAGGTCGAGATAGAGATTGACGGCGCGCTGATGAAGTTCGCCGCCTCGCTCCTCTCGTCCGACGACCCGGACGAGCGCGCGGTCAAGGAGGTCGTCGTGGGACTCAAGGGCGTTTACGTCCGAAGCTACGAGTCGAAGGCAGGCGCGCAGTTCACGGACGCAGACCTCGCGCCCTTGCGCGAGCAACTGCGCGGACAGGGCTGGTCGCGCATCGTTGACGTGAAGTCGCGCGATGAGGGCGACGACAACGCCGAGATTTACGTCCTGACCGAAGGCGAGAGCGTCGAAGGCATGACGATCCTCACCTTCGAGTCGAAGGAACTGACCGTCATCAACATCGTCGGCTCGATTGACCCCAACAAACTCCGTCTGCTCGAAGGCACACTCGGCATCCCGCATATTCACAAAGAGCACAAAAAGCAGAAGTAGAAGGCGAAGGAGAAGAAGCGAAAAGCCGAACTTTCGTCAGTCAACAACTGAGCGCCGCGCGTCAACGTTGACGCGCGGCGCTCTCAGTCTCTCCTTCTTTCACCTGTCGCCCTTTCGCCTTCACCACGGAAAGCCGCTGACCTCGACCTTGCCCGCGGGCCACTCGCGCAAGCCGCAGGGAAGCACCATGACGCGAAAAGGGGAGACGACTTTGCCCGAAGGCTGATCGAACTCGGCCTCCTCTTCGACGAGTCGCCAGCCCTGGCGCGCGTAGAAGGGCACGAGGCGCGGGAGGCAGAAGAGCATCCCGAACTCGACGCCCAGCTCGTCGCGCATGAACTCCGTTGCGCGTTTCATCGCGGCGTGGACGAGGTGTCGCCCTTGCGCTTCGGGAACGGTGACGACGCCGCCGATGCCGGCGACCCTCACGTCCGTCTCGCCCGCGCGCACGGTCGTCACGAGAACGCCGACGTGGCTGACCGCGCGCCCGTCCTCTTCGGTGATGAGGTGATAGTCCTTCGGTCGCCAGCGGTACAGCGCGTCCTCCGTGCCGAAGATGTTCTCGCCCCAGCCGAACAGCGTCCGGTGCTCGTCGTCGCCGAGGCGGTCTGCGATGCGAATCTCTACGCCCAAAGCTCTTCACGCTCCCTCGAAAAATTTGACGTTTGCCCTCGAAGACGAAAGGCAATATAGTGTGACAACACTCGGAGCGGCAAGACCGCTTAAAGCTTTCAAATTAGAAATACGACAAACGTCTTCGGAGGATGCCCGCACATGAAAAGGGTTCGTCTTCTCCCGCGCGCGCACGCCCGCGCGTCGGCGCTCCTGCTCGCCGCCTTTCTCCCATTCAGCGCCGCGACGCACGCGCGGCAGGAACAGTCTTCGCAGGCGCAGGGCGCGCAGCAGAGCCGGCAGCGCGGCGCGACCGAGCGAAAGCCTTTCGGCCCGCTCGCGTATCGTCCCATCGGGCCGTACCGCGGCGGTCGCGTTGACACCGTCGCGGGCGTGCCCTCTCAGCCGATGGTCTATTACTTCGGCGCGGCGGGCGGCGGCGGAGTCTGGAAGACGACCGACGGCGGCGTCAACTGGGAGCCGCTCGGCGATCAAGTGTTCAAGACCGGCTCGGTCGGCGCGATTGCCGTCTCCGAGTCAGACCCGAACGTCGTCTATGTCGGCATGGGCGAAGAGACTCTGCGCGGCAACGTCTCGCACGGCGACGGGATGTACAAGTCAACGGACGCCGGAAGGACTTGGAAGAAGATCGGACTCGACGACACGCGCCACATCGGGCGCATACGCGTCCACCCGCGCAACCCAGACCTCGTTTACGTCGCGGCCATCGGCCACTGCTTCGGCCCGAACGAGCAGCGCGGCGTCTTCCGCTCGAAGGACGGGGGCAAGACGTGGGAGAAGGTTCTCTACCGCACGGCGCAGGCGGGCGCGGACGACCTCGTACTCGACCCTTCAAACCCGAACGTCATCTATGCATCGTTCTGGCAGTACATACGCCGCCCCTGGGACTTCGAGAGCGGCGGCCCCGACAGCGCCTTCTTCAAATCCACGGACGGCGGCGACACCTGGACTGAGATCACGCACGCGCCCGGAATGCCGCGCGGAATCGTCGGCAAGATCGGCATCGCCGTCTCGCCCGCGAACCCTGATCGAGTGTGGGCGATTGTCGAGGCGGAGGACGGCGGCGTCTTTCGCTCCGACAACGGCGGGCGCACCTGGACGAAGACGAACGAGCAGCGCAACCTCCGGCAGCGCGCCTGGTACTACACGCGCATCTACGCCGACCCGAAGAACCCGGACACGGTTTATGTTTTGAACACCGGGATGTATCGCTCGAACGACGGCGGGCGCACGTTCACGCCCATTCAAACGCCGCACGGCGACAATCACGACCTGTGGATTGCGCCCGACGACCCCGCGCGCATGATCGAGTCGAACGACGGCGGCGCGAACGTCTCCTTCAACGGCGGTCGCACGTGGACTGAGCAGGATCAGCCGACCGCGCAGTTCTACCGCGTCGTACTCGACGACGATTTTCCGTACCACGTTTACGGCGCGCAGCAGGACAACTCGACCGTGGAGATAGCTTCGCGCACCGCCGACTTCGGCATTGACAAGGACGCGTGGTGGGACGTGGGCGGCGGCGAGTCGGGGTGGGTCGCGCCCAAACCGAACGACACGAACGTCGTCTTCGCCGGCTCGTACGGCGGATACCTGACGCGCTACGACCACCGCACGAAGCAACTCCGCGCCGTCAACGTCTGGCCCGACAACCCGATGGGCTGGGGCGCGGAAGGCATGAAGTATCGCTTCCAGTGGAGCTACCCGATTCTCTTCTCGCCCAACGACCCGAATGTTTTGTACGCCGCGGGCGACCACCTCTTCCGCTCGACGAACGAGGGGCAGACGTGGGAGATGATAAGCCCCGACCTGACGCGCAACGACAAGTCGAAGCAGGGGCCGGGCGGCGGGCCGATCACGAAAGACAACACGAGCGTCGAATACTACGACACGATTTTTACGGTCGCGGAGTCGCCGGTGCAGAAGGGTGTCATCTGGGCCGGCTCGGACGACGGACTCGTGCAGGTGACGCGCGACAACGGGAAGACCTGGACGAACGTCACGCCGAAGGAGATGCCGGAGTGGATTCAGATAAATTCCGTCGAGGCGTCGCCCGACGACCCCGCGACCGCGTACTTCGCCGCGACGATGTACAAGTGGGACGACTTCCGACCCTTCCTCTACAAGACGAACGACTACGGCAAGACGTGGAAGAAGATTGACAACGGCATCCCCGCGGGCGCATTCACGCGCGTCGTGCGCGAAGACCCGGCGCGGCGGGGACTCTTGTACGCGGGCACGGAACTCGGAATGTACATCTCGTTCGACGCAGGCGAGCACTGGCAGCCGTTCCAGTTGAATCTGCCTTACGTCCCCGTCACAGACCTCGCGATTCAGAAGCGCGACAAGGATTTGGTCGTCGCCACGCAAGGGCGCTCGTTCTGGATTCTCGACGACCTGCCGGTGCTTCACCAGTTGACCGACGCGATGCGCGCGGGAAACGGCGAGACGACCCTGCTCAAACCCGAAGACACTTATCGAACGCCGGGCGCGGGCGGGCCTCTGCCGCCGACGGCGACCATCGGACAGAATCCGCCGAACGGCGTCGTCGTCTATTATTATTTGAAGAACAGACCGGCCTCGGACGTGACGCTTGAGTTCTTCGACACCGCTGGCAAGTCAATACGCAAGTACACGGCGCGCGCTCCTCGTCCGCCTGCCGGCGGCGTCGCCGGGCGTCCCGGCGCTTCGACCGCGCCCGGCTCGGCGCAGGTGCAGCAGCCGCCCGAAGAGCCGCAAGCGCCTTCGGGCGAGGAGTCGTCGGAGTTCGTCGGTCGCCGCGGGGGCGCGGCGCGCGTCTCGACCGACGCGGGCCTCAACCGCTTCGTCTGGGATATGCGTTACCCCGACGCCGCGACGTTTCCCGGAATGATCCTCTGGGCGGGCGACGTGCGCGGCCCCCATGCCGTGCCCGGCACGTACACCGTCAAGCTCACAGCCGACGGGCAGACTTACACGCAGACCTTTGAAATCAAGAAAGACCCGCGGCTTTCGACCACGCCCGAACAGTTTCAGAAGCAGCTCGCGCTCTCCCTGAAGATTCGCGACAAGCTGACCGAGACGCACAACGCCGTCGCGCAGATACGCGACGTGAAGCGACAGTTGAACGACCTGCTCGCGCGCATCAATGATCAGCCGAACGCCGCGCCGGTCGTGGACGCGGGGCGCGCGCTGAACAATAAGTTGACGGCGGTCGAGGAGGAGCTTTACCAGACGAAGAATCAGAGCAGTCAGGACCCTCTGAACTTTCCCATCAAGCTCAACAACAAGCTGGCCGCGCTCGGCTCAATCGTCGCGAGCGCCGACGCCGAGCCGACCGACTCGTCCTATCAACTCTACGACGAACTCGCCGCGAAGATTGACGCGCAGTTGCAGGCGCTCAGCCGGATCATGTCCGCCGACCTCAAGAGCTTCAACAACCTCGTGCGCTCGTCCGACATCCCCGCCGTCATCGTCAAGCCTTCGCCCGCCGCCGCGGGAGCGCAGGCCGGGCCGGCGGGCGACGAGCAGGACGAACGCGTTGAGGAAGGAGACGAGGGCGGCGGTCGGTGATAGAATCCGACGCCGGGCGCGGCAAGGGCGAAGCCCACGCCCCGCGCCCGGCGTCAAACGTCCACACTCCGCAGGCTTTCTCGAAGAAGGCGGTGAACCATGCCCTGCCTCGCTACGAAAATTATTTCCGCTCGTCTCTTCTCAATCATCTCGGCGTCACTTCTCTTCGCGTCTGTGTGTTCCAGCGGCGCGTCCGCGCAGGGGCAGCAGGACAAGACGCAGCAGAAGCCCGAAGACGTTGTGCGCGTCGAGACCGAGCTTGTGCAGACGGACGTGACCGTCTTCGACCGCGACGGAAAGTTCGTCGCGGGACTCAGGCCCGAACAGTTCGAGGTCAAGGTTGACGGGCGCGTCGTGCCCGTCGCCTTCTTCGAGCGCGCGGGCGTCGTGAGTCTGAAGGAAGGGACGAGCGCGCCCGCGACGACGCCCTCGGCCTCGAACCCGCGTGCGGTTATGCGCGGTCGGCGCGTCGCCTTCTTCCTCGACGACGTGCACCTGTCGCCCGACAGCCTTGAGCGCGTGCGAAAGACGGTCGGGCAGTTCGTCGAGCGCGAGATGCTGCCGGGCGACGAGGTGATGATCGTCACGGCGACGGGGCAGTTGGGCTTCCTCCAGCAGTTCACCGACAACAGGGGCGTTCTGCGCGTCGCGCTCTCGCGCCTCGTCTTCAAGCCCTTCGCCGTGCGCGACTCCGAGCAGGTTCCGATGACGGAGTATCAGGCGCTCAAGGTTGACGCGGGCGACCGCGACGCGCTCACGCAGTTCGCCGCGATGCTCCTCGCGCAGACGAACCCGCCCGCGACACCCGTCGGCGTCGGCCCGCCCGCGGGCGGCTCGGTTTACACGAAGCCGAACAACGGGCAGCAGATCGGCATGACGCGCGAGCAGGCCGAAAACATGGTGAGGCAGCGCGCGCAGTGGATTCTCAAGCAGACATCCGACTACTCGCTCGGAACGCTCACGGCGCTCGAAGGGGTCGTGCGCGGCACGTCGCAGTTCGCGGGGCGCAAGCTCGTCTTCTTCGTCTCGGACGGATTTTTCCTGAACGACCGCAACACCGGCTTCGCCGACAGGCTGAAGCAGATAACGGACGCCGCGCTTCGTTCGGGCGTCGTCATCTACTCGATTGACGCGCGCGGTCTGGTGGGCGACACGGACGCGAGCAGCAACCGCGCGGATCAGGTCGGCAAGCTCTCGCGCATCAACGCGGGCGAACTCATCGCCTCGCAAGACCCGCTCAACGCGCTCGCGGGCGACACGGGCGGGCGCGCCTTCTTCAACACCGGCAAGTTCGACGAGGCGATGCGCGACGCGCTCGCCGAGACTTCAAGCTACTACCGACTGGCCTGGAGGCCCGAAGCGCCCGAACAGAAGGCGGGCGCGTTCAGGCGCGTCGAGGTCTCCGTCGTCGGGCGGCCTGAGTTGACCGTGCGACTGCCGCGCGGCTACATGGCCTCGGCCAAAGCCGCCGCGCAAGGAGACGCGAAGGACGGCGCGAAGCCAGTCGGCGACACGAGCGCGGGCGCGAGGCCGGACGCGAAATCAGCCGAGGCAGACCTGCGCGCGGCCTTCGCGTCGGGGGCCGCGAAGACTGCGCTGCCGATCGTTCTCTCGACCAGATACGTTGACGTGCCGGGCAAGGGGACTGTTCTGACAAGCTCGGTCGAAGTCTCGGCGGACGCGCTCGACTACGGCGCGGACGGACAGCAGCCCGCGGCGGTGGACATAGTCGGCCTCATCTGGAACGACCAGGGCAAGCCCGCGGGCAACTTCAAAACGCGCCTGAACGTGACGCCGATTCCGGCGAGCGCGGGCGGCGCACGCCCCGCAGTCATCTACAACTATCCGACGCCGCTCGCGCCCGGTCTCTATCAGGCGAAGGTCGTGGCGCGCGACTCGCGCGGCGGGCAGACGGGCAGCGCGTCGCAGTGGATAGAGATACCAGACCTCTCGAAACACCAATTGGCGCTGAGCAGCCTTCACCTCGGCGGGCACGCGGTCGGAGGCGGGGGCAAAGACGGGAAGGACTCGACGCAGGTTCAATTCAGCGTTGACGGGCGCTTCCCACGCTCTTCGCGTCTGGACTTCCTCGCCTTCGTCTATAACGCCGCGCGTGCGGGCGGCGGCCCCGTTGACCTCTCCGTGCAGGTGCGAGTGCTGCGCGACGGCAAGGCGCTCGTCTCCGCGCCCGCGCGAAAGTTCGCGCCCGACCAGACGGCAGACCTCGCGCGCATTCCCTTCACGGGCGTGGTCTCGCTCGGCCAACTGCCCGCGGGCCTCTACGAGATCGAAGTCGAGATCACGGACAACGCCGCGCGGACGAGCGCGAGGCAGCGCGCCGCCTTCGAGATTTATTGAAGGTCGGCGTAAACGGGCTGCGCCCCTTGAGCGGTTGGACGAAAGTGAATCACCGGAGCGCGAGGACGGTCGGACGCGCGGGCGCGGCTTTCAACAAAGTCGTGTGGCACGGAAACGATATGGTGTTCTCACTAAAATCTGTGAATTGCAACGGGGCTGCAAAAATCGGGCATCACATCCGTCGGACAATGCGGCATAACTGTTGCTCACGAACGGGCGAAAGGGAGGTTCTTTAAATTTAATGACCACAAAAAGCGCGCGCGGCAGGCTCTTCGGGATTCTGTCCGTCTTCTCTCTACTCATCGGCATCACATTCGCTTCGAGCGTCAAGGCTCAGGCGCAACAATACCCCTACGGTCAGGACGGCCAGAATCGTCGCGACCGTGATTACGACCGCGACAACGACGGCGACAATGATCGTGACCGCGAAGCACGCCGCCGCCGCCGCGAACGTAATCGCAACAACGGCACCTATGGGAACAACGGCGGTTACTACGGAAATGGTCGTTACGGCAATGGCGGCTACGGCAACGGCGGGTACGGCGGGTACGGCGGCTACGGCAACCGCGGCTACAACATCTACCAGGTAGCGGCTGACCGCGGCTTCCAGGACGGCATCGCCACCGGGCAGGAGGACGCATACCGCGGCCAGTCTTACGACCCGCAGCGCTCTCACTACTACAAGAATGGCACATACGGCTACAATTCTTCCTACGGCAACAAGAACGCCTACAAGCAGGCCTACCGCAACGGCTTCGTCCAGGGCTACCGGCAGGGCTACAGCCGCAACGGCGGGTATGGTCGCGGGGGCTACGGTCGCAGCCGAACCGGAAGCATCCTCGGCGGCATCTTCGGTCGCCCGTAGCACCGATACATTAACCACTCAAAAAAGAGACGCCGCGTCCCGGATGACGCGGCGTCTCTTTTTTCGAGATTGCCTGCCGGATGTACGGTCAAAGCATAGGGCTGCGCCGAAACTGAGGGAACGCCGCGGCGTAACAGACGCCGCTCACGCTTATGTCACGCGCTTGAAGAGGAACGAGAACCATTCGACGGCGCGCGTGACGAGTCCGCGGTCGCGCCACTTCGCGAGGTCAATCTTCTGGCAGGCCGCGGTGTCCTCGTCGAACATCTGCGTGAGCTGGGCGGCGAAGTTCTGGTCATAGACGCAGACGTTGTCCTCGTCGTTCAGGGCGAACGAAAGGTTGTCGAAGTTGATCGTCCCTATCGTTGACCAGACGCCGTCGCAGACCATGTACTTGTGGTGCATCATCGTGCGGTCGTACTCGTAAATCTCGACTCCCGCCTCCAACAACTGCCCGTAGAGACGCGAGCTGTTCCTGCGCGCAATCGTGTGGTCGTTGTGGTCGCCCGCGACCATGATCTTCACTTCGACGCCTCGCTTCCTCGCGTCGCGAAGAAGCTCGATGGCCTTCGGGTCAGGGACGAAGTAGGGGTTGGCGATGAGTATGGACTTGCGCGCCGACATGATCGAGAGAAAGTAGAGTATGCGCGCGGGCGACGAGCGCGTCTCAGGCTCGCTTAAAACTGTGTGAATTGAAAGCGTGCCGGCCTGCGCGACGGCGGGGAAGTAGTCCGGGCCGGAGATGAGTTCTTCGGTCGTCTCAAGCCACTTCAGGGAGAAGGCCGTCTGCAAAGTGCTGACGGCGGGGCCTTCGACGCGGACGGACGTGTCGCGCCAGTGGTCAGGGTTCTCGGCGTCGCCCGACCAGTGATCGGCTATCCCAGCGCCGCCCGTGAATCCAACGCGACCGTCAACGATCAGAAGCTCGCGGTGCGTGCGGTTGTCGAAGCGGTTGAGGAGCAGGAGTTTTATCGGGTGATACCAGCCTATCCGGCAGCCCGCCTTCTCCAACTGCCTCGTCACCTCGAAACTTTTGTAGCGCGCGGAGCCGACCGAGTCGAGCAGCAGGCGGACTGGCACGCCTGCGCGCGCCTTGGCCGCGAGCGCGTCGGCGAATTTTTTGCCCACGTCGCCGTCCCAGAAGATGAAGGCTTCGAGCGTGATCGAGTGCTGCGCCTGACTGATGGCGTCGAGCATCGCGGGGTAGATGTGCGAGCCGTTGGTGAGGATGTCTATCTTGTTGCCCGCGGTCGTCGCCGCGCCGGTCGCGCCCGTGATGGTCGGGAGGAAGTCGGGCGACTCGATGTCAACCGTGTGTTCGAGTCCGTGTTCGGGACTCTTCTCCTGCGGGAGCAGGAAGACGACGACGAGGACGGCGACGGCGAGTGCGGAGAGTCCGAGCAGCTTCTCCCACGTCGCCTCCGCGGCCCACGCGAGCGCGTACAGCCACCCGCGCCAGACCCAGAGCTTGAAACGCTTGTAGCGGCTCGTCTCGCGGCGCGAGCGCGAGTGCGCCTCTTCGAGAAAGCGCCGGAGCAGACGCCGCGCTTTGCCCTCTTCCTTCTTCTCTTCGCTCTGCTTCTTCTTCTTTCGGGCCATCGTGTCGGGCGCGAACCGAATCGTCCGCGGGCGCACATTATCGCCGACGAGTTCGTTCGTTTTTGTGTCTGAGTCGTGAAGAAAGAGAAAAGAAGGTTCGGGTGTGACGGCGGTCTGCGTCTGCTTGCGGCGGGTGCGCGCTAACTTCTCTCCCACTCGCCGCGGAGGAAGGCCAGAGAGGTCTCGACGAAGGCTTGCGCCATGTCGCCGAAGATTGGGCCGTGCCCGCCGTTCGGGACTATCCAGAGAAAGGAGCGCGGGATGGCGTCGAACAATTCCGTCGCCATTCGGACGGGGTAGAGCGGGTCGCGGTCGCCGTGGACGATGAGTGTGCGCGCCTCGACGGTCGCAAGAAGCGGCGGCGTGAAGCTCATGTCCGTGTAGTCGTCCTTGAAGGTTTCGGCCATGCGCCAGAGCGCGCGAATCTGGTCGTCGCCGTGCCTGTGCCACTGGCGCATCTGCGCCCACTCGGCTTCGCTGTGCTCGGCGGCGCTCACCTGCCGCATGATTGCGCGCGCCTGTTCGGGGAAGTACGGCGTCGCGCTCGTGAGCACCATCGCCTCGACGCGCGGGGGCTGCGAGGTCGCGGCGTGAAGCATCGTCTTCGCGCCCATGCTCAAGCCGACGGCTTTGAAGCGCGCGACGCCGAGGTGGTCGAGCAGCGCGAGTACGTCGAGCGCCGACTGGCGGAACGTGAACTCGCCCGAAGGGTTCGTCGAGCCGCCGTGCCCGCGCAGGTCGGGCACGATCAGCCGAAAGCCCGCGGGCACTTCTTTGAAGACGAGACGCCAGTTGACGCCCGCGCCGCCTCCGCCGTGCAGCAGCACGAGCGGCTCGCCCTCGCCACAAACCTCGAAGTACATCTCGAAGCCGTTGACGTTTGCGGTCTGGCCTTGAGTCGAAGACGTTGACATTAGAGCCACCTTCGTTTTACGCGCGTGACGCGAGAGAGTCCGCGCGCGCATTCGTTCCCGCTTCGATGCGGGACTCGCGCGCGAATAAAAAGAGCGGCAGCGCGAACGACAGCCCCACGGTCAGGAGGGCCAGAAGATAGAGCCACCACCGGGCGATTGAAAGGCGCGCGGCCTCGCGCCGGAGGTAGCCCACGAAGACGGCGGACGACAGAATTAAATCCGCGGCGAAGAAGGTCGAGATTCTGTTGGCGAAGAGTTCGCGGACGAAAGCCTTTCCGTCGAGACCGTCGGCGGCGAGGAACGAGATGAAGAAGTAGTACGGGACGACGAAGCCGACGACCGCAAGGATCAGGTAGAAGTGCCTCCGTTTCATAACCGTCTCCTTCTCATCCCGGCGCAAGAGACGCGAGGCCGCCGTCAAAACTCTTCACGTTAAAGTCAGTCGCCCGCGGCATTCGCCCGCGGCGTCCGGGTGATTTTCAACTCAACACCGTGACGCGCACGCCCGTCGCCGCGAGCGCTTCTTGCAGTTGCTTGGTCGGCGCGACGCGCGCGAACTGCGCGGTCTTGGCGCGCACGGTCAGATTCTCTTCCGCGATGTGCAGGTCAATGAAGACCTCGCAGTCGCCGGAGTGCGCGATCAGCAGTTGGGCGACCTCGTCTCCGGCGCGGAGAACGTCGTCGCACGAAAGGAACTCGATGACGAGCGCCTGCGCGCGCGAGCGCCCCGTGGCGTAGCCCGACCACGCGCCGCCGTTCGCGGGGATGCGGGCCTTGTCGAGCGCGATCACTTCGTCGCACACAATCGTCAAGGCCCCCTCGCCCTCGCAGCGCCCCGTGGCGACCAGGAGCGCGTCGTCCGCCGCGTCCGCGCCCTTCGTCTTGAAGGCTTCGGGCCAGAGGACGCACCTGACGCCCGCGCCCGAAAGGTCTTCGAGGCGGAAGAGGGCGTAGCGGTCGCCCTTCTTCGTGTTCCGCACGGTGAAGTCGGAGACGACGCCGACGACGCGGACGCGCGCGTTCGGCTCGACCGCGGAAAGCTCGGAGACGGGGACGCAGCGGAGCTGTTCGATCTTGTCCGCGTAGTCTTCGAGCGGGTGGCCGGAGACGTAGAAGCCGATGGCGGCCTTCTCTTTCGCGAGCAGTTCCTTGGGCGACCAGGGCGCTACAAGGTCGCCGGAGACGTGCACGTTGTCGTCGTGCGAGTCGTTCGAGGCGAAGCCGAACATCGCCACCTGCCCGCTGTCTCGCTCGCGCCGCGTGCGCGCGCCGCCTTCGAGCGCGCGGTCCACGCACGCGAACAGACGCGCGCGCCAACTGTGAAGCGCCTCGCCCTCCGGCTTCAACGAATCGAACGCGCCCGCGCAGACCAAGCTCTCAATGACGCGCTTGCCCGAACCTTTTTCGCCGACGCGCTCCGCGAAGTCGAAGACGGAGCGGAACGGACGCTCCTCGCGCGCCTCGATAATCGCGGCGACCGCGGATTGTCCGATGCCCTTGATCGCCGAAAGCCCGTAGCGCACCGCTCGCTCGACGGGCGTGAAGCCGGGGCCGGACTGGTTCACGTCGGGCGGCAGCATCTTGATGCCTTGAGCGCGAAGCTCCGACGCGTACTTGAAAATCTTGCCCGCGTCGTCCGTCACGTTCGACATGACGGCGGCGTAGAAGTGTTCGGGGTAGTGAGCCTTCAGGTACGCGGTCTGGTAAGCGACGTGCGCGTAGGCTACGGAGTGGCTGTTCGCCGTCAGGATGCCGTTGACGAAATAGTTGTGGTGCGGCCCGCGCATGGTCATGTTGTAGGTCTTCTCGACCCCGACCGGCGTCACGCGCACGATTTTAGTCTTCTTAATTCTCATAAACACTCTCGAAGCAGGTCGAACTTTCTTTTCAGATACTCATCGGCCTCGCCGTAAAGGTATCGAGCCATGCGCCGCACGTCGGCGCGGTGTGACCATTGTACGAAGCGGATCGCGCCGTTCTCATGCATCCGGTTGTCGGAAACGCCGAGCCGGCAGATGAGCCACATCCGCACCTCCGCGACCAGCCGCTCGCTGCCGCAGAAGCCGACGATGATCTCGCCGTCGGTTCGCCTGCTCACCGTTCCGTCACCGTCGAAGAGTCCCCGCAACAGGTGAGGCATCAAATCATCGGCGAGGATCGGTAGATACGTGTGCAGGCTCTTGCGCGGTATGACGCCCTGACGCGCGAGGTCGCCGGCCATGCGCCGCGAGTGGCAGATCGCGCGGAACATCGGCTGATGCTTGTCACTCCTAGGCTCAAGCCGGAGAACCGGATTCTTCAGGCCGAGGAACTTTCGGAAGCCCTCCACCGTGTCGCGGTCGGTCATTTGCAGACCTATCTGCGGAGTCCTGTTCGAGCTTCCTTCAATCACGTACCCGTCGGTGATGAGCACGCCCAGCCAGTAAGCCTTCGCGGGCGAGTTGACGACGGCGAAGACAGATTCATCGAAGCCTTTGTAGTTGGCTATCCCGCTCCGCTTCGGCACCCCGTATTTTTCGAGAACGTCGTAGATGGTCTTCCTCGTTCTGAAAGGGATGGACTTCAAAATCTCGCCCGCGCTCAGGCCGCCGCGATACTGCTCGACGATGAAGGACTCCACTTCGGGCGTCAGCCTTTTATTCCACGCAGAGTGCGGCATACTCCTCGACCTCCTGCGAGAAGTTGATCTCCAGCCCGCGTTCGATAATCTCTCTGAGCGGCAGGTAGCCCTCGTCCGTGTAAAACTTGTGGTCGAGCGTGCAGCGCACCGTCTGCCCGTCTTCGGTCTCGATCTCGACGACTTCTTTCTCGCCGGTCTCGAACGCTTCCACGATCTCGTTGACGAAGACCCGCTCGCCGTCGAAGCTGAAAGTCCGCCTGATGTCGGCGCTCCCCTCGGCGATCTCCCTGATCAAAACCGACTCGCCCGTGTCGGCGTCCACAATCGCGGCGTCGCCCGCCAGGCAGCGGTTGAATCCGTAGTCCGCGAACTGGGCCATCAGGCGGAAAATCTCGCGCGCCTTCTTCTTCGGGATTTTGTTCTTGACGCAGCCCGCGATGAACTTCTCTTCGTGGACGGCCATCTCCTCGCGCTTCTTCTTGCCCATCGCGCGGCGCATGAGGTCTGCCTCGCCGAGTGAGTAGCCGCCTAAGCGTTGCGCGAGCTGCATGATCTGTTCCTGATAGACGAGGATGCCGTAAGTGTTCTTGAGAATCTCCTCCATCTCCGGCGTGAGGTACTCGACCGGCTTGCGACCGTGGTAGCGGTCAATGAAGTCGTCAACCATGCCGCCGTCGAGCGGGCCGGGGCGGTAGAGTGCGTTCAAAGCCGAGAGGTCTTCGATTGATTTGGGGCCGAGCTTGCGGCAAATCTCGGCCATCCCCGAACTTTCAAACTGGAAGATGGCCTCCGTGTGCCCGTGCGCGAACAGCTCGTAGGTCTTCGGATCGTCGAGCGGAATCTCCGACCATTTAATGTCGCGCCCGTGCATCTCTTTGATGGTCTTGCAGCACTGGCTGATGATCGTCAGCGTGGTGAGTCCGAGGAAGTCCATCTTGAGCATCCCGGTCTTCTCAAGGTCGGACATCTCGAACTGCGTGGTGAACTCCTGCTTGTTGTTGACGGCGACGGGGATCAACTCTTCGAGCGGCTTCGGGCTGATGACGACGCCCGCGGCGTGAACCGACGAGTGGCGCGCGCAGCCTTCGAGCCGCTTGGCGATGTCAATGACCTTGCGAACCTGCGGGTCGGATTCAAACGACTGCTTGAGTTCGGGAACCGTCTCCAGCGCCTGGTCAATCGAGACGTTGCGCCCGCGGATGGGCGGCGGGATGAGCTTCGCGATCTTCTCCACGTCGGCGTAAGGGATGTCGAGCGCGCGCCCCACGTCTTTAATCGCCGCCTTCGAGGCCATCGTGCCGAAGGTGATGATCTGGCAGACGGAATCGCGACCGTAGAGCTGCGTGACGTGGTTGATGACCTCGGCGCGACCGTTGACGCAGAAGTCAATGTCTATGTCGGGCATCGTCACGCGCTCCGGGTTGAGGAAGCGCTCGAAGAGAAGGTCATATTGGAGCGGGTCAACGTCCGTGATTTCGAGACAGTAAGCAATCAGGCTCCCTGCCGCACTTCCGCGTCCCGGGCCGACCGGGATGCCGCGGTCTTTGGCGAACTTGATGAAGTCCCAGACGATGAG
>DASRCS010000078.1:0-20453 GCA_035652995.1 Pyrinomonadaceae bacterium
GGTTCCGGTCTGGGTGACTCTGCTCGCGTGGCCCGTGCTGGGCCACAGGCCGACGGCGGGCGTGTGGGCGGCGATTGCCACGGGCCTCGCGGGGATCGTTCTGATTCAGAGGCCGGAGTCTTCGGGCGACCGCTTTGCGGCGATGTGCGCGCTCGGCAACGCCTTGACGACTTCACTCTCGATGCTCGGACTGAACAGGTTGAGCGGCGTTGACGCGCGCGCAATCGTCACACACTTCTCAGGCGTCGCGACCGTCGTCACCTTCGTCGTCGTGTTGTCCGCAACCGGCGTCAGCTACGCGCCGCTCGGCGACGGCGCGACGCTCTTCTCGCTCGCTGGCGTCGGACTGATGGCGACGGCGGGGCAGTTGACGATGACCAAAGCCTTCGCACTCGGCGCTCCGTCGCGAGTCTCGGTCGTCGGCCTCATGCAGATCGTCTTCGCGCTCATCTTCGACGTGGCGATCTGGCACCGCACCTTCGACTCGCTCACCGCACTCGGCATCGCGCTCGTCGTCGGCCCTTCGGCGTGGCTCATGCTCCGCAACCCGTTGCGGGAAGCGAGAAGTGAGCAGTGAGCGGTAAGCAGTGAGCAACAAAAGAGGCAGCCAGAGCGATGGACGCTTTTGGCCGCCTTCTTTTTTCGACTAGCCTGCGAGCAATCGTGTTTGACTGCCCACTGCTTACCGCTCACTGCTCACTCTACCTCACGACGACGTTGACAAGCCGACCGGGGACGACGACCGTCTTGACGATCTGCTTGCCGTCAACCCACGCGCGCACCTTCTCGTCGGCGAGGGCGGCGTCGCGCGTCTCGTCTTCGCCCGCGTCGGCGCTGACGGTGACGCGACCGCGCAGCTTGCCGTTGACCTGCACGGCGATCTCCAACTCGTCTTTGCGCGCGAGTTGTTCGTCAAACTCAGGCCATCGCGCGTCGCCCGACAGCAGGCCGCCCGCGTGACCCATCCCTTCCCACATCTCTTCGGCCACGTGCGGGCAGAAGGGCGCGAGCATCAGAACCAGCGACTCCAGGCATTCGCGCACGGCGAACAGGTCTGACGGGGACGCCGTTTCGGGTGAAGCCTTGAAGTCGCCCAGCGCGTTCGATAACTCCATCAGCGCCGCGACCGCAGTGTTGTAGCGCAGTCCCTCGAAGTCTTCGGTGACGCGTCTGATCGTTCGGTGCGTCGCCTGCCGCAAGCCTCGCGCTTCGTCTGAAAACTCGCCCGCCCGGCCAGCGTCCTGCGGCGCGCCGGCGAACGCAGCGCGCCAGCGATAGACGGTCGAATAGACCCGACGCAGGAAGCGGAGCGCGCCGTCAATGCCCGCCTCCTGCCAGCGCAGGTCGTTCTCGACGGGCGCGGCGAAGAGGACGAACAACCGCACGGCGTCCGCGCCGTAGGCCGAGATCATCGCGTGCGGGTCAACGCCGTTGTTGACCGACTTCGACATCTTCTCGAAGGGGCCGACTCGGACGGCTTGCCCGTCGCTGATGGCGGTCGCGCGCGTGACGCGCCCCTTCTCGTCGCGCACGACTTCAACGTCCGCGGGGTTGAAGTAAATCTTCTGCCCGTCTTCGCCGTCGCGGTAAAAAGTTTCGGCGACGACCATGCCCTGCGTCATCAGGCGCTTGACCGGCTCATCAAAATTGACAAGACCGATGTCGCGCATGAACTTCGTCCAGAACCGCGTGTAGAGCAGGTGCATGACGGCGTGCTCGACGCCGCCGATGTACTGGTCAACGGGAGTCCAGTAGGCGACCTTCTCGCGGTCGAACGGCGCATCGGCGTTGCGCGGGTCGCAGTAGCGGAAGAAGTACCACGACGAGTCAATGAACGTGTCCATCGTGTCGGTCTCGCGACGGGCCGCGCCTCCGCACTTCGGGCAGGTCGCGTTGACGAACTCCGCGACGCTCGCCAGCGGCGACTGACCCGTGCCGGTGAACTCGGCGCGTTCGGGCAGCACGACGGGCAATTCGCTTTCCGGCACGGGCACGACGCCGTCACGCTCGCAGTAAATGACGGGAATCGGCGCGCCCCAGAAGCGTTGACGCGAGACGCCCCAGTCGCGCAGGCGGTACGTGACGGCGCGCTCGCCGAACCCGCGCGCCTCGGCGAACTCGGCCATCTCGCGTTTCGCGTCTTCGGAGAGCTTGCCGCTCCAATCGCCTGAGTTGACGAGGATGCCGTACTCCGTGAACGCCTCCTTCATCGCGGCGGACTGGTCAGAGTTGAAGGGGTCTGTGTCAACGGCGGGCTGGTCGTGCGAAGCGCGCCCGATGACGCGGCGGATGGGCAAGGAATATTTCTGCGCGAACTCGAAGTCGCGCTCGTCGTGCGCGGGCACGCTCATCACCGCGCCCGTGCCGTACTCCGACAGCACGTAGTTCGCCGCCCACACCGGAATCTGCTCGCCGCTGAAAGGGTTGACGGCGAACAGACCCGTGTTGATTCCCTCCTTCTCCTCTTCCGCGCCGGGGTCGCGCGCCTGCATCCGCGCGGCGCGCACGCGCTCGGCGAATCGTCGCACGTCCTCTTTCAACGGCGACTTCTCGATCAAGGCATGGTCAACCGCGACGACGATTGCGTTCGCGCCGTAGATGGTGTCAATGCGCGTCGTGAAGACTCGCACGCGTTCGTCCGAGTCCTTGATTTGGAAATCAATGTACGCGCCTTCGCTCCGCCCGATCCAGTTGCGCTGCATCGTCAGCACGCGTTCGGGCCAGCCCGCCTCGATCTCTTTCATGTCGTCGAGCAGTTGCTCGGCGTAAGCGGTGATGCGGAAGAACCACTGCTCGATGTCGCGCTTCTCGACGCTCGCGCCGCAGCGCCAGCAGACTCCGCCCGACGACTGCTCGTTCGACAGCACGGTCTCCTCCCTCGGACACCAGTTGACGGGCGAGACTTTTTTGTAGGCCAAGCCGCGTTCCAGCATCTTCAGGAAGAACCACTGATCCCACTTGTAGTATTCGGGGCGGTGCGCGGCCATCTCGCGCCGCCAGTCGTAGCTGAAGCCCATGCGCTTGAACTGCGCGCGCATGTGCTCGATGTTCGCGTCAGTCCACTCGCGCGGCATGATGCCGCGTTTGATGGCCGCCTGCTCGGCGGGCTGGCCGAAGCTGTCCCAGCCCATCGGGTGCAGGACGTTGAAGCCCTGCAAGCGCTTGAACCACGAGAGCGCGTCGCCGATTGAGTAGTTGCGGACGTGCCCCATGTGCAGGAAGCCCGAAGGGTAGGGGAGCATCTCCAGACAGTAAAAATGCTTCGCGCGCGCCGCGTCCATCTCGACCTCGAACGCGCCCGTCCCCTCCCAACGCTTCTGCCACTTCTCCTCGATCTTCTCGGCGAAATATTTTTCGTCCATGACTGTTTCAGATGCCTTTCTCCGCCTTACGGTAAACGACCGCCCCGCGCTTTCTCAAGCACGCGAAGGGCCGACTCAGGTTTAGTTTGAATGTTGTCGTCAGGAGTGTCGCCGCCGCTCAGTCGCCCGCGCGCAATTTAAGCGCGACGCCCGAGTTGCGGCACCGTAAGGAGGAGCTTGACTGGATGGTCAAAACGTTTCATGTCGAAGACGCCCTCGAAAGGTGTCGAGATGTTAGCGCACGAGCCGCGCGTTTGTCTAATAAAAATGTCGCTCGCCCGAACCCTGAGCGGGTCAGGGGCGAATCACTTGACGGTGTAAGTGACCTTCTCTTTGCCGAGGAAGTCTTTGCTCACCGACTTAGAGACGAGTCCGGCGTGCTCAAGCTCGAAGTAGGCGCGCTGGACTTCGCCGCGGTCAACGGAGAGTTTCGACGCGAGCGAGGCGGGCGACGGCAGCGTGTCGCCGGCTGAGAGTTGTTTATCGCGGATGCGCGCCTCGATCTGCCGGCGGATTTGGAGATAGACGGGGCCTTTCGAGGTGTCTTCCAGTTTGATGTCCATACGCGGGCCATTCTAACACGACGCGCGAGACAGACGACACGCGGAGAGAAAGACGCCCTTGCCGAGAGCGCCTCTTCTCTCCGCGAATGTTTGATGAAGACAGGACGGGAAGCCGGTGCGACGCGCGAGTTTAAGGAGTGCGCCTCTCGCCGTCGCTTCTATTCGACCGTGTACGTGACCGACTTGTCCGCCTTGCCGTTGACCTCGGTCTCGATTCTGTACGTGCCCTTGGGCCAATCCTCCGGGGCGGTCAGGTGCGCGTTGACGATATTCTCGTTCGGCTGGGTCGTGTACTCCACGTCCCTGACCTTCGAGTTCTTCTCGTGCCCGGCCACGTCCACGCCGTACCAGGTGAACGTGATCTTCGTCCCCGCCTTCGCGTCGCTCAGACGGGCGACGGCGTAGATGGTTCTGTCGGAAGGTTTGAAGGTCGTCTCCTCGTCGCCGTCGGAAGCCTTCGCCGCGTGGAGGTCGGAGACGTGGACGCCGCCCGCGTTGCTCGACGTGCTGGAAGAGTTCGAGGCCGAAGTGTTTGAAGAGCCTGTGTTCGAGGTGCTGCCGCTGTTGGCGTTGCCGCTGTTGCTGTTGGTGTTGCCGACGCTGAAGTTGCAGGCCAGACCCGCGAAGACCAGAAGTGCGAGAGCGAGCAGGCCGGAGTGGATTCTCATCAGGGGGTTCTCCTTTTCATGCCCCGTTAACTGCGCTGAGGGGTTCACGTGCGACGAAGGATCGAAGCAGTCCGAGGTTGCGCGCGTCGTCCCCGAGTTCGTCCACGGGCGTCTCAAGGATGAACGCGGCCTCGGAGAGGCGCGGCTCGCGCGCGACCCGTGCGAGCGACTCGGCCCCGATCTGGCCGAGGCCGATGTGCCAGTGGCGGTCAACGCGCGAATTATAGGCCGCCTTCGAGTCGTTGAAGTGTACAGCACGAACATTTCTGAGGCCCACATTTTTTTCGAGCGATTCAAAAGTGGCCGCAAGCCCGTCCTCGTCGCGCAGGTCGTAGCCCGCGGTGAAGGCGTGCGCCGTGTCGAGGCAGACGCCGAGGTTCAAGCCGGGGCACTGCTCTCTAATCTCGCGCAGGTGCTTGAAGCGGTGGCCGATGCACTCGCCCTGACCCGCCGTGTTCTCAAGCAGGATTCGGAACGCGCCAAGTTCGATTCCCTCGCACGCGGCCTGCAAACTCTCGGCGCACGTCCGAATCCCGTCGGCCTCGCACGAGCCGCGCGCGCTGCCGGGATGGACGACGAGGTAGTCCGCGCCGAGTCGAATCCCGCGCTCGACCTCTTCGCGGAAAGAGGCGACCGACTTCTCGCGGATTGCATCGTCCGCCGCGGCGAGGTTGATGAGGTAGTTCGCGTGGATGACGACGGGCGTAACTCCCGTCTCCGAGCGCACGCGCTTGAACGTCTCGACCTCTTCCGCTTCGAGCGGGCGAGCCTTCCACCCGCGCGGGTTGCGCGAGAAGATTTGCACCGCGTCCGCGCCGAGCGACCGCGCCTTGAGCAAAGCATTCTGCAAGCCGCCCGCGATGCCTGCGTGAAAACCGATCCTCGGGTGCGACGC
The DNA here is from genome assembly GCA_035652995.1 of Pyrinomonadaceae bacterium. Classification (GTDB taxonomy): domain Bacteria; phylum Acidobacteriota; class Blastocatellia; order Pyrinomonadales; family Pyrinomonadaceae; genus QHXN01. The sequence goes on from DASRCS010000078.1 coordinate 5,489, forward strand.
ATTCACGCCGCCGTTTGAGTCGAGAGAGCCGCTTGAGTCGAGAGAGCCGCCCCGCGCCTTCGCGGAACTCTTCTTTACCTTCGCGGGACTCTTCTTCGCTTTCGCGGAACTGCTCATCGCGCCGTGCCCCGCTCGACCTCTTCCATCAAGCGCAGGACGTTGCCGCCGAGAATCTTCTCGGCATCGCCCGCCGTGTAGCCGCGGCGGAGAAGTTCCGCCGTCAGGTTCGGCAAGTCAGCGACCGAAGAGAGATCGCGCGGCGTGGCCTGTATGCCGTCGAAGTCCGAGCCGACGCCGACGTGTTCGACGCCGACGAGGCGGACGATGTGGTCTATGTGGTCAACGACGCGCGAGGCCGTGACGGGCGGGAGGCGTGCGGCGAACTCGCGCTCGCGGACGCGGTCGCGCGCGATGCGTTTGAAAGAGCCGTGCCCCGAAGTGGCGTTGCGCTCGGCCTCTTCGACGAGCGGCGCGATCTCGCGTTCGACCGCGTCCTTCCACTCGACCCAGCCCGGCTCGACGAAGGCCGGGTAGAAGACGACGCAAGTTACGCCGCCCGTCTTCGCAATCGCGCGGATCATCTCGTCGGTCACGTTGCGCGCGACGTTCGCAATCGCGCGGCAGTTCGAGTGCGTCGCGATGATCGGCTTCCGCGTCGTCTCGACCACGTCCCAGAAGGTCTTGTCCGAGACGTGCGACACGTCAACCATCATGCCGAGGCGGTTCATCTCGCGGACGACCTCGCGACCGAAGTCGTTGAGTCCGCGCGTCCGGCCTCCCGCGTCGCCCGACGAGCCGGCCCAACTCAGGCTGTGCGTCCAGGTGAGAGTCAGGTAGCGGACGCCCATTCGGTAGTAGCGCCCGACGTTCTCAAGCTTCTCGTCAATCGGATAACCGCCTTCGAGTCCGAGCAGCGCGGCGAGTTTGCCTTCGCGCGCGGCGCGGCGTATCTCTTCGGCGGTCGTGGCAAGCGCCCACGTCTCAGGATTCTTTTCGGCGAGCGCGCGGATGGCGGCGATCTGTTCGTCGGCGCGTCGGATCGCGCCCTCGCCGCCGAAGCCGTAGGTCTCAGGCTCGACCCAGATCGAGAAGAACTGAGCGTCTAATCCGCCCTCGCGCATTCGGACGGCGTCGAGGTGCGTGGTCGAAAGTTTCCGGTTGATGTCCGCGCCTTCGTCAACGACGAACTGCACGGTGTCGGCGTGCATGTCTATGGTGATCGCGTTGCGGTGAATCGCGTCGGCGACGCCCGCGGCGGCGGCTGAGTCTTCGGTCTTCAATCTCTTCCTCACAAACGACGAGAGCATGACGCGCGCGGCGCAGAGGCAGGCTGCGGACTCACGCGGACACGTCTCGCACGACTAAAAAATTATTGCACTTATGTTCGGATGGTACGTTCGCGCGGCGCGGGAATCAAGCGCGCAGGCCGTGCAGGACTCAGGAAGGCGCGACTAAGAAATTGAAGGCGGCGGTGCCAGGCCGGGCCGAACACCGCCGCCTCACCTCGCTTATCAACGAAAGGAGGTGCGCTCACAGTACTCACACCTGCAAACGCTGGGGCGGACACGTCCAGCACCCGCCCCGGTTAACGCGCCTTATACACCCGAACGGACTTTCCCGCAAGAGTTTTTTCAGCCGCGGCGGGGATATTTTCGGCGCGCGGCGCGACCGCCCTCCGCGTGGCGGTCATCCTTGCAAAGCGCGTCGCCTTTAAGGTAATGTGGCCTTCCGAAATAATCGTCAAGCGGCAATCCGAATGAGACACTAAAATTCTTAAACGGCTTCGACCCTGTCCCCTCGCAGCGCCACTAAAATTCCGTCCCTCGAATTAAAGTGCGCCGCGGTGTAGCCGGTAGTTGAGGAGAGAAAATGTTCAAAGACGACGTGAGGAAGAAGGACGTGAAGACGCCGACCATCGTTCAGGAGGTCTGGCACGACGGCGAGTTTATCAAGTGGGACGACGCGCGCGTCCACGTCATGTCGCACGTCCTGCATTACGGCTCAAGCATCTTCGAGGGCATCCGCACCTACAAGACTCATCGCGGCCCGGCGGTCTTCCGCCTGCGCGAGCACATGCAGCGCTTCCTCAACTCGGCGAAGATTTATCGGATGGAACACACTTGGTCGCTCGGAGAACTCTGCGACGCGACCGTGCATCTCGTCGCGCGCAGCGGCCTTCAACAGTGCTACGTGCGGCCCATCATGTTCCGCTCGCTCGACGAGGCGCACCCCGCCTTCGGCGTCAACCCGTTCCCGAACCCGATGGCCTGCTACATCGGCGCTTGGGACTGGGGCAAGTACCTCGGCGACGAGGCCATCGAGCAGGGCGTTGACGTGTGCGTCTCCTCCTGGAACCGCCTGACGCCGAACTCGATGCCCGCGATGGCGAAGGCCGGCGCGAATTACATGAACTCGCAGCTCATCAAGATGGAGGCGATCACGAACGGCTACGCCGAAGGCATCGCCCTCGACGACCGCGGCTACGTCTCCGAAGGCTCCGGCGAGAACATTTTTCTCGTCCACGACGGCAAGGTCGTGACCCCGCCGCTCGCGTCTTCGATCCTTCCCGGCATCACGCGCGACAGCGTCATCGAGATTTGCCGCGCGCTCGAAATCCCGCTCGTCGAGTCCGGCATCCAGCGCGCCGCGCTCTACGTCGCAGACGAACTCTTCTTCACCGGCACCGCCGCAGAGGTCACGCCGATCAGAAGCGTTGACCGCATCAAAGTCGGCGAGGGACGGCGCGGCCCCGTCACCGAGCGCATCCAAAAAGTCTTCTTCGAGATCACTTCGGGCGAGCGCGAAGCTCCGGGCAACTGGCTCACCTTCGTCGGCGAGTACACGCCGGTCGCGTCGGCAAGCAACGGGCACAACGCCGCGCGCTCGCACGAGGCGCGCAAGGCCGCGTCGAACTCGCCTGCCGGCGAGGCTTCGGACGCAGTCCACGTCACGCTCACCGAGTAGCCGACTCCGAAACTTCTTCATCGCTTACGGGCGCTTCCGTCGAAACGGCTGAAGCGCCCGATTCGTCTTGGCAATCCGCGCCGCTTTGCCGGCTTTTTCCGCGAAAAGATGGCTGTTGACGCGTGCTCCAGCGGCGGCTTAGAATGTTTGTGACGCGCCGGAAACGCGTGCAAGCCGCGCGGCGCACCCGCGAACGAGGACAGCCCCAAAAATCTTCACTTCGAGCGCCCGGACAAGCAGCCCGAAGACCCGCATCACAACTCCGAATCTCTCGACCCTTCGCGAAAGGTTTTTCAGACGACCATGCCAGTCAAGATTGACGACCTCTTGCGCGCGGCCTCGCAGGCGGGCGCGTCCGACCTGCACTGCAAGGCCGGCTCGCAGCCCTTCATCCGCGTCGGCGGCGAACTGCGCCCCATCGTGAACACGCCGCGGCTGTCGCAGGAGGACACGCTCGACATGGCCTTCTCGATGATGTCGAACCGGCAGAAGCAGCGGTTCAAAGAAGTCTCCGAAGCCGACATCGCTTACGGCGTCTCCGGCCTGGGCCGCTTCCGCGCAAACATCTTCCAGCAGCGCGGCACCGTCGGCATGGTTTTGCGCGTCATCCCCGACGGGATAAAAACCATTTCCGACCTGGGCCTGCCGCCAGTCATCGAGCGCATCGCCGACGAGCAGCGCGGACTCATCCTCGTCACCGGGACGACCGGGTCGGGCAAGTCAACGACGCTGGCCGCGATGATTGACCAGATCAACTCGACCCGCGGCGGCCACATCATCACCATCGAAGACCCCATCGAGTTCCTCCACCGCGACAAGCGCTCCTTCGTCACGCAGCGCGAGGTTGACGTTGACACGCGCTCGTTCGCCGAGGCGCTGCGCGGCGCGCTCCGCCAGGACCCGGACGTGATCCTCGTCGGCGAGATGCGCGACCACGAGACGATTGAGACGGCGCTCACCGCCGCCGAGACCGGGCACCTCGTCCTCTCGACCCTCCACACGCTCGACGCGACCGAGACCATCCGCCGCATCGTCTCCTCGTTCGAGCCGCACCTGCAAAAAAGCGTCCGCCTACAGCTCGCCGGAATCCTTCGCGCGGTCATCTCGATGCGACTCGTGCGCGCGGCGGGCGGCGAGGGGCGCGTGCCTTCAGCCGAGGTGATGGTCACGACGGGGCTGATTCGCGATTACATCATCAACGAGGAGAAGACCTCGCTCATCCGCGACGCCATCGCCGCGGGCACTTCGCAGTACGGGATGCAGACCTTCGACCAGTCGCTCTTTACGCTTTACCAGTCGGGCCTCATCTCGATGGAGGAGGCGCTGCGCGGCGCGTCGAACGCCGACGAGTTCCGCCTCCGCGTCGCCGGCATCCGCTCGGCCTCCGACCAGGCGAAGGAGGACATGGAGCGCCTGACGACCGTCAGCAACGGCCCGTCGCCGCGCGAGAAGTGAAAGGGAGAGGCTAGGGGCTAGGGGCCGGAGGCTAGTGAAAGACTCGCACGTTGATTCCAAGGTCGTGCCGAGTCCCCAACTAGCCTCCGGCCTCTAGCCCCTAGCCTCTTTTTACTTTTGCCATACTTCGGGCGAGTTGTTAGAATTTTTCGCGTGACGCCCCCGACTATCTTTGCCTGATGTTATCGTGAGCCGTCAGCCGCGCGTCAGACGCTGAAAGGCACGACGCCCGCGCCGCCCTGATGAAAGAGTGTCCCTCCTGCCATCGTTGCTTCCAGGATCAAGTCAATCACTGTCCGAGCGACGGTGAACGACTGAAATTTTTAATCGCGCTCGGCCCCGTCCTCGACGAGCGCTACCAGCTCGAGCGCAAGCTCGGGCAGGGCGGCATGGGCCTCGTCTTCAAGGCATACCACAAGTTCATCAAGACTCAGCACGCAATCAAGGTCATCCTCCCCGACCTCGTCGGCAACGACCCTTCGCTCGCCGCGCGCTTCCGTCAGGAGGCGATGGCCGCCGCCGCCATCCGCCACCCGAACACCGTCAGCGTCACTGACTACGGCATCCTCGACGGCACGACGCCGTATCTCGTCATGGAGTTCATCGAGGGCGTGTCGCTCCACGACCTGCTCATCCGCGAGAAGCGCCTGCTGCCCGCCGAGGCCGCCGAGATCATGCTCGCCGTCTGCGCCGGGGTCGCCGCCGCGCACCGCGAGGGGATCGTCCACCGCGACCTGAAGCCTTTGAACATCATGCTCCGACCGGGCGAGCCGCCCGCCGAGAGCGTCAAGGTTCTGGACTTCGGACTCGCGAAGATCAAGTCGGGCGAACTGCTCGGCTCGCTCGTCGCCGCGCAGACGCAAGGGATGATGGGTTCGCCCTTCTACATGGCCCCGGAGCAGTGGCACGACGACGAGATTGACGTGCGCGCCGACATCTACTCGCTCGGCGTCATCCTCTACCAGATGCTCGCGGGCGACGTGCCGTTCAAGGGCAAGTCAATCCCCTCGATCATGAACATGCACCTCAACACGCCGCCCGTCCCCTTGAGCGAGCGCGGCATCGAGGTGCCCGAACCTCTGGAGGGCGTCGTCCGCCACGCGCTCGAAAAAGACCCGGCCCGCCGCCCGCAATCGGTCGCGGAGTTCATGGCGGAGCTTCGCGCGGCGCTCCCCGGCCTGAACGGCTCGGCCACGCGCGAGCCGGGGATGACGACCGTCAACATCGGCCCCATTGACACGATGGGCCTTTCGGAAAGGGCGGGCGTCGAGACGGGGCTGCACGTCGAGAGTCCCGAAAGCCTTCAGACCATCGCGAGCACGCCGGACGCGCTCGGCACGGGCGCGCGGGAGGAGGCCGAGCCTTCGCAGCCCGGCGCGAAGACCGCCGCCGAGCCTCCGAACGCGACGGGCGGCGACGGCCTCGCCACGCGCGAAGCCGACACGGCGCGACAGCAGCCCGCGCAGACAGCCGGACAGTTCGTCCCGCCGTTTCAGGCTTCGGGCGACGCGCTGACCGAGCCGCTGCACCCCTCCTTCGACCCGCGCCGCGCCGAAGAGGAAGGGCGACGCGCCGAAGCGCTCCGCCGCCAGCAGGAAGAGGAGGAGCGTGAACGCCGCGAGGCCGAGGAGCGCGAACGCCGCGAGACGGAAGAGCGCGAGCGTCGCGAGGCCGGGGAACGTCAACGGCGCGACGCCGAGGAGAGGGCGCGTCGCGAAGCGGAAGAGCGCGACCGTCGGGAGGCGGAGGAGCGCAGCCGCCGCGAAGAGGCCGAGCGCGCGGCGGCGCTCGCGGCGCGGCAGCAGGCAGAGTACGCCGCACGGCAGCAGCAGGCCGCGCTCGTGTCGCAGCAACAGCAGGCGGGCGGGGGCTACGCGCAGACGGGCGGCGAGGTCGCGCCCGCTCCGTCGCGGCTCGTGCCGGTCATCGTCGGCGCGCTCGTCGCGTTCTTTCTGCTCGCGTGCGTCGTCGGCGTCGCGGCTTACCTCCTCCGCGACAGCGACATCGTGAGACGCCTCTGGAATTCGGGCGACAACTCGAACTCCAACGTCGCCGCGAACTCGAACAACGCCGCGAACGCCAACGCGGGCGTGAACGCGAACACGAATGCAAACTCGAACACGAACTCGATCCCGAAGCAGGCGGTCGCCGACCTCGTCGAGCTTTCCGGCGGAACGTTCAAGATCGGGCGCGACGACGTGCCGCCGATGGCCGAGCCTCTGATGACGCAGCGCCCGCAGTACCTGCTCTGGATGTACAATCAGTGGCCCGCGCATCCGGTCACGGTCAAGCCTTTCGCGATTGACCGGACGGAAGTAACCAACGCGGAGTATGCCGAGTTCGTCAAAGACACGGGGCACAAACCCGCGCCCGCCAACTGGGACGGCGACCGCCCGAAGGCTGGCGAAGAGCAGTTGCCCGTGACGGACGTTTCATACGACGACGCGCTCGCCTTCGCCGCGTGGCGGTCGAAGCGCGACGGCCTGTCGTATCGCCTGCCGACCGAAGAGGAGTGGGAGTACGCGGCGCGCGGCGGCGGCGACCCGACGCGTCTGTACCCTTGGGGCAGCAAGTGGGAAGACGGGCGCGCGAACCTCGGCACCGACTCGCTGCGCCCCGTCGGCTCGTTCCCGCAGGGCAACACGCCGCAGGGCGTCGCCGACATGATCGGCAACATCTGGGAGTGGACGGACTCGAAGGCTTCGATGTACGCGGGCAACGACAAGACGAAACTCGACCCGAAAGACCGCGGCAAGATAGTCGTGCGCGGCGGCGCGTTCGCGAGCCGGCCCGACGGCGACGAGCCTGTCACCGTCACCGCGCGCCGCTGGCTCCCGCACGACCTGCGCGACCCGCGCGTCGGCTTCCGGCTCGTGCGCTCCGCGACTTGAATCCCGCGCGCGTTTGAATTAGTGTCCGGCGTGCGGCATCCTCGGTGAGAGTTCTCAGCAATTGATAAGGGCGTCAGAGTAATGAATCAAGAACCGAAAAAAGAATCTTTCTGGACGGCGGGGCGGCTCGCGATGATGGCCTTCGTCTTCGCGCTCTCGGCGCTCGTCATCTCGAACTGCAAGTCGAACGACACGGCCAACCTCGCGGCCAACAGCAACCAGCCGAAGATCACGATCACGTCGCAGCGCGGCGGGCAGCCCACGCAGGTGCAGAAGACCGCTTTGCAGACCGTCCCGGCGTCGGTGTGGAACAGCGAGATTCAGTCGGTTGACGGAAGCTCGTTCCACCTGTCGGACTACAAGGACAAGGTCGTCGTGCTCGACCTCTGGGCCACGTGGTGCGGCCCTTGCCGGATGGAGATTCCGCACCTCGTTGACCTGAACAAGGAGTATGCGGGGAAGGGCGTGCAGATCATCGGCCTGACGACCGAAAGCCCGCAGACGGACGCCGACCGCGTGCGCGACTTCGCCAAAGAGATGAACATCAACTACAAGCTCGGCTGGGCGCGCGGCGACATCGCGATGGCGCTGATGAACGGGAACACGAACATCCCGCAGACGTTCGTCATCGGCCCCGGCGGCAGCATCCTCTTCCACCAGACCGGCTACTCGGCCAACCTGCCCGAAGTGATCCGCACCGCCATCGGCAGAGCCAACGCCGGCAGCGCGACCGGCGACTGAGCGGGAGCAAGACAAGCCACGGGGGCAAGCCGCCCTTCCCGACCTTGCGAACGAAAAGGGCGTTGAGTGATACGACTCAACGCCCTTTAGTTTTACGGGTCAGGAAGAGGAGACTTGCCCCGCCCTCTTTAGTTCGTCAACGGACTCCCCGTCATCTGTTCGTCCCTGCGCCCATCCCTTTGCCGGGTATCGGCAGGCGACCGTCCGCGCCGTTCGTCAGCGCGACGAACGCGGGGTCTTCGCGCAGCGACCCGAAGACCGCGTCAACGCGCGCCTCCATCATCTCCTTGGCGCGCACCGAGCGGTAGCGCTCGTACTCGAAGAAGTGTCGGCGCAGGAGCGCGAGCGCCTTGTCGCGCTGCCCGGCCTGCGCATAGACGGCTGCGAGGTTGTAGGACGCGGGCAGGAGCGACTCGTGCTCGCGCGCGATCTTCAGCGCCTCGTCGGCGTGCCCGGTGCCCGCCATGAACGCCGCGGCGAAGACGAGGTTGTAAGGGTCTTCGGGGTCGAGCGCGAGCGCCTTCTTGATGTAGCGCTCGGTCTTCGCCGCGTCGCCTTCGGAGTTCCAGAAGACCGCGAGGTTACGATACGCGAGCGGCGTCGGGTAGGTGCGCACGGACTCTTCGATGAGCGACAGACCTTTGCGAAACTCGCCGTCGTGAATCGTCATCTTGCCGAGGCCGTGCTGCGCGACGGCGCGCGAGAGCGGGTCGGCCTGCATGTTCAAAATCGCCTCGAACGTCACGCGCGCCTTGTCCCACTCGCCCGTGTGGTGACGGTAGAGTTCGCCGAGGTAGCGCAGCGGCGTCGGGTCTGCCGGGTCGAGCCGGTGCGCGAGGCCGTAAAGTCGTTCGGCTTCCGGGTAGCGCGCCGCCATCTCGGCGACGAGTCCGGCGCGCATCGTGCGGGTGATGCGCGCGCTCGCGCGCGGGTCGAAGACAGGCGACGGCGTGTCGGTCGAGTCGTCCGCTTCGGCCACTTCGCCGACGCCGAGCTTCTTCAACTCCTTCTCCGCGTCCTTCGCCTTCTTCGGGAAGAGGCACTTCTGGTCGAGCACCGCGCGGAAGGATTTAACGGCCCCGTCCTTGTCGCCGGCCTTCGCTTTTTCTCGCCCGTCCTTCAGGCTCGCGTCGAGCGCGCCCTCGCGCTTCGTCATCTCGCCGGAGACGAGTTTTTCGACCTGCTCGACTTTGAGGATGCCGTCCTTGTTCTCGGCCTTGCCGATGACGGAGCCGTCCGGCCCGGCCAGCACGGCGACGGGCGGGGCGGAGTCTCCGACGAGCTTCTTCGCGTCCGGCTCGCGGTAGTCGGCCAACTCCATCGCGACGCACTGCGCCGAGTAGAGCGAGAGCGTGCGCGACTCGCGCAGGCTCGACCTCTTCAGCTCGTCGTTCGTGCGCGGGAACCAGTAGAGGACGAGTCCAAGCGGGCGCGGGTCGTCCGGCGCGGGGACTTTCCACGGGACGTAATAGACCTGCGGCGGGGTGGAGCCGATGCCGCCGCCGCCGCCGGACATCCCGCCGACACCACCACCGCCCCCGCCGCCGCAGGTCGCGAGCGTGGGCGACGCGGCAAAGAGCGCGCACAGGAGAATCGCCAGGGGGCGAGCGATTAAGTTTTTCATGGCGCGGGATTCTAACAAAGGTGGTACCAGAAGCATAGTCTTTGAAAGTCTCGTGGCCGGGTCGCGCGACGAAACAAGAGAGAGCCTTCCGAGGCTCTCTCTTGTTTCGTCGTCTTTTGTGTATGGGCTTCTTGTCTATTTCTACTGCCCGCGCTTTTCGTCCAACTCGCGCTCGCCCTCTTCACGAAGCTGGCGGCCTTCGCGCTCGGCGTGCTCGTCCTGAAGCCCCTGGCCGATGCGCTCGCGCGCGCTGCCCTGGATGCGCTTCATCTCCGACTCGACGCGCGCCTCGACCTCGTCCACCGCCGCCGACTCGCCCGTCTCTTCCTGCGTCACGAAATCATCATTGCTGTCGCCCATGCTCGCTTCACCTCTCGATAAGTTTTTTCGACGGGGGATTCGGTCGCCGCATACTCTCACTGTTCGCGCCCGCGGGTCAAATCGTTTGCCCGGCGCGCGCCGCTTGACTTATACTCCGCACGAAATTTTTTACGCGCCGGGGCGTCCGACTCTCCCGTCCCTCGCGACACCGCGCGCGCGTCCACGCTTTCAGTCAAGGAGGTTTCCCCCGACGTGTCCGATGAGATAAGCCGCCTGCTCAAGAACGGGCAAGAGACAATCGTGCGCGACTGGACGGAGAGGGTCACGGTTGACCGCCGCGTCAACTCCGACGCGCGCCTCTCCTACCTTCAACTCGTTGACCACGTCCCGCAGATCGTCGAGGAGCTTCAACTCGCGCTCGCCGGGCGCGTGGGCGAACAGATGCTTCAGGAGGGCAAGAACCACGGTCGCCAGCGCTGGCGTCAGGGCTACGAGCTGAAGGAGGTCGTGCGCGAGTTGACGCTGCTGCGCGCCACGCTCGCCGAGTTCCTCGAACGCTACCACGGCGCGCTCCCCTTGCGCTCGCCCGAAGAACTCGCGCGCTCGCTCCACCGGATCAACCTCTTCATGGACGACGAGATTTACAAGACGGTCGAAGCGTACCTCGACGCCTCGCAGAACCCGCGGTCGAACTGAGCGCCCGCGCGCTTTACTGTCGCGGCCTCTCTTCGTATAAACTCTTCCCAAAGTCACGGCCCGGAAATTTCATGCGCGCCGGTCGCGGCGTCCGCACGCCGCGGCGACCGGCGCGGCGAAGCGCCACTCGGCCCCCGCGCGTCTGACGAAAAGGGCCGCGCCGTTCGGCTCGCGCGACTTCGGACAACGTCCGGTCGCGTGCGCTTCATCTCGTTATCTGGCTGTTTGAAGTGGAGGAGGGAACCCGTCATGAGAACGTCGAAGAGAAACATCATCTTTGCGCTCGCCGCGTCCGCGGCCTTGTGCCTTTCTTCCGTCGCGTCACCGGCGCAGCAGAAAAGCAAGCCGCTCGCACGGGCGAACAGCTACGTTGACTACAGCCCGGCGCAGAGGAAGGGGAGGTTCGTCAGGCAGAGGACTGCCGACGCCGCGCGCCACGCGAACGAGGCGGCTGACGTTTTGAACAAGGTCATGGCCGTGCCGGACAAGGCGATACCGCGCGAACTGCTCGAAGGCGCCGAGGCCGTCGCCGTCTGCCCCGGCGTCGTGAAGGCGGCCTTCGTCATCGGCGGCCAGAAGGGCGACTGCATCATCAGCCGCCGCACGCAGAAGCGTCAGTGGGGCGCGCCCGTCTTCTACAACCTGACGGGCGGGAGCTTCGGCGCGCAGATCGGCGCGTCGAAGACCGACTTCGTGCTGCTGTTTATGAACGACGACGCGCTCGGCAGTCTGATGAAGGACAAGTTCGAGATCGGCGGCGAGGCCGAGGCCGCGGCGGGGCCGGTCGGGCGCACCGCCGCCGCCAGCACGACGCCGAACCTGAAGGCCGGCATCCTGACCTACTCGCGCAGCAAGGGGCTGTTCGCCGGCCTCTCTTTGAAGGGCGTCGCGATCACGCCCGACAACGATTTGAACGAGGCTTACTACAACGCGAAGGCTTCGGACTTGATCGCGAAGCAGGAGGACACGCCCGTGCCTTCGCAGGTGCGCGCCTTCCCGCTCGCGCTCAGCCGCTACTCGGTGCGCGCGCCGCACTGAAATTAAAAGGAGAACTGAATGAAGCTTTCACCCCGGAAGACTTTGACCCTGACCGCGGCGCTGGCCGTCGCCGCGTCGCTGCTCGCGACTCCGCCGTGCCACGCGCGACAGGCCGAGCGTCAGCGCACCGCGACTCAGCCGACTTCGACCGCGACGCCGAAGCAGCAGAAGGAAGCCTCGAAGAAGGCTTCGTCCGCCGCGCGCGTCTTCGACCAGATCATGGGCGCGCCCGACAACTCGATCCCGAAAGAACTGCTCGACCGCGCCGAGGCCGTCGCCGTCTTCCCCGGAATGCTCAAGGCCGGGTTCGTCGTCGGCGGACGCGGCGGCAGCGGACTCATCAGCCGGCGCGTCACGGGCGGGTGGAGCGCGCCCGCCTACTTCAACATGGGCGGCGCGAGCGTCGGTTTGCAGATCGGCGCGGCCAAGACCGACCTCGTGCTGCTCTTCATGAACGACGACGCTTTGAAGGGCCTGCTCGGAGACAAGCTCGAAATCGGCGGCGAGGCGAGCGCGGCGGCGGGGCCGGTCGGTCGTTCGGCGGCGGCCTCGACGAACCTCAAGCTCGACGCTGGGATTCTCTCCTACTCGCGCAGCAAGGGACTCTTCGCCGGGCTGGAACTCAAAGGCGCGGTCATCAACCCCGACAACAACCTGAACGAAGCGCTCTACGGCCTCAAGGCCAAAGAGATTCTGACCGGCTCGAACAAGGTCAGGATGTCGGACGTTCTGCCCGGCGTCATCGTCTTCCCGAACACGCTGGCGCGCTACTCGATCAGGTGAAGGATGAAGGGTGCTGGGTGTTGGGTTCTGGGTGCTGGTAAAAGATGACCAGAACCCAACGCCTAAAACCTAGCACCCTTTCGCTTGACGCTTCACGTACCTCGCCCTACAATCCGCGCAGCCTGTTCGAGCGGACAGGAAGAAGAAACCCCCTGAAGCGCGAGAAGCGCGAACGACTCACCAGCCCGAGGAGCAGATTTTAATCATGCAGCCCCGCACGCAGCGACAGAGGGACATCTACGAATACATCACGCGCTTCATTGAGCGCCACGGCTACGAGCCTTCCTACGCGCAGATCGCGCGCCACTTCGGCGTCTCGTCGAAGGCGACCATCGCCAAACACATCGAGGCGCTTGAGCGCCGCGGCCTCGTCTCGCGCCACCGCAATGACGGCGCGTTCGGCCTCACCGTCCAGCACGAGGAGGTTGACGTTGACTCGACCTGCGAAGTCCCGCTCTTGGGTCGCATCGCGGCGGGCGCGCCGATTGACACGGCGGAAGACAGCGAGACGATCACCGTCCCGCGCTTCCTGCTCGGTCGTGTCCGACCGAACCGCGTCTATGCTTTGCGCGTGACCGGCGACTCGATGATTGACGAGCACATCTGCGACGGCGACATCGCCATCATCGAGAACCGCACGGAGGCGCGCGACGGCGAGATCGTCGTGGCGCTGGTCGAAGGCTCGCGCGCGACGCTCAAGCGGCTCTACCGCTTCGGCACGGAGGTCGAGCTTCGCCCCGCCAACTCGCAGCACGAGCCGATCCGCCTCCACGCCGCAAAGGTCGCCGTGCAGGGCATCTTCCGCGGCCTGCTCCGGCCCGCGGCGTGAGGGAGAGAGGGAACGCGGCACGACTGAAAGAAGTTCGCGCGAGGCGCTAGAAAAAGAGACTGGTAAGAGATGAAGGCGACGGGACTCCGATTCCCGTCGCCTTTCCGTTTCTCTTCGGCTCGGTCAGGCCGCCTGAAGTTCGCTCGTGCAGTCCTTGCAGCGCGTGGCCTTGAGCGGGATGGTCGAGAGGCAGAAGGGGCAGTCTTTCGTGGTCGGGGCCTTGTCGTCGGGCTGCTTGCTCTTGAGGCGGTTGTAGGCCTTCACCACGAGGAAGATGACGAAGGCGATGATGAGGAAGTTGATGATGTCGTTGACGAACTGGCCGTAGGCGATGACCGGGACGCCCATCGTCTTGGCCTCGGCGAGCGACTTCGGCGTGCCCTTCGACGCGTCGAGCACGTAGAACATGCTCGCGAAGTCAACCTTGCCGAGGATCAGCCCGATGGGCGGCATGATGACGCCCTCGACCAGCGTGGTGACGATCTTGCCGAAGGCCGCGCCGATGACCACGGCCACCGCCAAGTCAATCACGTTGCCGCGCGCGATGAACTCTCTGAATTCTTTGAACACGCCATGCCCTCCCGAAAGTGTTGAAGGTAGGTTCGAGCGGACGCTATTTATTCCGATTGCACTGGTACTGTCAAGCTGAACGAAGCCGCGCCCATTCTGACCGCCTCCTGACCTGACCGAACCTCCGCGCCTGAAAAAACTCGCAAAATCCGCGGCCAAGTGAAGCCCGCGAAGCTGGCACGGTCGTTGCCAAACGATTCGGCGCGTGCGGTTGCGCGCCGTCCTCAATCATCTCGTGAGGGCGGCAAGAGTAAAGGGAATGTCTTATCGAAGGATTCGAGGATAGCCTACAACTCACATGAGACAAGTCAGCAAACACAAACGATCCCGCCGTCTCGCCGTCGCCGTCGTCCTGGCCGTCTCCGTATGCCTCGGCATACTTTTGAGCGGCCTCGACGGCTCGTCGGCGCGCGCGCACGCCGCGTCGCAGGGCAACGGGCGGAAGGTGGCCGATGACCTGCGCGATCAGGTCAATAAGTCTCAGCCCGGCGGTCGCGTGCGCGTCATCGTGCAGCCCTCCGGCTCCTGGGGCGGCGCGCTCGACACGGCGCTCAAGGGACAGAACGCGAGCGTCAAGGCCTCGTTTAAAAATTTCTCGGCGCGCGTGGTCGAGCTGAACGCCGCGGAAGTCGAGGCGCTCGCCGCGCGGGACGACGTGGAATACGTCGGCCCCGACCGCGAGGTGAAACTGCTCGGCCACGTCTCGCTCACCACGGGCGCGGACGCCGCCGCCGCGATGGCGAACTACAGCCCGACCTACGACGGCACGGGCGTCGGCATCGCCGTGCTCGATTCGGGCGTTGACCCGAACCACGTCGCCTTCGACACTCGCGTCGTCGCCAACGTTGACTTCACGGGCGAGGGCCGCACGGACGACCCCTTCGGCCACGGCTCGCACGTCACGTCAATCGCCGCCGGCAACGGGAAGGTCTCGAACGGCGCGTATCAGGGCGTCGCGCCGAACGCCAACATCATCAACCTGCGCGTCCTGAACTCGCAGGGCACGGGCACGACCTCGGCGCTGCTCTCGGCGTTCGACTGGATCAAGACCAA
>DASRCS010000079.1:0-5329 GCA_035652995.1 Pyrinomonadaceae bacterium
CTCATCGTCGGGAGCGCCTTGCTGGGCGCGACGCTTCTCAGCCTCGCTGACCTCGTCGCGCGCCTCTCGCTCAGGCCGGCGGAGTTGCCCATCGGCATCGTCACTTCCGCCGTCGGCGTGCCGGTCTTCCTTTCGCTCCTACGCCGACGACAGTACGTGTTCTAAAAGTCTTGCTCGAAAGATAATGCTGGAGGCCAGCGACATCACCTACGGGGTCGGCGACAAGACGCTCATCGCCGACGTGTCGGTCACGTTCGCGCCGGGCAAGCTTCATCTGATAATCGGCCCGAACGGCGCGGGCAAGTCAACTCTAATAAAAGTTCTGGCGCGGCTGCTGCGCCCGCAAGAGGGCGTCGTCAGGTACGAAGGCGTGGACGTTCGACACGCGGGCGAATCCGAACTCGCGAAGCGGCGCGCGGTTCTCTCGCAGGCCATCGAAGTCGCGTTCCCGCTGGCGGTGCGTGAGGTCGTGATGATGGGCCGCTACCCGCACTTCGGCGGACGCCCCGGCCCTGCGGACGAGAAGATCACGGACGAGTTGATGCGGTTCTTCGACGTGACCGAATTCGCCGAGCGCGACTACCAGACCTTGAGCGGCGGCGAACGCCAGCGCGTCAACTTCGCTCGCGTCCTCGCGCAACTGTGGCGCGACGGCACAGGCCAGTCGCAGGTTGCCGGTACTTCCTCGAAACCCTCGCCCTGCCGTTTCCTCTTCCTCGACGAGCCGCTGACGTTCCTCGACATCCGGCATCAAATTGAGTTCATGAAGAAGGTGCGCGCCTTCACCGACGCGCCGGACGTGGTCACGGTGGGCGTAGTTCACGACCTGAATTTGGCGGCGCGGTTCGCCGACCAGATCGTGCTGATGAACAACGGTCGCGTCGTGTCGAGCGGCACCGCCGCGGAGGTTCTGACAGCCGGGCGCATCCGCGAAGTGTTCGGCGTCGAGCCGACGTTCGTGCCCGTCGAGCAGGCGGGCGTCCACATCGTTTTCGACTGACGCCGCCGGCCCGTAACCTTTAAATCGTCGGGCGCGGAGGCGAGGTCAGGCGAGCAGGTTGTTGAGCAGGTCTTTGAGCCACTCGAAGTCCACGGGCTTCGAGACGAAGGCGTTGCAGCCCGCGGCGAGGGCGCGCGAGCGGTAGTCCTGGTCGTTGTGGGCGGTGACGGCGACGATGATCGTGTCGCGCAAGGAAGGGTTCGAGCGGATGCGCTCGGTCGCGGCGAGTCCGTCCATGACGGGCAGGCTCAAGTCCATGAGGATGATTTCGGGGCGTTCACGCTCGGCGATCTCGACGGCCTGCTTGCCGTCCGAGGCTTCGAGGATGTGGTAGCCGCTGCCTTCGAGCGCGAGCCGCAGCGCGAGGCTCATGTCTTCGTAGTCCTCGACGACGAGGACGGTCAGATTCTCTGCGTGGGTGTCGGACATCGTGGACGAATCCTCTCGGACAGTTGGGGCGGCGCGTCGGGAGCGCGGTCAGCAAAATAATAGGTTTGTAACGACAATGCAACGAGCGGCGCGCGCCCCGTGTGGTAAACACTCACGTGTGCCCGACGACCGGCACTCTTCCTCACGATCTTTCATGCTTTGAATTCTGGCAAGAGAGGCCGAGGCGACTCGATGAGCGAACAGGAGTACCGCGTGCGCGAGTGTGTCCACCGCGCGGAGGGTGCCGCGGGCAGTTACTACCGCGGCAGCGCATACGTCAAACAACTTCAGCGGCTGCGTACCGAGGCGGCTGTGCGCTTCGCCTCGAAGGTGACGCCCTTCTTCTGGTCGGACGCGCCGCACATACTCGTCTGGCTCTGCGAAGACTGCGCCTGCGAGATCGGGCTGCGCGAGAGCGAGACGAACGCGGCGTGAAGGAATTGCGGAATGCGGAATGCGGATTGGTAAAGGCGACTTCTCTTTCAATCCGAAATCCGCATTCCGCAATCAATCGCTGAGCGGCTTGCCGCAGCGGTTGCAGAAGCGCGCGCTCGAATCCTTCTGGTGCGCGCCGCACGAGGCGCAGGTCTGCCCGACGCCGAGGTTCGCGCCGCAGCCCGAACAGTAGTCCGACCAGGAGGAGACGACCGCGCCGCACGTGCCGCAGCGGCCCGGCATCGGCGGGACGTAGCCGCCGGCCTTGTGCGCGACGTGCGACTCGATGATGCGCCAGGCGTCTTCGGTGAGCTTGTGCTGCCAGTAAGCGCCGAGCGCGGGGAGCGCGAGCAGCGGCGGGAAGACGACGAAGGCGACCGCCGCGACCGCCGCCTTGTCGAACCACTTCTGCATCCCGATCTCGACGCGCGTGCCGCCCTGTTCGGGCGTGACCTTGATCGTGAGCGCCGCGGAGAGTCCCGTCAGGTCGCGTAGCGTCCCAGTCTTTCGCGCCTGAAGAACGGCGGTCGAAGAGACTTGCATCGTCTGGACTTCAAAAGCGCCGTCCTCGTCAAACAGTGTCCGCAACTCCGCCTGAAGCCGCACCACGTCCGCCTCGACGCCCGGATAAAATCTGCTCTCCATGATTTTCGATGATTCCTTTCAGGCGCTCCGCCTTGAATTCCCGCGCGCACTATTCTACGCCAAAATCTGAGCGTCTGTTCGATTCGAGCGGAAGAAATGCACGGTTGACCCGAACAAAAGAAGTGCGGCGGCTCTCTTGATGTAACATTCGCGCCGCCGCAGTCCGAAATATCTTGTTCGCGTTTTTGAGTCCGAAGCTTCGTCGAAGTCCGCGGAAGCTGTGGGCCTCCGTCAATGCTTCTTCTTCGAGTCCTTCGAGTCTTTTGAATCCTTCGGCGCGTCCGCGACGTTCGCGTTCTTGCCGTCCTTCGTCTTCAAGTCCTCAGCCGTGACGCCGTGCTCGCCTGCGGCGGCAGTAATTTCCTTCGCAGTCTCGATGGCGCGGTCGAGGTTGTCGGCCTCGGCCTCGCTCTGCGCCGACGCCCGGAGCTTGTCGAGCTGCGGGAGGATGCGCGAGGCGGCCTCCGAGAGCATGTAGAGTGATTTTCTCAGCAGCGGGCTGTTCGGGTTGTGAGTCGCCGAGTCGTCAACGTTCGTCACCGCCTCGTCGAGAATCTTCGAGATGTCGTAGAAGAGCTGCGCGCGCGTGCCCTTGACCTCGCCCCATTCGGCTTTCTCCTTCGCCGACTGCTTCGCCGCGGCATCGGGGTCGGTGACGGCGAGGAGCCGCCGCTCCGCCGCCTTGATGAAGACCGCCGTGCGCTTGTCAAGCTCCTGGTTGTCGCGGACGAGTTCGATCTCTTCGTCCGTCAGGTGCTCGCGCTGGCGGGCGCGTGCGGGAGTGACGAGGCACGCGAGCGAGACGGCGAGCGAGAGGAGCGGCGCGGCTGCCTTGAGAGCTTTTGTCTTGTTCATGTCTGGACGAATTAACGCCGCGCGCCGAGTCGCCGATCTGGCCGCTTCGACCGTCGTGCGCGGTCAACGCTGCTGAGGCTTCTTGTCCGTTTCGGGCATGGCGGGCGCGTCGCCCTTCGCGCGCTCGGCGGTCGCGGGCCTGTCGCCCTGGTGGCGCGGCTCCGCGATGACGGTGTCGTCGTAGAACGCGTTGAGGGCGAGGTCGCGCTCCTCGCGGACGAACTCGATTGCGTCGCGGAGATAGACGGCGTGCTGCGAAGGCAACTCTCGCCGGATGGTTTCGAGCCGCGGGATGTGCGAGCGGAGAGTGATGTCGAGGTGCTTGCAGAGGTCGCGCAGCTTGTTGCCGGCGTGGCCCGGATTCGTGACCTGAAGGAAGTGGACGGAGTCCTGAACTATCGCCTCGTAAATTCCGAGTTCCCCGGTCGCGGCCACGAAGTGCTCGGCGTTCGCCTGCTCGGCGACGCGGTCGAGCCTCTGCTCGGCGAGTTCGAGGCTGAGGCGCGTGCGCGCCTTCGGGTCGCGCTCGGCTTCGAGCTGCTTGCGCACGTCGTCGGGGAGGTAGCGCATCGGCGGCGGCGCGGCGAGTTCTTCGCCGTGTTGCTTGGCGGAGTCCTGCTGCTCCTGCGCGAGCGCCTCGCCGCACGCGAGCGCGAAGACGGCGATGAAAATAAGTGTACGTGTCGAGATTCTGCCGGCCAGCGCCGCCGACCTGTATTGCTGTGCGACTCTCTTCGTCTTCATCACTGCACCCTGCCCCTAACTCTTCACTTGTTGCTCTTCACGCCCTCGCCCAGCTTGATCTGTTTCCGCAGGGAGGGCAGACGGAGGTTCACCTTCTCGATCTCAAGTTCGTTCGTCCGGGGGTCGGCGTGTGCGAGAAAAGCTTCGTAGGCTTCGAGCGCGTCCTCGTACTCGCCGAGTTGGTCGTGCGCCGTCGCGATGAAAAATTGGGTCACGGCCAGGTCGGGTCGTGCCTGGCTGATCCATTTGTATTCCACAATCGCCGGCTTGTAAAGCTTTAGTTCGTAGAGCGAGGCGGCGAGGTTGGCGTGCGCCTCGTACTTGCCGGGCGCGACCTGAATGACGCGCTGAAGGATCGCCGCCGCCGCGTCGAACTTCCTCAGTTGCACGAGCGCCGCGGCGTAGCCGACCGCGTAGTCAACGTCGTGCGGGTCTGACTCGGCGGCGCGGCGGTAGTATTCGAGCGAGCGCTGCGGGTCGGACGTGCGCGTCAGGTTGCCGAGGCAGGCGAGCGCCTTCGCGTTCTTCGGGTCGGCGGCGACGAGTTTTTCGAGCGAGGCGCGCACCTCCGGCGTGTCGGCGCACGAAACGTCTGTGAGCGCGGCGTAAAGCTTGCGCCCGTCGTCGGAAGTTTTCGCCTCTTCGGGCAGCGAGTCGTAAACGCGCCGCGCGTCGTCCGTGCGACCGGCGAGGCCGTAGCGGTTCGCGACCGCGATGGCGAGCTTCCAGTCGGACTTCGCCGGCCCTTCGAGCGCGCGCACGTCTTCGAGCGCGTGTTCCTTGTCGCCGGATTCGAGAAGAAGATCGGCGCGACCGAGGCGAGCTTCGACGTTCGCCGGTTCGATCTCAATCGCGCGCGCATAACTCTTCGCCGCCGCCGCGTCCTTCGCCGCACGCTCGGCGCGCGCGCGGACGATCCAGAGCGAAGCGTCGTCCGGGTTCAACTCCGTCGCGCGGCGCAGGAGCGCGAGTCCTTCTGCCGTGTCGCCGGAGCGCGCGCGGAGGTCTGCGAGCGCGACGGTCGCCGTCAGGTTCTTCGGGTCGAGTTCGAGCGCGCGGCGCAGGAGCAGCTCAGCCTCGCGCTCGCGCCCCTTCGTCCGCGCGAGAAGAAGTCCGAGCGCGGCGGGCGGGAGCGCCCAATCCGGCTTCAACTCCATCGCGCGGCGGTAAGACTTTTCCGCTTCGGCGGGGCGGTTGAGCGAGACGAGCGCGCTCGCCTTC
>DASRCS010000080.1:0-10336 GCA_035652995.1 Pyrinomonadaceae bacterium
GACGCCGAGCGCGAGCGCTTCGGGCAGACCGAGCGGCGAGCGCCTGCGCGTGACGCGGATGCGCTCGAAGCGCTCTCGGAGTCCCGCGCGCGCGCCCGCGCCCGCCGTGTCCGTGACTGCCGTGTCGTTTCTCAAAACTAGTCGCGCCCTCCCGCGTCCGTGTTGTTCTCGCGCGCGGCTGTCGTGCGCGTGACCGAGCCGACCTGCGCGCCCTGGCCCGCGTCGCCGCGGCGTCGGGCGCTCTGGACGTAAGAGACGCGCAGCGTCCACTCGTAGCCCGACTCGCCCCTGCCCGACTTCTGATTCTCCGTGAGCGGCACCGCGTTGAACTTGCCGACGCGGTTCATCGCGTCAATCATGTCGGTCACGTCCGAAGGCGTCCGGCCCAAGACCGTCAGGTCGAGGTCGGCGCGCGTCTGGTCGCCGGCCTGCGTCACGTCGCGGACGTTGATGCGCGCGACGCGCACGCTTTCGGGCAGGTACTCTTCGAGGTCCGAGAAGAGTTGCGACCACGAAAAACTCTTGCGGCTGACGAGTTCGTGCGCGGCCTTGAGGCTCACCTGCTGTTCGGGCGAGATGTTGCTACTGATCTCCTGCGCCTGCTTGTCGTTCGCCGCCCTCTGCGCGCGCATCTGCTGAACCTGCCGCTCGGCGGCGTCGGCCTGGACGCTCGCGTCGCGGTACTGCGCCAGCACGAGCGCGAGCACCAGCACCGAGGCGGCTGAGACGGCGACGGCGACCGTCCACGGCAGCGCGCGGTTGCGGAACGGGTCGCTCGAAAGGTTGAGTCTTGAGATCACTTGCTCTTTCGCTTTCCGACAGAAGACGAGCGGGGAGTCGTCGGGAGACTTCACCGACTTCCGAAGGATAACCCGCACCGCGCGGGCCACGCAACCGGCCCGCACCCGCACTTACACGCCTCGCGCGCGGCGCGGTTGCAGAAAGACGTTCGCGAGCAGGTTCAACGGGAAGCGGCTGCGAGGTCGGTGACGGGAGCGAGGCTTCTTCAGCGCGGCTGGCCGGGCGCGCTCCCGCCGTGCTTGAGTTCGGGCGGCGAGACGCAGTAGGCGACGACGCGGTTGCGCCCCGAATTCTTGGCGCGGTAGAGAGCGGTGTCGGCGAGTTCGACGAGTTCGATGGGGTCGCGCGCGTCGTCGGGGAACGAGGCGACGCCGATGCTGATCGTGAGCCGGAGGGTCACGTCCTTCGCGCCCTTGTCGCCGACAGCGCCGCGGCGGACGGCTGCGAAGTGGTTGGCCTCAATCGCCGCGCGCACGCGCTCCGCCGCGACCAGACCCTGCGCGCAGTCGGCGTTGAGGAGGAACGCGGCGAACTCCTCGCCGCCGAAGCGCGCCGCCACGTCGCCCGCGCGCAGGGCGTTCGTGATGAGCGAGCCGACCGTCTCAAGCGTCTGGCTGCCGACGAGGTGGCCGTGCGTGTCGTTGACCTTCTTGAAGTGGTCAATGTCCATCATCAGGACGCAGAACGGGCGGCCCTCGGTCTCGGCCCGGCCCGACTCGCGGCGGAGTTCGGAGAAGAAAGACTTGCTGGTCAGAAGGCCCGTCAGCTCGTCGTGCGCGAGCAGCCGGTGAATCTGCCGCTGGTACTCGCGGTCAATGTCGTCGAGCAGGTCGAAGCGCAGCAGGTGCTCGCCGATCATGATCTTGTCGCCGTCCTGCAAGTATTCGTCTTTGATCGGGTGGCCGTTGAGGAGCGTGCCGTTCGTCGAGCCGAGGTCGGTCAGGCGGTAGCGGCGCTCGCCCGTCGCGTCGTCGCGCTCGACGCGGATGCGCGCGTGCATGCGAGAGGCGCGCGCGTCGTTGACGCGCACGTCCGCTTCGAGCGCGCGACCGAGCGTCACCTCTTCGCGTTCGAGCGGGATGGGCGCGGCCAGAAGCTCGCCGCGCAGGAAGACGAGCGCCGGGTGGCGGTCGCCGTCGCCCGCGCGTGGCTTCGGCACAGAGCCTGCGGTGAAAGTTTTGTCGCCCGGTTCGTTGCTCATCTCAGGGGCAAGCGGAGCGAAAGACTTGGAGCGGGGCTTGGGGCGCGCGGGCACTTCACTCGCGCGCCGACTCTTCCCGCGCATCTTAGCGCGGCGGGCGCGCGCGCTTCAACGTAAATCTGCCCGGCGGCGTTGGCCTTCCGGCGCGCGCAGCCTTTATGATTCACGGCGAGCGCCCGCCGCACGACTCCTTCAAGCTCGCGACTTCAGAGGCGGCGCGGCGCGCGAGGTACGGATGGCGAGTATCAGGTCGCTGACGAGGGGCTGGCTCCCGCAGGACTTCAAAAAATATTTCCAGCGCGTGCTGCTCGGTTACGACTCCTACGCGCCGTCGTTCGCGTCCGCCGGCGAGGACATGATTCTGCGCCACGTCATCGGCTCGGACAGGATGGAGGGCTTCTACGTTGACGTGGGCGCTTACCACCCGGTGCTGTCGTCGAACACGTACTTCTTCTACCTCAACGGCTGGCGCGGCATCAACGTCGAGGCCCGACCGGGCAGCCGCGCGCTCTTCGACCGCGTGCGCCCGCGCGACATCAACCTCGAAGTCGGGGTCTCGACCGAGCCGGGCGAGCTGACCTACTACTTCATCGGCGAGGACTCGACGATGAACAGCTTTTCGCGCGACTGGCTCGAACACATAGGGATGCTCGGCGAGGTCAGGCGCGAGATCGCCGTGCCCGTGCTCCCGCTCTCGGAAGTGCTCGCGCGCAGCCTGCCGCCGGGGCAGGCGATTGACTTCATGAGCGTTGACGTTGAAGGTCACGACCTGAGCGCGTTGCGGTCGAACGACTGGGCGAGGTTCAGGCCGCGCTTCGTCGTCGTCGAGGACGGCGAGACGGACGCCGAAAAGTCCGAGATCGTCCGCTTCATGCGCTCGCAAGGCTACGGCGTCTGCGCGCAGAACGTCATCATCCTCGACAAGATTAACGAATACTTCTTCGTTGACAGAAGTTGAATGTTCAGACCTTACGACACGCCGCTCGAAGGGGCGCGCGTCCTGCGCGAGGGCGGCGTCTCGCGGCGGAAGCCCCCCGCGAACTTCCGCGAGGAGGACGCGCCGCTCTTCGGTCACGAGCTTGAGCGCGCCATCCCGCCGACGCGGCTCGTCGAGCTGCGCGGCGTCGCGGCGACTTCCGAAGGCGTCCTCTTCAAAGGCACGCGGATTCTGCCCGAATCCTTCTCGTCGCCAGTCGTCCTCAAATATTTTCTCGGCAGGCGCGCGAGCGTCGTCAAGTTCTTCGCCGCGAACCTCGCGCGCCGCCGCAGGCGGATCGCCGCGCGCTGCGCCTGGGTGACGGACGACTGGAGCTACGGCTACTTTCACTGGCTCTGCGACGCGCTGCCCCGGCTCTTCACGATCAGGGAACAACTCCGCGAACTCGTCCTGCTGCTCCCGCACCGCTACGAAAGCCTCGAATACGTCCGGTCGTCGCTCGAAATCTTCGGCGCGCGCCGCGTCGAGTACGTGCGGGACGGCGAGGTGTGCGTCTGCGAACGGCTCGTCATGCCGACGCACGCCGCGCCTTCGGGGAACTACAACGAAGGTCTCATGCGCGAGATGCGCCGGTTCATGCTCGACTCGTTCGGCGCGGGCGACGAGCCGCGCGAGCGCATCTACCTCAGCCGCTCGCGCGCGCCGAAGCGGAAGGTGAGGAACGAGGACGAGGTCGTCGCGGTGCTCGGCGAGTTCGGCTTCCGCGTCGTGCACTTCGAGGACTACGCCTTCGCGCGCCAGGTCGAGATCGCGGCGGGCGCGAGCCACTTCGTCTCGAACCACGGGGCGGGGCTGACGAACACGCTCTTCATGCGACCGGGCGGCTCCGTCCTCGAACTGCGGCGGCGCGACGAGCGCGAGCGCAACTGGTTCTTCAACCTCGCGAACGCCGCCGGCCTCGAATACTTCTACCAGAACTGCGCGCCCGCCGACGCCGACGAAGACCCGCACACGGCGGACTTGCTGGTTGACGCGCGGGCGCTGCGCGAGAATCTGTCGCTCATGTTCGGCGGAGGAGCGGGGACGCTTTGAAACCGGGGCGGAGTTGGGGGCGGGGGCAGACGCGCTTGTGGCCCGCGCTCCGCCTCTCCTATAATTAATGCGAATGCCCCTTGAGAAGTTCGGCACTTAAAAAGGACGCGCGCGCGGTCGCTCCGCGCGGGCGACATCGGCGGCGAGGCGTCCGAGGAGTTTTCATGTTGAAAGAAGAAGAGGTACTTGATTGCCCCTGGTCGAAACAGGCCCTGACGGTCGAGCGCGTGTCGGATGCGCGCCTGCCGACGGAGGTCGGCGAGTTCCGCATCGCGGGCTACCGCTCGAAGACGAGCGACGAGGAGTTCGTCGTCCTCTATAAAGGCGAGATGAACCCGGACAAGCCGACGCTCGCCCGGATTCACTCGCAGTGTCTGACGGGCGACGTGTTCGGCTCGACGAAGTGCGACTGCGGTCGCCAACTCCGGCGCGCGATGGAGTTGATCGAGCAGGAGGGGCGCGGCGCAATCGTCTATCAGCAACAGGAGGGCCGGGGCATCGGCATCATCAACAAGATTCGCGCCTACGCACTTCAAGACGAAGGCGCGGACACCATCGAGGCGAACGAGCGGCTCGGACTCGCCGTTGACCTGCGCGAGTATCGGCAGTGCGCCGAAGTCCTCTTCGACCTGGGGCTGTGCAAGGTGCGCGTGATGTCGAACAACCCTCTGAAGCTGCGCGCGATGGAGGAGGCGGGCCTGCGCGTCGTCGAGCGCGTCGGGCTGGAGGTCGAGCCGCCCGACGACGCCGTCAACTACCTTCGGACGAAGAAGCAGAAGCTCGGCCACCTGCTCGAACACATCGAGTAGTCGCGCCGAACACGGCGACAGACATCGCGCCCGCGCCTCTCGACGTTCGTCCGAGGCGCGGGCGCTTTCTCATCGTCGGATGAGACTGCCGCGGCGCTCGCGTCCGAAGTCTCATCCGAAAAAATGTCTCCGCTTTCCATAATTTTGGATATAATGCCGCGCGTCCCGACCGCCGCCACGAAGAAACCCTTGAAAAGCTCAACACCCTTCGGGCGTCCAGCTTCGTCGGCGCGTCGGGAACGACAGTTGCCAACGTCGGTTGCCATCAGATAATTTTCGCGGCGGTCTCGTCACGTCGTCGCGTATAAATTTTCGTCATCGTTCTTCGCTTTCTTCCGAACTTAGCAGAAGTTTGTCAGTCAAGTAGTCGCGAGGTGTCGCTCCCCGGTTCTTCGGCACTTTCGACAGCACCGCCCGCGCACCTCCTTTGCAGGGCGGGGCGGGCTTTGAACAGCCCGGCCCCGCGCTGCTCGCAAGCAGCCACATCATTCAAGGCACAGCACAATCCTTTTGCGCCCGACGCGCGGCGTTTCGCCAACGACTCCTGCGCGCGCGCGCCGACCATCCAACCGAGCTTTTGAGGAGGGAACGATGATTAGACCCACGACTTCTGGCAGGTGCGCGGCGGCACTGCTCTGCGCGCTCGCCCTCGCGCTCTTCTGCCTGCAAGCGTCGGCGCAGACGGGCACGTCTTCGGTGCGCGGGACTGTCGCGGACGCGCAGGGGCACGTCGTGCCGGGCGCGACCGTGACGCTCGTTGACCCGGACAAGAACACCACCCGCACGCAGACGACGACCGAGGACGGCCACTTCGCCTTCGACCTGATACCGCCCGGCAACTACCGGCTTGAGACGACGGCCACGGGATTTAAGAAGAGCGTCATCACGGACGTGCAGGCGCTCGTCGCCAGCCCGACCGACCTGAACGTCACGCTCGAAGTCGGCAACGTCTCGGAGTCCGTCACGGTCTCCACGTCGAGCGCCGAGGTGCTCATCAACACGCAGGACGCGACCGTCGGCAACAACTTCGTCACGCAGCAGATCACGCAGCTCCCGCTCGAAGCGAGAAACGTCAACTCGCTTCTGACGCTCCAGCCCGCCGCCACGCGCGAGGGCTACGTCGCGGGCGCGCACGCCGACCAGGCGAACGTCACGCTCGACGGCATTGACATCAACGAGGCGCAGACCAGCCAGCTCGGCGGCGCGACCAACGGCGGCGCTGGCTCGAACGCGCTGATCGACTCGACCTCCTCGCCCGAACGCAACACGGTCATCCGCCTGAACGCCGAGGCCATTCAGGAGTTCCGCGTCACCACGAGCACGCCGAACGCCAGCCAGGGCCGCTCATCCGGCGCGCAGGTCGAGATCATCAGCAAGCCCGGCGAGAACCAGTTCCACGGCTCGCTCTTCGAGGCGCACCGCAACACCATCTTCACCGCCAACGACTTCTTCAACAACAGCGCGGGCGTCGCGCGCCCGAAGCTCATCCGCAACACCTACGGCGGCTCGATCAGCGGCCCCGTCAAGCAGAACAAGCTCTTCTTCTTTTACAGCTACGAGGGGCGGCGCGACGCCAGCCAGCAGTCAATCATCGAGACCGTCCCGCTCCCCAGCCTCGGTCGCGGAGAGATACGCTACCGCAACGCGTCCGGCGGCATCACGACCGTGACGGCTGCCGACCTCGCGACGATCTTCCCCGACCTCGGCGGCGTCAACCCGGCGGCGGTCTCGGCGCTCGCGGCGGCGGCGGCGAAGTACCCGGCCAACGACTTCACGGTCGGCGACGGCCTGAACACCGCCGGCTTCCGCTTCAACGCCTCGACGCCGCTGCGCTACAGCCAGCACTGGGCGAACTTCGACTGGAACGTGACGGGCAAGCAGGTGCTGACCTTCCGCGCCATCGAGCAGGACGACCTGACGGGCGGGGCGTCGGCCTTCCCCGACACGCCGACCGAGGACGTTTGGTCGCACCCGATGGCGCTGGCAGTGCAGCACACCTGGACGCTCAACAACCGCGTCGTTAACAGCTTCCGCTACGGCCTGACGCGCGAGGCTTTCACGCAGGCGGGCGACTCGGCCTCGAACGCGGTTTACTTCCGCTTCGTCTTCTCGCCGTTCAACTACGACCGCACGGTCAGCCGCGTGACGCCCGTCCACAACTTCACCGACGACGTTTCGTGGGTGAAGGGGAGCCACTCGCTCCAGTTCGGCGCGAACATCCGCATCGTCAACAACCGGCGCGTCAGCTTCGAGAACGCCTACGACACGGCGATCACGAACCCCTCGTTCTACCTCGATTCGGGCACGCCGCTCTCGGACGCCGTTGACTCGTTCTCGCCCATCGGGCCGGGATTCACGTCGGCGGTGCAGAACGCCGCGTCGGCGTTGCTGGGGCGCTTCACGCAGTACAGCGCGCGCTTCACCTTCGACCGCAACGGGCAGTTGCAGCCGTCGGGCACGCCCACCAAGCGCGACTTCGCCACGCAGTCCTACGACGGCTACATTCAGGACTCTTGGAAGGTCAAACAGAACCTGACGATCACCTACGGCCTGCGCTACAGCCTGAGCCGCCCCGTCTATGAGACCAACGGCTTCGAGGCCAAGCCGAACATCCCGCTCTCCGAATACTTCGCGCAGAGGGTCGCGGCGGCGGCGCAGGGCAAGAACTTCGACGCGCCCCTGACGGTTGATCTTTCCGGCCCCGCCAACGGGCGCTCGCCGCTCTACCGCTGGGACAAAAACAACTTCCAGCCGCGCATCGCCGTCGCGTGGTCTCCGAACTACCGCAAGGGCTGGCTCGGCAAGCTCTTCGGCGCGGACGGCGTGTCCAGCTTGCGCGGCGGCTTCGCGATGCTGAACGACTACTATGGCGAGCAGCTCGCGGTTGACTTCGACCAGAGCAACACGCTCGGCTTCCTGTCGAACACGACGACCGCCGCGGGCACGTTCGACACGGAGAGCAGTCCGGGGCCGCTCTTCACGGGCTTCAACCAGAACGTCCGCACGCTGCCCTTCATCACCATCCCCGGCACGCTGACCTTCCCGCAGCAGCAGCCGCAGGATCAGGCGCGGCGTATCGAGACCTCGATTGACGAAGACCTCGTCGCGCCGACCCACTACGTCTGGAGCCTGACCTACGAGCGCAAGCTGCCGAAGGGACTCGTCATCCAGATGTCGTACCTGGGCCGCGCGGGCCGCAACCTGCTCGTCACGCGCGACGTGATGACGCCGAACGACCTGGCCGACCCGAAGTCCGGGATGGACTGGTACACGGCTGCCGGGATGCTCGAAGACATCCGCCGCAACCTCGCCTTCCAGGGCATCACGAACCGTTCGTCGAACGCCGTCATCCAAGCGGCGATCAGGAACGTCCCCGCGATTCCATACTTCGAGAATCTGTTCTCGAACATCCCGCTCGGCACCTTCGCGCGCGACCTGCTCGGTTCGAGCCGCGCCGGGTTCGCCACGAATTACACGCAGGCCGTCTTCGGCGACGCGCTCCGTTTCAACGGCAACGACTGGACGACGACGCAGAGCGACATTGACAACGCCGCGGCTGACTTCGGCGTGCCCAACTTCTTCTACAACTCGCAGTACGGCGCGCTCGCCGCCTTCAGCTCGGTCGGCAACCTGAACTACAACGCCGGCACGGTGACGGTGCGCGAGCGGCTCGGCGACAAGCTGCTGCTCGACTTCAACTACACGCTCTCGCACTCGCTCGACGACGCGTCGGGCCTTCAGACCGGCGGCGGCTACGGCACGGCGCTCGTCTTGAACCCGCTCCGGCAGCGCGACAACTACGCCAGCTCCGACTACGACGTGCGCCACAGCATCAACATGAACTCCATCTGGCAGCTCCCGTTCGGGCGCGGCCAGTGGCTCTTCAACGACTCGAACAAGTGGGTCAACGGCATCCTCGGAGGCTGGCAGCTCTCGACCATCTTCCGCTGGAATTCGGGGCTGCCGATCTACTCGCCCTATGACGACGCGCGCTGGGCGACGAACTGGGAGGTTCAGTCGAGCGGCGTCCGCGTCGCGCCCGTCGAGTCGTGCCCGTCGAGCGACCCGACGCCGAAGCTCTTCGGCTGCGGCACGACCGCCGCCTACCGGAGCTGGCGCAACGCCAAGCCCGGCGAGACCGGCGACCGCAACGTCATCCGCCTGCCCGGCTACATTGACCTCGACGCCGGACTCGCCAAGTCTTTCACGATGCCCTGGAGCGAGAAGCACAAGCTCCAGATTCGCTGGGAGACCTTCAACGTGACGAACACGCAGCGGTTCGGGGCGATTGATTCGAGCCGCACGGGCTTCGGCCTCGTGCTCAACCCGCAGATCGCGACGCCGCCGACGAACTGGTCGAACTTCACGGCCATTCAGGGCACGCCGCGCGTCATGCAGTTCGGCTTCCGCTACTCCTTCTAAAAAGGGGCGGCCCCGAAGCCGGGCACTTGAAAGCAACGCGGGCCGGCGCTTGTTCGCTCCGGCCCGCGTTACCTTTAAGACTGCCAAATCGGAGTCAGCCGCGGAGACGCAGAGAGTTTAAGGATTTGAGATTTCAAAATTGAAATTCTGAAATACAATCTCCC
Source organism: Pyrinomonadaceae bacterium (assembly GCA_035652995.1). Lineage (GTDB taxonomy): Bacteria > Acidobacteriota > Blastocatellia > Pyrinomonadales > Pyrinomonadaceae > QHXN01. The sequence goes on from DASRCS010000080.1 coordinate 9,427, forward strand.
TGTCTCCGCATCTCCGTGGCTGGTTCTGTTCGGGGAGAGTAAACGATGCTGAAAGGAATCGCCCCGCACGCCGGGCTGCGCGCGTCGCTCTCGCTCGCGGCGCTCGTCACCTCGGCGCTGCTCTCGGTCTTCGCGCTCGCCGCGCACGGCGCTTCGGCGCAGGGCGGCGGCCACACGCTCGAAGGCGACCTCAAGGTTGACGAGAGCAAGGTCGAGGGCCAGAAGCCGCTCTCCTTCGACATCACGCTCTACGCCGAGTCGGGGACGATTGTCGGTCGCCAGTCCGTTCCCAACGGCGGGCGCTACCGATTCCTCGACCTGCCGAATGGCAACTACGACCTGGGCGTCGAAGTCGAGGGCGCAGAGGTCACGCGCGTCCGCGTGCGTGTCTTCTCCAACTTCAAGACCGATTTTCATCAGGACATCGAGTTGCAGTGGCGCGCGCGCCCCTCGGCCTCGAAGCCCGGCAACGTCTCCGCCGCCGACTTCTACAAGCGCACGCCCGCGAACCAAAAACTTTTCGAGCGCGCCGAGGAGGCGTTGACGGCGAAGAGGTACTCGGACGCCGCCGCCCTGCTCCAACAGCTCGTCGCCGCCGACGCGCAGGACTATCAAGCATGGACTGAACTCGGCACGGCCTTCTACGCGCAGAACGACGCCGCCGGGTCGGAGAAGTCGTACCTCCGCGCCGTCGAAGTCAGGCCCACGTTCGCGCTCGCCTACCTCGCCCTCGGCCACCTGCGGATGGAGCAGAAGAACTACGACGGCGCGATAGAGATACTCGCGCGCGCCGTCACGCTTCAGCCGCCTTCGGCGGACGCGAACATGATGCTCGGCGAGTGCTACCTGCAAATCAGGAAAGGCTCGAAGGCCGTCGCGCCGTTGCAGGAGGCCGCGCGCCTCGGCAAGC
>DASRCS010000081.1:0-7833 GCA_035652995.1 Pyrinomonadaceae bacterium
TGATCCGAAGGTTCGCGGGGTTCTGCACCCCGAGTCCTGAGCCAATCGGCGCGGCCAGCGGCATCACCGCCGCGCATCCCGCGTCGAGAAGCTTCTTCGCCATGATGAGGTCGTCGGTGAAGTAGGGCAGCACTGTGAAGCCCTCGCGGACAAGCACGCGCGCGGCTTCGAGCGTCTGCTCGTTGTCGGGGAAGAGCGTCGTCTGGTCGCCGATGACTTCGAGCTTGATGAGTTCGGTCTGCAAGGCCTCGCGCGCGAGCCGCGCCGTGCGAATCGCCTCCTCCGCCGAGTAGCACCCGGCGGTGTTCGGAAGGATTGTCAGTTCGGGGTCGAGGTGGTCGAGGAACGACTCGGTCTTGCGGTCGAGCGGCACGCGGCGCACGGCGACCGTCACCATCTCCGCGCCCGAAGCCCGGTGCGCGGCCTTCATCTCCTCGAAGCTCCGGTACTTCCCCGTCCCGACAATAAGCCGCGAGCGGAACGTGCGCCCCGCGACCTCGAAAGTCTCTCTCTTTTCGGAAACCGCTGTGGACATTTTCAGAAAAGCTCTTTCTCAGGAATGATTCCGCGCCCGCGTATTCGCGGAGCGACAGCGCTCAATTTACACCCGAACGACGCGAAAGAAAAATTAGACGCAGAAAACACTCATCCCTCTGTGACCTCTGTGAAATCCTTTGTGTACTTTGTGGTTAAGAACGTCTGACTTAACCACAGAGGGCACAAAGGATTTCACAGAGGTCACAGAGGGGTGGTTGAAGTGAAAGCCAGATGCTCTCAACCGCCGCCGACGAAGTGAACGATCTCGACGCGGTCGCCTTCTGAGAGTTCGACATTCGGCCACTCGTCGCGGCGCACGACGTTGAAGTTGTGCTCGATTGCGAGCCGTTCGGGCGCGAGCTTTAGCTGCTCGACGAGCGCGACGAGCGTCGTGCCCTCTTCAATCTCCTTCGCCTCGCCGTTGAGTGTGATCCGCAAGCTCGTCCTTGTTTACCGGAGAATGAAACTCCGCTGTAAATTATTGATGAATGATTCTACGCATCTCGATGGCGTCGTCGCCGACGGCTGCGCGGATGATTATCGCCGCGCGCCCGGCGGTGAAGCGCGGGAGCGTCGCGCGCACGATTGCGACGCCGCGCGCATCAGTGTCCGTCGTCTGAATCATCGGCCTGAAGGTCGTCCCCAGAATCTTGACCGTGACCGCGGCGTTCTCCACCGGCCTCTGGCCGTAAGCGCCGCGCCCGACGTGAACCTTGATCATCGCCAACTGCCCCGCGCGGAAATCGCCCTCGTCGTCGAGCAGCGTCAGGTAGAGTTCGTCCGACTCGTCCTGCGGCAGTTCTGGAATTTCCGCGGGCCGTGGCGGCGCGGGCGGCTCCTGCTCTCGCGCGACCGGCGGCTCTTCCTGAATCGGCTGCGCGACCGGCGGCGGCTGAAGCGTCGGCGCGTATGAGTTCGACCTGTCCCAAATCTCCGCGACCTGATCCATCAGCGACGTGAGGATGACCATCCCGTCTTCGGTCTTTCTCTCCGACTCGCCGTTAGACTCTACGTCGCGCGTCTCAGCCTTCGGCTCTCCGTCGCTCGCTTCGACAACCGTCGCGCCGCCGCCCGATTCAGGTTTCGCCGTCTCAATTTTCTCGGCGGCTTCTTTCGCCGCTTCGACGGTCGCGACCGTTTCGACGGGCGGCGCATCGTTCTTCTTTCTCCTGCCGGCTGCGGGCTTCACTTCGGGCTTAACTTCCGGGGCCGGCGCGTGCCCGTTGCCTTCGGCGTGCGACTCGTGCGAGCCGTTGTGCCCGCCCATGCGTTTGAGTTCTTCGACGCGGCCCGAACGTATCGCGGCGCAGATGAGTTTGTGCTGCCGCTGCAAACGCTCGGTCAGAACCTTCTCGTCGTAGCCGGACGCGACGAGGTCTTCGTAGGGCGTTCGCTTGCTCGCGATGATCGCGCCGCCGACGTACACGAGCGAGAGGATGAGGGGCGAGTCAAGCCCCTTGTCCTCCGTCTGAACGTGGTAAGTGACGCCCTCGAACTTGATGTCTGTGTTGAATCCGGTGATCACTTGGTCAACGAGCCGAAGCAAACTGGCGGCGTGGTCTTTGTCGGGGAGTATTCGGACTCCCCGACGGGGGTATTTTCAAGTTAGCACAGCCGTCGGAAGCCGGTCAATCTCCTTGCAATACAGCGCTTTGTGCCTCACCGGTCATCGCCTTGACACACCTCTATGCATGGACTAGGATTTGTTTGTGCCATGATTCTCAAACTACAAGACGGCTGCCCTGGGGCCGGATTTTCAGCGCAAGCTGACGGGAGGTAAGTGTGTTCAGCCTGTCCGATTACTTGCCCATCGCGCTCATGTTCATCGTCGCCATCGGCTTCGCCGCGGGCAACGTCCTGCTCTCGCAGTTGGTCGGCCAGCACAAGGCGACGCGGACGAAGACGATGCCTTACGAGTGCGGCAAAGACCCCGTCGGCACCGCGCGTGAGCGCTTCTCGGTCAAGTTCTACCTGGTCGCGATGATCTTCATCCTATTCGACATCGAACTGATCTTCTTGATCCCTTGGGCCGTCGTCTTCAAGTCGTTCGCGACGGGCGGGCGCGGCCTGAGCAATCTGATCTACGTCGAGATGATGCTCTTCGTCGTGCTGCTGCTCGTCGGCTACGTTTACATCCTGAAGAAGGGCCTGTTCGAGTGGAGCGACCGCGCGCGGCTCGAAGCCGAGGCGGAGGCGCGCGCCATCGCCGGGGCCGACGCGAAGCGCAGGGCCGAGAGGGCGGCGCGCGCGGCGGCGAAGGCCGCCTGACGTGTCGGCGACGAGCGAGGAGGTTTAAAGTTTTATGGGTTTGGAAAGCGTAATCGCCGACGCGCTGCCGGAGATCATCACGACCCGGCTCGACTCTCTGGTCAACTGGGCGCGCAAGTCGAGCCTCTGGCCCGCGACGTTCGGCCTCGCCTGCTGCGCCATCGAGATGATGGCGACCACGGACGCGCGCCACGACCTCGCGCGCTTCGGCTCCGAAGTTTTTCGCGCGAGTCCGCGGCAGGCCGACGTGATGATCGTTTCGGGCCGGGTCTCGCGCAAGATGGCTCCCGTCCTTCGGCGCATCTACGACCAGATGCCGGAGCCGAAGTGGGTCATCTCGATGGGCGCGTGCGCCACTTCGGGCGGCGTCTTCGACAACTACGCAATCGTGCAGGGCGTGGACAAGATCGTCCCCGTGGACGTTTACATCCCGCGCTGCCCGCCGCGTCCAGAGATGCTGATTCACGCCGTGATGATGCTTCAGGAGAAGGTGATGAAGGAGTCGCTTCGCGACCGCCCGGACGTGCCGCCGAGCGAGGCGGTCGAGGCCGTCCCGCCGGGCACGCTTCCGGCGACCGGAGTTTCGGCGACCAACGAGGCGGCGGCGCAAGAAACACCTTCGCGCCCGTACACAATCGCCTCGCGGCACGAGCGGCGCAGGTCTTTCTGACGTGAGCAGTGAGCGGTGAGCAGTAAGCAGTAAGCGACTACGCCGCCGCTCTCTTTGTAACTGCTCACAGCTTACTTTTTATCGTCATGGACATCGAGCGAGAGAAAGAGATTGCCAAGGGGGCGCGGCGCACGACCTATCAGGTTCCGCCCGCCGAACTCGTCAGCGCTTTGCGGGGCGAGCACGAGGGCTGGTTCACGGACGCGGTCGAAGCCTTCGGCGAGTTGACGCTCGTCGTGCCGCGCGAGCAGATCGTCGCCGTGTGCGCGCACCTGAAGAGCGCGCCCGGCTTCGAGTTCGACATGCTCTCGGACGTGTCGGGCGTTGACCGCGGGCCGGAGGAGGAGCCGCGCTTCGAGGTCAACTACCACCTGTTCTCGACGAAGCGCTACCACCGCATGCGCCTGAAGGTTCTCTTGAACCAGGAAGACCCGCACGTGCAGACGGTGACGGGCGTGTGGCGCACGGCGAACTGGCACGAGCGCGAGACGTTCGACCTGATGGGCGTCATCTTCGACGGCCACCCAGACCTTCGCCGCATCCTCCTGCCCGACGACTGGCAGGGCCACGCGCTCCGCAAAGACTTCCCGCTGCGCGGCTACGAGCCGTACAGCCTGACCTGAAGGCTGAACACGCGACGATGTATCAGCCACAGCCGCAATACGGTGGCGGGTTTCCTCCGCAGCAGCAACCGAAGGGATGCTGGGGCAGGAATTGGAAGTGGATCGTCCCCACCGGCTGTCTCGGTTTGCTCGTCGTCGTCGCGGCACTCGGCGTTGGCATCTACTTCGTCATCATGTCGGCGGTCAGGTCGTCGGACGTTTACCACCACGCGCTTGAGAAGGCAAAATCGAACCCTACGGTCGTTGCGGAGATGGGCGAGCCGATCAAGGATGGCCTGCTCGTGCGAGGCTCAATAGAGTCGAATGGGCTTTGGAGTCACGCGAAGTTCTCGATACCGATCTCGGGACCGAAGGATTCCGGGACAGTTTACGCGGAGGCATCTAGGAGCGACGACACTATCGGGGATTGGGTGTTCACAACACTTGAAGTCGAGGTCGCGGGTCGCGCCGACAGGATTGACTTGCGAGAGAAGAATGCGAACGGCGTCGGGTCTGAGGAGAACAATAACGCGAACGACGAAGGCGACGCCTCCGTTACGGGAGGAGACGAGCCTCCGCCTCCGCCGCCTCGTCAGCCGACACCGCCGGGTCATACGATCATTTCGGGCGGCGTGCTGAACGGCAAGGCCGTAAGCAAGCCTGAGCCGACATACCCGGCGATAGGGAAGGCGGTGCGCGCGCAAGGAACTGTAACCGTGCAGGTCACGGTTGACGAAGAGGGCAACGTGATTTCGGCGTCGGCGATCTCCGGCCACCCGCTTCTTCAGCCCGCGGCGGTCGCCGCGGCGAGGCAGGCGAAGTTCGCTCCGTACAAACTGAACGGCCAGCCGGTTAAGGTCACTGGCATTTTGACGTACAACTTCGTGCTCGAATAGCCACGCGTTTGTGAAGTGGCACGGGCACAATTCGGGACTCAAAGCCCAATTCGGAATCAAGGCATGAGCGTCTCAACCGGAAATCTTCCGCCGCAGTTCGAGGTCGTTGACCGCCCGCTCGACACGCAGATGACCATCTCGTTCGGGCCGCAGCACCCCTCGACGCACGGCGTTCTTCGCCTCGAACTCGTACTCGACGGCGAGATGATCGTCAAATGCACGCCCGACATCGGCTACCTGCACACGGGGATGGAGAAGCTCTTCGAGTACAAGAAGTACCAGCAGGGCATCGTCATCACCGACCGGATGGACTACCTCAACCCGCTCGGCAACAACCTCGGCTACTGCATGGCCGTCGAGAAGCTGCTGGGGCTTGAGATTCCCGAACGCGCGCAGGTAATCCGCGTGATGATGTGCGAGTTGCAGCGCATCGGCTCGCACTTGGTTTGGCTCGGCACACACGCGCTCGACATCGGCGCGATGACGGTCTTCTTCTACTGCTTCCGCCAGCGCGAGAAGGTGATGAACCTCATCGAGGCCGCGTCGGGCGAGCGCATGACGCCCAGCTACTTCCGCATCGGCGGCCTGATGATGGACTTGCCCGCGGGCTTCGAGCATCGCATGAGGCAGTTCACCGAAGACATGCCGCGCGCCATCTCCGAGTTTCACGACCTGCTCAGCGGCAACCGCATCTTCCAGCGCCGCACGAAAGGCATCGGCATCATCTCGGCGGAAGACGCGATTGACTGGGGTCTGACCGGCCCATCACTTCGCGGGAGCGGCGTGCCGATTGACATCCGACGAGTCAACCCTTATTCGGGCTACGAGACATACGACTTCGAGGTGCCGGTCGAGCAGGGCGGCGACGTTTGGTCGCGCTACATGGTGCGGATGCGCGAGATGACCGAGTCGAACAAGATCATCCGGCAGGCGCTCGACCGCCTGAGGCCCGGCCCCATCAAGGCCGACGCGCCGAAGGTCGTGCTGCCTGAGCGCGAGGCGATGAAGACGCACATGGACGCGCTCATCCACCACTTCCTGATCATCGCCGAGGGCTTCAACGTCCCCGCCGGCGAGGTCTATCACGCGATTGAAGGGTCGAAGGGCGAACTCGGCGTCTATGTCAAATCCGACGGCGGCCCGAAGCCCGCGCGCGTCCACGTCCGCGGGCCTTCATTCGTCAACCTCTCGGCGCTGCCCGTGATGACCGAGGGAGAGATGATCGCCGACGTGGTCGCCATCATCGGCTCGATTGACATCGTGCTCGGCGAGATTGACCGTTAGGAGTTCTGAGTTGAAAGAGCATCCGTTGACCATTCCCGAAATCATGCTGATCGGCGGAACACGCGTCGCGCTCGGCGTCGGGTTAGGGCTGCTCCTGTCCGACAGACTCAGCCGCGAGCAGCGTCGCGCCGTCGGCCTGACGCTCTTTCTCGTCGGCGCGGTCACGACGATACCGCTCGCGTTAAACGTCCTCGGTAAAACTTCGGGCCGACACATCGGGGACGGACGAAGTAAAGCTGAAAGCTGATTGCGGAATGCCGAGAGCTAAAAGATGAGCCAGCAGTTCACGCCGAACAACCCTCTGCCGCAGGAGGTTCACGTCCCCGACCGTGTAGCGAAATTCTCGCCGGAGGTCGAGGCGGAGATTGACCGCCACCTGGCGAAGTATCCCGTGAAGCGCTCGGCGATTCTGCCTCTGATGTTCATCGTGCAGCGCGAGCGCGGCTACCTCGACCCGCCGGGCGTCGCGTACCTCGCGGATCGTCTCGGCGTCCGCATCACCGACATCTGGGAGGTCGCGACCTTCTACTCGATGATCAACACCGAGCCGGTCGGGAAGTACCATCTCCAGATTTGCAAGACGCTCTCGTGCAAAATCATGGGCGAGCCGAAGATCACCGAGCACGTCTGCACGCGGCTCGGCATCAAGCCGGGCGAGACGACGCCCGACGGTCGCTTCTCGGTCTCGCTCGTCGAGTGTCTCGGCTCGTGCGGCACCGCGCCGATGATGCAGATCGGGTTCGACTACTACGAGAGCCTGACGACCGAGAAGGTTGACGAGATCATCGAGAAGTGCGAGAGCGACACTTTGTCGAACGGCGTTAGATAGAATCTATGTTCATCGGGGCAATCGGCTGCGAACCACTGCAACTCAGGCGCGTCGGGCTTGAGCGCTCGCGCACGCTCGACGTGTACCGCCGGAATGGCGGCTACGAGTCGCTTCAGAAAGTCTTGGACGGGATGTCGCCGGACGACGTGATCGGCGAGGTGAAGAAGTCGGCGCTGCGCGGTCGCGGCGGCGCGGGCTTCCCGACGGGGATGAAGTGGAGCTTCGTCCCGAAGGACTCGCCGAAGCCGAAGTACGTCGTCTGCAACGCCGACGAGTCGGAGCCGGGCACGTTCAAGGACCGGATCCTCATGGAGCGCGATCCGTTCGCGCTCGTCGAGTCGCTCGCGATCGCGGGGTTCGCCGTCGGCGCGCAGAAGGGCTACGTCTACATCCGCGCCGAGTACCCGCTCGCACATGCACGGGTGCAGCACGCCATCGACGTGTCGCGGGAGCTCCTGCAGGGCTTCGAGATCGAGCTGCGGATCGGCGCGGGTGCGTACGTCTGCGGCGAGGAGACGGCGCTGTTCCAGTCGATCGAGGGCAAGCGCGGCGAGCCGCGGAACAAGCCGCCGTTCCCGGTCGAGGTCGGGCTCTTCGGCAAGCCGACGGCGGTGAACAACGTGGAGACGCTCTTCAACGTGATCGAGGTGCTGCTCGAAGGGGGCGGCGCGTATGCAGGCACGGGCACGGAGGGCTCGACGGGGACACGGCTCTTCTGCGTCTCGGGCCACGTCGAGCGTCCGGGGC
>DASRCS010000082.1:0-19317 GCA_035652995.1 Pyrinomonadaceae bacterium
GATGGTCCTGATACGCGCCGGGCACGACGCAGGCATCCCGGTCATCTATCAGGAGGTGGGCACGCCCTACCACCCGCCCGACTTCGAGTCCTACTACCGCGAGTTCACCTCAGTTCTTCCGTTCTGCTCGGAGGTGGCCGCCCTCTCGCCCGCGCTGGCGGAGATGTGCAGGCAGACGCTCCCGCGCACGAACGCGGTCTGCGTGCTGCCCGCGTCGGTGGACGAGCAGGCCAACGGCCATCACCCGCGCGGACGGGCGGACGGCGAAGTGGCCTTCGGTTTTGCCGCGCGCGTCGAGAAGCTTAAAGGCCCGATGGTCTTGATGGAGGCCTTCGGCGCGGCGTCGCGTGAATGCCCGCGCATACGGCTCGTGCTCGCGGGCGACGGCCCGCAGCGGCGCGAGATGAGCGAGCGCGCCGGCGCGCTCGGCGTGGCCGACCGCTACGAGTACGCCGGCGTCTATTCGCGCCCCGAAGAGCGCGCCGCCTTCATGCGCGGCCTCGACGTGTTCGTCATGCCCTCGTTCACCGAAGGGACGCCGAACAGCATCATCGAGGCGATGGCGCACGGCCTCCCCGTCATCGCCTCGGACGTGGGCGGCATACCCGACGTGCTCGACGAAGATTCGGGCGTCATCGTCCCGCCCGGCGACCACGCGGCGCTCGCCGAAGCGCTCGTCCGCCTCGCGCGGGACGCGAGACTTCGCGAGCGCATGGGCAAGGCCGCGCGCGCAAGGTATCAGAGACTATTCTCGCCGAAGGCCGTGCTGCCGGTTTTCCTCGGCACCTACCGAAGACTCGCGGGCGGGAAGGGCGAAGCCGCTCACGCCACGCCCAACGGCCACGAACACCCTTGGGCGGAACTGGCACACTGACAGGCACAACAAAAAAAGAGAGGGCAGCCACCCGGCTGCCCTCTCTTTTTTAACCTCGCCAATGCACCCGGCACGACTCGAACGTGCGACCTTTTGATTCGTAGTCAAACGCTCTATCCAACTGAGCTACGGGTGCGAAGCTGTCGGTTAGGTGTGTTGAAAAATATACGGGCGGGCACGGGGAGTGTCAAGCGGGCTGGCCGGAGTGCGGTCAACACGCCCGGCACGTAGTTTAAGAGTTGACGGTGCGTCGGTGTTCAGCGTGCGTAGTAGCCGGGGCGCGAGCGCGCGATGGTGTCGGCGCGCGAGACCTCGATGTTTATCGTCCGCCACTTGCCGTCGTGCGCGCGCGAGTTCGACGACTGGTAGGCGATGCTGTAGAGCGTCCTCATGTCGGCGGCGACTTCGGCGTAGAGCCGACCCATCTCTTCGAGGCGGTGAATCTCGTGCAGACGACCGCCCGTCCGGTCGGCGAGCGCCTGCATTCGCGCGCGCGCGGCGGAGTAGATGGCGGACTGCTGCGGCGTGAGCGGCAGAAGGTTCTTCGGGTCGGCGGAGGGGAGCGCGAGCGGGTAGATCGTCACGCCCTGACGGTCGGACGCGTCGAGGACAGCGCGCAGCGCGTCCGCCCCTTCGGGCTTGACGAGCGCGACCGCCTCTTCGCTGGTCTTCGCCTGCGCCGCCGACGCGCGGTCGTGGTCGCTCATCTCGGTGTCGAGTCCGTCGGTGAGGACGACGACGGCCTTGCGGCCCTTGCCCTCCTTCGACAACTCTTTGAGCGAGTAGTCGAGCGCGCGGTAGAGGTGCGTGCTGCCGCGCCCGCTGGCCCTCGTGATGGCGAAGGCGATCTTCTTGCGGTCGGCGGTGAAGTGCTGGAGCGTCTCGATTTTCTCGTTGAAGGCGATGACCTCGACGCGATCTTCGGGGCCGAGCGCGTCTATGAAGCGCAGCGCCGACTGCTGGAGCGTCGCGCGGAAGTTGAGCGTCGAGCCGGACATGTCGAGCAGCAGCACGAGGCTGAAGGGCGACGACACCGGCTCGAAGTGCGCGATTGACTGCTTGACGCCGTCCTCATAGACGGCGAAGTCGTTCTGCGTCAGGTCGGTGACGGCGTGCCCCTTGTGGTCGGCGACGCCGATGTTGAGCTGGACGAGGTTCGACTCGACCCTGACGGTGTCGTCCGGCTCCTGCTGCTGCGCGCCCGCCGACGCGCAGAGGCAGAGGAGCGCGGCGCACGCGAGGATGATTTTTCGCAAATTGTGCGGGGAAATGGTCGAAAAGATCATCGTCGTAAAAAGCCTTCGGCGCGGCTAGTATGCCGTCGCGCGTCGCGTTTTCGCAAGCGCCATGCGGCAGTGATTGCCTCTAAAATTTTAGCGCAGACACCGGAAATAAAAGGTGACAGGCGGAGGCACGACCACGCCCCCTCCGTCGAGTGTGTTTGGTGCTTCCAGCGCGCGGCGGGTTGCCATGAAGGTCAGAACCGCGAGCGTGAGCGAGCGGGTAGGCGAAACAGGGAAGAACAATTAACAGGGATGGACAGGATGAACAGGATAGAAATCTTTAATCCTGTTCATCCTGTCCATCCCTGTTGATTTCTTCCCGCGTCACCGTCACCCGCGAGGCTTCCGCTCGCGGTTCTGATTTATCTGCTCGCGCGGGCGCGGGCGCGTCGCGGGGCGGGTGCTTCCGCCGCCGCGTCGTTTGAAGGGACGGGCGCGGGGAAGGGGACGGGCGCGGGGCGCGCGTTCGTGCGGCGCGTGCGGCGCGCCTCGGCCCGCTCGGCGTCGGCCTCCGCGCCGCGCTTCGCCTTCTCGATTCTCTTGCGCGGGACGAGCTGGTAGCGAAGCTCCATCTCCTGCGAGACGCGGTAGATGTGTTTCGCCTTCTGCCCGCGCTCGGCGCGGCGGAGGACTTCGTTCGTCTCCAAAAGCTCGGCGCGGTCTTCCTTGTCAACCCAGATGTAAACGCTCTCGGCCATCTCTCTTAAAACCTCCAGACGAATCAGCTTGCGTAAATTTTCGGGGCGCGCGACGGGCGCGATGTGCGCGAGCGCCGCGGCCTGGGGCGAAGACGCCTCGGACTTTCGCTCTCCCTCGCGGCTGCGGCGCGCGTCGTAGTATTCGGCGACGAGCGCGTCAACGTCGGCGCGGTTCGCGTCGTAGAAGAGCGCGAAGTCGTTGCAGCGCGTCCGATAGACGCAGTTGACCGAGCAGACGAGCGCGTCCTTAAAATGAGTGTAGCGGTTGCAGTAGAGTTTCAAACGCATCGCTTCTCTCTTCGGCCCCGTTCGCGAACGACTATAACACGCGCCGTTGCGCGCGTGCAACGAGCGCTTGCGCGTGAAACGCAGCGAAAAATCGCGACCGAAAGACTCTTCACGCCCGAAGCTCGGCGGGCGTATAATGCGCGCCGTCTCGGAAGCATCTGTTCTCTCGAACGCTTCAACCGTTTCGCCGCCTCGCGTCCTTTCTTCAACGTCTTCGGAACGACGCCGGACTCTTCGGGCGTCCTCACCGGGAAGGAGATGCAATCATGTATCGACCGAATTTTTGCTCAGCATGCGGCGAGCGCATCGCACGCGCGCGCTGGCGCTTGTGGACGAGCCGACGCTTCTGTCCTTCGTGCGCTCGCCGCCTGCGCCGAAAGACGCTCGCCGCCCCGCTCCTGTCCGCGGCTGTGTTCGCCGCCGCGGGCTTCGTCTTCGGTCGGATGTTGAGGCCGTCGCCCCCGCCGCTCGTCGTCGAGCGCGGGACTCTGAACCTCGCCCCCGTGCCCGCGGGCGACACGCCGAGACGTTCGGACGACGGAGCGAGGCGTGAAGACGAGACGGCAAGACGTGAGGACGCGGCGGCCAAGACCGAGCCTGCTTACGGCCCCGACGGCACGGCGAACGAGCGACCGACAGACCCCGACGAAGTCGTTTACATCTGCGGCGCGCGAACCAAGAAAGGCACCCCATGCCAGCGCCGCGTGCGCGGCCCCTTCCGCTGTTGGCAGCACCGAGGAAAGCCAGCGATGCTCCCGCCGTCGAAGCTGATCGTGCCGGGGTAGAGGGGATAAGAAAAAACTTGTCTTTAAACTCGATTGGTGATAAAAACCGCAATCCTTAAAGGTAAGTGCGGTCGCCTCAATCAAGCGCAGACCGTCTCTTTGTACCGCCCGTCCCGAGGAGTTGTTATGGAAAAACTCGACGCGTTCGGCTCGCTGATCGGCTTGGGGCTGACTTCGGGTGTGAATCTGTACGCGACCGTGCTTGTCGTTGGTTTAGGCATCAGGCTCGGGCTAATCACAATCAACCCCGAACTCTCCGGGCTGGAGGTGTTAGGTAATCCTTTCGTCATCGGCGTCGCCGGATTGATCTACATGGTCGAATTTCTGGCTGATAAATTCCCGTGGATTGATAGCGCTTGGGACGCGGTTCACACAGTCATCAGGCCGCTCGGGGCCGCGGCTTTGGGTGTAGCGTCATTAGGCAGGGTCGAGCCGGTCACGTCTGTTGTTGCGGGACTGTTTTGCGGCGGCATCGCTCTGACAGGACATTCGACGAAGGCGGGAACGCGCCTCATCATTAACCACAGCCCGGAGCCGTTTTCTAACATCCTCGTGAGTACCGTAGAGGATTTATTGGTAGTCTTCGCGGCGTGGCTGGCCTTCTCGCATCCGCTGATCATGCTCGGAATAGGGTTGACTTTCATCGCGTTGTTCATCTGGTTCGCGCCGAAAGTTTTCCGCCTCATCAGGATTCAGTGGGTTGCCTTCTGGTCGTTTGTGAACAAGCTGTTCGCCGTCCTCACCGGACATTCCGTCGCGCAGCCCGCCGCGGTCGGGCCTAATGTAAATCTGCCGGTCGGAATGGTCGTCGGAGGCCACAGGCCGAGGGGCAGCGCGCCGAACAGATATGTGAACTACATTGAGGACAGGATCGGCGGGCGCGGCGACCTGTGCTGTGCGAAATGCTTCGCCGGGAAGGGAGTAAAGGGGCTACGCAACTCCGTGGGCTATGTCTATCTTACCGATGGCAGTTTGTGGTTCGTGACGAGGAGGCTGTTCCGGTTTCGCAGTCACGAAATCAACAAAGGCTCGATTGAGGGTTTGACCTTCAAGAGACGCATCCTCTTCGACCAGCTAACCGTCAAGGCCGGCGGGAAACGGCAAAACATTCTGTTCTTCAAGGACATTTACGAAGAAGGCGAGAGGGTATTTCAAGCCCTCAACAATGCAAGCCGAAATTGATCTCCGCCGAGGGGCAAAGCCGAACTCACCTAAACTTCCAGTCCCAGCCGCTTTTACCTTACAGAGCCAAGTCTGATGAACTCGCGGCGCAGGCGTTCGTGTTTTTGCAGCCGGCGGAGATAGCTGAGTTCGTCCGCGCCGGCCTTCGCGCGGATGATACGGGCGAGAGCCTTCTTCTCGTCTTCCGTCCAGCGCGACAGGTCGGGGACGAGCGCGAGCGGCAATGAAAAATTTTCGAGCGCGTGCCGCTCGTCTTCGTTCCAGCGCGCGGCGTTGATGCCGAGAGCGGATGACACTTGCGCGACGGACGCGCGGCGTGCTTCTTCGGCGTCGCCGTCGTGTCGTCGCGCCATGCGTCGCGCGACGGCGAGCGTGAGGTTTCGCACGTGGAAGTCGTCCCAGTCGCCGTGCGAGGCCGTCGGCGTCTCGAAGATGACGTGGCCCTCGGCGAGACGGCGGAGCGTGCCCGCGCCGGTGCGGTAGCCTTTGCGCGCGACGATGCGTCGCTCCGCGCGCGCGGCCAGTTCTTCGAGCCGCGCGAGGACGGGGCGGAAGCCGAGCTTGCGGTAGAACCAGAACGCGCCGGACTCGACGCCCTCCTCGTTCTTGAATCCCAACTGGTAAGGCTCGACCGAGAAGACGCGCACGCCGAGCGCCTGGCGGAAGAGTCGGAGGACGCGCGCATAGACCCACGCCGACTCGCCTTCGCGGAAGGTGTAGAAGATGTTGAGTCCGATCTCGGTGCGCTCGAACAGCGTGAGCGCTTCGGCGTAGCCGCACGGCACGCCGTTCTTGAAGATGGCCGCGGCGTGGTAGGCGAGCAGCGGCAGGCGTCGCGCGGGCGGCACGCCCCAGAAGTAGATTTCGACGCCGCGGCCCGCGTCGGCTCGCCGGACGGTGCGCGGGTCGCCGTGCGTGAAGCCGTGAAGCTCGCGGTAGCGCACGGCCATCGCGTCGCGCCCGGCGTCGAGGAGTTTTTCTCCTTCGGCGCGCGAAAGTTTTTCGACCGGCAGACGCGCCGCGCCCTCGACCTCGCGCGCGAGCGAAACGTCGCGGCGCGAGACGAGCGGCGCGTCGTGGTAGAAAATTTTTCGCGCGCGACGGCGCATGCGCGTGCGCGTCCACGCGGAGTCGCCGAGATTCCAGCGCACGGCGACGGCGAGCGAGTCGTAGAGCGCTGCGCGCTCGGCGTCGGGAACGTCGAGACGCTCGAAGCCGCGCAGGAGCCACGCGAGTTCACTGCTCGTTGCGCCCTTCGCCGCGCGAAGGATCGCGGCGAACGGGTAGCTGTTCTCGACGTAAGCCTCCTCTTCGGCGAGCGGGACGAGTCGCGGGAGGACGGCGGCGAGACGCCCCGCGCCCTCGTAGCCCTCCCAATCAACCTCGACGCGCGAGGCGTGGCGCGCGGCGAGCCAGCGCGTGATGTGGTAGCTGAAGACGGCGGAGAACGAAGTGCCCGCGATGCCGGAGACTTCCGGCTCGGTCATCTCGATTAACTCGTCCGGCGCGACCGCGGCGAGCTTGTCAACCCGGCGTTTGAAGGTCGAGAGAATCTTCTCCGTCTGCCGGAGCAAGGCGGGACTCTGCGGGTACGCGCGCAGGAAGAGGAGCGCTTCGTGGAGGCGTATGAGCGACGCGGCGTCCTTGAACTCGCGGCTCGCGGCCTGTGAGAGAACATGACGAAGCGCGGCGCGACCGTGCGCGTCCGTCGGGCGCTTCAGTTCTTCGAGTCGTTCGAGGAGTTGTTCGTTCGTCGGTGGCGGCACGCTCACCCTCTCGCTGGCCTCTCGGTCGGTGAGGCAGCATAAAGGAAGTCGCGCCGGGCTACAACACGCGCGGCCAGATGCGGAGTGATATCGGATGAGCTAAGTCGTGGTCAGCACGAGATGCCGCAATAAAGATGAGGCCGCGCTTGAATCCGGCGCGGCCTCATCTTTTCAGACGGTTTGGTTTTTGGCTTACTGCTGCGGCGTCGCGGCGGAAATCTTCGCGTCGCCGGCGGGCGCGTTGGTCAGTCCTTTGTTGACGAGGACGCGAACCTCGGCGCGCCGGTTCTCGATGCGGCCATCGCGCGTCGTGTTGTCGGCAATCGGGTTCATCGCGCCGTAGCCGAACGGCGTCAGGATGCGTCGCAGCGGTATCTGGTGGTTCTCGACGAGGTAGCGGACGACCGCCTCGGCGCGCTGCTGGCTGAGCTGGCGGTTGACGTTCTTGTCGCGCGACTCGTAGGCGTAGCCGGTCACTTCGATGAGGTAGCCCTTCGCGTCCTTCGCGTAGTCGGCGACCTTGTCGAGCGCGGCCTTGTCATCCGCGGTCAGCACGGCGCTGCGGAGTCTGAAGTTGACGTTGATGCTCTGCGCGGGCGTGTAGTCGTCGAGCGAGTTGATGCGGTCGTTCGCGACGTTGACGCCTTCGACCGCGCGGTCGGCAGTCTCCTGCGCCGCCGCCGCGCCGCCGCGCGCCGCGTTCGAGACCGCCGCGAGTTCATCCAACTGTCCCGACATGCGCTGCGCGTTCTGCTCGGCCTCGCCGATGCGGTTCTCGGCGGTGCCGACGCGCGACTCGACGGGCACGATGTTGGCTTCGAGCGTGCGCGCCGTACGGAGGTCGCTGTCGTTGAAGCGAATCTTGTCGGCGACGAGGTTGCCCGACGCGTCGCCTATGCCCTCGACTTCGAGCGTCAGCCCGCGCGTGATCGTCCCGGCGGCGTAAGATTTGCCGCCGCTCAGAAATCCTCCCTTCGTCTTGACGCTCGTGCGGTCGTTCAGGACGACGGTCGTCTGCGCGCCGTTCACGTCCTGAAGGACGAACGAGTTGTCGTTGCGGCTGACGACGACGCCGCGGAGCTTCGTCTTCTGTCCGCTGGCGACCGTGGCTTGTGTGCTCGTCGCGGAGCCTGAAGTGTTGGGGCTGTCCTGCGCGAGTGCCGAAGTCCCGCACGCGACGGCGAGCGCGAAGGCCGCCGCGAAGGTGCGTAGTGTCTGCGAAGATTTCATATTCGTCTCCCTTTCCCTGAATCGAAATTTCGGTTTCACTGCGGCCTTAACAACGTGGCGAGCCTGAAGCGAGGCGCTTTCGGTCACTTGTCGGGGCAGTGATTTGTTTCGACGGGAAGATTAAGCCGAAACCTTCGCGGCGTTGGTTGCAATTACTTTGCGAGCCGATTGTAAAAAGAAGTAAGCGGTGAGCCGCGAGCAGTGAGCAGAAAAAGGAAAAGCCCCGCGGCGTTTGGTGGCGGGACTCTTCCAAAGCTATGTGCGGCTCGCTACCTTCTGCTCACCGCTTACTGCTCACTGCTCATTTCCTGTCCTTGAATTGGTCGTTGAGCATCGTGTGGCGGCTGACGAGCGGAACTTGGCGACCGCCGATGAAGAGGTACTTGATGTTAGTGCGCGGCTCAAGCAAATCTCCGTCGGCGATGACGAGGTTGGCGATCTTGCCCTGCTCGATTGAACCCATGCGGTCGGCGACGCCGAGGACTTGCGCCGGGTAGAGCGTGACCGACTTGAGCGCCTCGTCCTTCGGCAGGCCGTAGGCCGCGGCCATGCCCGCCTGAAACGGGAGGTCGCGGACGTGAGCGCCCGAGTCGCCCGTCGAGATGCAGAAGCGCACGCCCGCCGCCTGCAACTTCGAGGCGTTCTCGTAGAGCGCGTCGTATGCGTCGTCCTCGCGAAGCGGCAGATTCAGAACGCTGTCGAGGATGACGGGGACGTTGCGCTCTTTGAGGAGTTGCGCGACCTTCCACGCGTCGCTGCCGCCGATGATGATGGGCTTGAGCTTCATCTCGTCGGCGAAGCGGACGACGGCGCGAATCTCGCGCTCGCGCTCGGCGCGAAAGATGACGGGGCGCTGACCTCTCACGTAAGGCACGAGCGCCGCGAGCTTGAGGTCGGGCGAGGGGCGCGGCACGGACTTCGGGTCGTTGCGGTAAGCGTCCTGCGCGCGACCGTAGGCTTCGGCATCGCGGAGCAGTCGCCGGAGTTCTTCGACGCGGCGGTCGCGCAGCGCGACGGCGTCCTGCGTGATGCCCTGCTGCGCGGCGAAGAAGCCGCCGCCGCCGATTGACGGGAAGTTGACGACGAGCGCCGCTTCGGGGACGACCGACATCTCGCGCGGGCTTGAGCCTTCGAGGTTGATGAAGGCGGCTTGGCCCGAAATCAACCCGCCCGAAGGCAGCGAGAGCACGCTCGTGATGCCGTTCACGCGCGTGACGGCGATGTGCGCGCTGCTCGGGTTGATTGACCAGACGACGGAGATGTTCGGGTTGAGGTCGCCGAGTTCCTGCGTGTCAACGGTCGCGCCGACCGCCGGGACTTCGAGCAGGCCCATGTTCGTCCCCAGGTCAATCATGCCCGGATAGACGGTCAACCCGCGCGCGTCAATCTCCTGCGCGCCCGCCGGGGCGCTGACGTTTGCGCCGACCGCCGCGATGCGTCCCTGACTGACGACGACCGAGCCGTTGTCAATGTCCGCGCCGCTGACGGTGACGATGCGCGCGTTTCGGATGACGTAGGTCGGGAGCGGCGTGTTCGTCATCTGCGCGTCGGTGCGGTCTGTGTCCTGCGCGCGCGCGGGCGAGATGCAGGCAAGCGCAATGAAGACGAGTGAAGCGGCGAGCCGCGTCGCCGTTTTGAAGTTAAGCGTAGTCGCTTTGAAGTCGCGCGGCGTTGCGTTGAAGCTGCCCGCCGTCGCGTTGCCGTCGCGCGTCGTCGGGTTGACGCTGCGCGCGGCGGCTTTGAAGTTGAAGGCGAAGAGTCGTGCGTTCTTCATCGCTGGTTGTCCTCCTCGTCCTGCTGGTCGTCGTCGTCGGTGTAGGCGCGGCGGATCGCGGCGGGCGCGCGCGGAGGCGTGCCGCCTTGCGCGGGCGCGCGGTTCGCGTCGGCCTGCTCCAAAGCTTTGCGCTCGGCTTCGAGGGCGGGGCGGCGCGCGATGTCGGCCTGTCGGTCGAAGAGGAGTTCGCCGTCAACGAAGGTCAGCTCGGGGTGCGAATAGACCGAGAGCGGGTTCGTGTTCCAGACGACGATGTCGGCGTCCTTGCCCGTGTCAATCGAGCCGGTGCGGTTGTCAATGCCGAGTTGAATAGCCGAGTTCAGCGTGACGAGTCGCAGAGCTTCCTCTTCACTCAGCCCGCCGTAGCGCATCGTCTTCGCGGCCTCGATGTTGAGGCGGCGCGCGCGCTCGTCGGAGTCGGAGTTGACGGTCGTGACGATGCCGTGGCGCGTCATGATGGCGGCGTTGTAGGGGATGGCGTCGTAAGCCTCCATCTTGTAGCCCCAGAAGTCGGTGAAGGTCGAACCCATCGCGCCGTGCTTCGCGATCTCGCTCGCGACCTTGTAGCCTTCGAGGACGTGCTGAAGAGTCCTGACCTTGAAGCCGAACTCTTCGGCGACCTCCATCAGCATCAGAATCTCGTCGGAGACGTAGCAGTGCGAGTGAACGAAGCGCTTGCCTTCCATGACTTCGACGAGCGGTTCGAGTTCGAGGTCGCGCCGCGGCGGAATCAAATTCTTCTCGCCGCGCGCCTGCGCCGCGCGGTAGTCGTCCCACTTCGCCTTGTAGTCGCGCGCGCGCATAAAGGCGTCGCGGATGGTCTCTTCGACGCCCTCGCGCGTCGCGGGGTAGCGCGGCTGAAGGCCGGGGATGTTGAAGTTCGAGCGCTTCGGGTTCTCGCCGAGCGCGAACTTGATGCCGGGAGGCGCGCCCGGTACGGGATAGTCCGCCGCCGGGTGTCCCCACTTGAGCTTGACCGTCGTGCTCTGCCCGCCGATTGAGTTGCACGAGCCGTGAAGCAGCAGGGCCGCGGTCGTGCCGCCCGCGAGTTCGCGGTAGATGTCGATGGCGGTCGGGTTCAGGATGTCGCGCGTGTTCGCCATCGAGGTGACGGACTTGGTGCACTCGTTGACCGAGCCGTCCATCATCGAGTGCGAGTGCGGGTCGATGATGCCGGGCGAGACGTACTTGCCCGTCGCGTCAATGACGCGCGCGCCCGCCGGGGCTTTCAGGTTCTGCCCGACGGCGGCGATCTTCCCGTTGCGGATGAGAATGTCGGTGTTCTGAAGCGTGCCGTGCGAAGCCGTCATCACCGTCGCGTTTCGGATGAACGTTTCGCCCGAAGCCGCGCCCGGCTGCGCGCCGCCCCGCGCCTGCGCCGAAGCCCCGACGCACGCGAGCGCGAATAGGGTTGCGAGTGTCAGAAGTCTCTTCATAATTTTCTCCAAAAGCAGTGACGAGTGACGAGTGACAAGTGACGAGTTAAGAACTGAAGGCCGAAAGCCGGAAGCTCGGAGCTAAAAGCTAATGGCTAATCGCCAACAGCTTTCCGGCTCGTCACTCGTCACTTCTCCTACGGCGTGCGCGTGCCGCTGAACGGGAGAGCGCCTTGGGGCGTCGTGATCGTGCCGGTCATCTGGTTGCCGCTGACCGTCCCCTCGAAGCTCAGGCCGATGCTCTCGCCGCCGATGTCGAGCGTCGTCGAGAAGTGGAAGCCGTTGCCGCTGGCCGAGCCGTCGCTGATGTTGCCCGCGCCGAACGAGTCGGTCGAGAGCCGGCCCGTCAGACGGTCGCCCTGCTGTTCGAGCGTCAGCGTCGAGTTGATCTGCTGTCCCTGAAATGATGTCGAGATCGCCCACGTGCCGGCGAGACTCGCGGCCTGCGCCGGCGCTTCGCCCGGCGGCGGTGGTGAAGACTCAGAGGGCGGAGCGCCCTCACGTTGTCGTCTGCCCGGCCCGCCCGCGCGCGTGCCCGTGAACGTGCCGGGGCCGCGACCGACTAGCTGGACCGTGCCGTGCATCTCGTTGCCGCTGAGCGTGCCGTTGAATATCGCGTCGGTCGTCTGCGTCGCGGGCGCGGGCAACGTCACGGGCACGGTGAAGTTTATGTTGCCACCGCTCGCCGTGCCGTTCGTGATCGTGCCGGAGCCGAGCTGGCCCTGAAGCGAACCGCTGATGCGTTCACCTTGTTGCTGCAAGTTGAGCGTGATGGTGAACTCCTGCCGCTGGTTCGCGCTCTCGCCGAAGTTGACGGTGAGCGACCACGTGCCGCCCGCGCCAGCCGCGCCGCCCGTCGAAGTCGCGGCGGGAGTTATCTCGACCGGGCGACCGTCAATGAAGACGCGCGTGACGTGCGCGTTTTTGTCGAGCAGGTCGCCGCGCGTGATCGTCAGGTTCGCGATCTTGCCGACTTCAATCGTGCCGAGTTGATTCGAGACGCCGAGGATTTCCGCGGGCCTGAGCGTCATCGCGCGCACCGCCTCGTCGCGAGAGAGTCCGTTGTCCACGGCCTTGACCGCGTTGGCTAGGAAGTCCGACATCGAAGTCATGCCGCCCGACTGGAAGGCGAAGCGCACGCCCGCGGCGGCGAGTCGGCCCGCGCACTTCGGCGCTTCGACGCGCTCGCGCAGGACGCGCAGCGGTTCCGGGTCTGCTTCGGGAGACGTAGCGGTCGTGCGCCGCGGGAAGTTGAGCGAGAGCAGCACGGGCACGTCCATCGCTTTGAGCCGCGCGGCGACGCGGTCGGCCTCCTGCCCGCCGTTGATGATCATTTTGAGGTTGAACTCTTGCGCGAGGTCGAGCGCGCGTTCGATCTCGCGCTCGCGGTCGGCCTGCATGACGACGGGCATCCGCCGGTCGAGCACGGGCAGGAGCGCGGCGAGCGACTTGTCTTGTTCGGGCCGGCGCATCCCGCGCGGGTTGCGCTCATAGATTTCGTTCGCCTCGCGGTAACGGCGCGCGTCGAGGAGCATCTGCCGGATGGACGCGAAAACGCCCATGAGCGAGCCGGGATACTGCCCGCCGCCGATCGGGTTCAGGCCGATGTAGAGCGCGACGGGCGAGCGCACGATCATCGCCTGCGGGGTGTCGCCCGCGAGGTTGATGACCGCCGACTGGCCGAGGAAGACGTTGCCGCGCGGCGCGGTCTGCGCCGAAGTGATCCCAGCGTTGCGCGCGGCCTCGACCTCCGCGCCGCCGGGGCGGATGATGTCCGCCGCCTGAATCTCCGGCTGGAGTCCGGGCAGTTGGGTGGAGTTCGGCGAAGTGGCCGACGCGAGGCTCTGCCCGAAGAGTCCGGCGAAGCCTCCGCCCGGCCCGGTCGCGGGCGAAGGCGTCGGGCGCGGGATGGCGAGCGTGGTGCTCGCGTCAATCAGGCCGGGATAGACGGTCAGGCCCGTGCCGTCAATCACGCGCGCGTCGGGCGGCGCGTTGACGCTTGCGCCGACGGCGTTGATGAGTCCGTCGCGGATGACGATTGTGCCGCGCTCGACGGGTGCGCCGGAGACGGTGACGATGCGCGCGTTCGTGATGGCGTAGGCGTCAATGCCTGTGTCGGGGCCTCCGCTCGGCGCTGGTGCGCCAGCGCCTCCGCGACCGCGTTGCGCGCCAGCGGGCACGGCGAGCCAGAGCGCGCAGGCGACGGATGCGGCGACGAGCGCGCAGACGAATTTTTGATGAGAGTGTCGCATGAAGAGTCCTCTGAATTCCTGCCGGAAGACGAACGAACTCGCGTGGCTCCGTCCAGACTCTTCGGCGGAGTCGGTAGAAGAGCACGCAACGAATTGTTATGCGGTAAAGCTCGGAAGTGTTCTGGCCGCCGCGTGCGTCCGGGGCGGCCCCGGATTTTAAGAACGAGAAGGCGGACCAAACGACCGTCGCCTCTGCGTGCCCTGGCTTGCGCGTGGTGCTTACGCGAGCCAAACGGATAAAGTTTCAGACGAGAGTCGAGTGCAAACTGCCGGGAGCGCGGGCATCTTGCCCGCCGAAGCTTGCGAGAGCAGGCTTCAAACCATCCGCTTTCACACGAGCTTGAATTTGAAGCTCGGTCTTCTTCGCGCCGACGCGCTCAATGCGGGCAGGATGCCCGCGCTCCCGGCTAAGAGGTGCGGGCTTCAGCCCTTCTTGTTCGAGTTCGCGGCGTGCGCGTTTGAGTTCGAGTTCGCGTTGCCGCTGTTGCTGTTGTCGGCCTTGATCTGGAGCTTGTCAACGACACTCGTGACGCCGTCAACTTTCGCCACCTTCACGGCCTTCTCCTTCTGCTCCTTGTTCGCGACCGTGCCGCGCAAGGTGACGACCTTCTTGTCAACGTCAACGTTGATGGTCGAATCCCTCAGGTCGCTGGTCGTGGCGAGCGCGCCGCGCACCTTGAAGTGAATCCATCCGTCCTCGATGTCCTGCCCGATGGACTCGTTCCTCGACTTGGCCTCGGCGCGGTAGCTCGCCTCGTTCTTGTTGTACTCCTCGTGCGTCATGTTCCAGTTGGTCGCGTTGGAGTTGGCGTTCGCGCCGGCGTTCGCATTAGCGTTGGCGTTGCGGTTCGCGTTGGCGTTCGTGTTGGTGTTGGCGTTCGTCGCGTTGGCGTTGCCGTTCCCGTTGTCGTTGTTGCAGGCGGCGGCGAAAGCGAGTGCCGCGGCTGCCGAGATCGCCAGAATTGTTTTCCTGCTCATACCTTCTCCTGTGATTTACCTCCCTGGTTTGGCTCAACGCCCGCGCGCGACCGGACGGGCGTCGCGCGCGGACGGCGACGCCCCGTAAATTTTCGACGGCTGCGTTTGGGCTTGAAACTGGCGCGATTCTAACGCCAGAGGCGCGGGCGGGACAAGGGAAAAAGAGAGGTCAGAGGTCGGAGGTCAGAGGTCAGTTTTGCGCGTTATGCTCGGTCTGCTTTCATTAGGAACGTTTGACCGGCGGTTTTTACTGACCTCCGACCTCCGACCTCTGACCTCTACCATTTGACCGTGCCTTCCTTCGACGTGTCGATCTGCGCGGTGGGCGTGCCGCCGCCGAAGAAGAAGGCCTTCATGTTGTCGAAGAGGAAGGCTTGCGCGTCCTCGTTCATGAGGTCGAGTCCGTAGTGGTTGATGATCATGTTCTGGCGCGCGAGCCACTCCTTCCAGCACTGCTGGCAGATTTCCGCGCCGACGCGCCGGCCAATCTCGTTCGGGAACGGCGCGTAGCCGAGCGCCTCGCGCGTCTCGCCGCAACGCGCGCACTTTATCTTTTCGGGCATGAGAAAAATCTCCTTGAAAAGTTCGACCGAAAATTTTTGTGTGGCCGAAGCATATCACACAGGCGGGCCGGTATGCCTGCACGGAGAGAGGAGGCGAAGATAGTGCCTGTAGGGGCAGGGCTTGTCCGCGGCCCGTTCGTCATTCGATATAGCCCAAGCTTGAGTTCATCGTAACGTCGGGCCGCGGACTTGCCCTGCCCCTACAGCTTTGCGGCGCGCTCTATGTACCCGGCGATGCGCTGCGTATTGCGGCGAGCACGTCGTCGTCCTTCGGGCGGAAGAGCGAGAGCGGTTGAGCCTTGTTGTGCCGGACGCGCCCCTCGGCGTCAACGACGACGACGGCGCGCGCCGTGCGACCGGGCAGCCAGGACTTCGCGCCGTAGAGCTTCGCGACCGCGCCTTCCGGGTCGGAGAGCAGACGCAAGGGGAGCGAGTGGTGCTCGGCGAATGCGCGGTGCGACTCCGTGGAGTCGGTCGAGATGCCGACGACCTCCGCGCCCGCGGCCACGTAGTCGTCCCAGCGGTCGCGCACCGAGCACATCTGCCGCGTGCAGATCGGCGTCTCGTCGCCCGGATAGAACAGCATCACGACGACCCGCCCGCGCCGATCCGACAAACGCCAGTCGTTGCCGTCGCCGTCTTTCAGAGTGAAGTCAGGTGCCACCTGCCCCCGCGCCTCTCTGGTCGTTTGTGCCACTTTTCTTCTCCTCATCAGCAGTTGTGAATGATTCCTTCTTCGTAGAAAGAGCTTTATAGAAGGCAAAGGCAAACGGGCCGAGGAGTAGAACGGGGCCGCCCAGTAGAATGATGAGAGCGAACAACACTGCCCAGATGACGAACTGTAGTAGGAGAGTGTTGTGCATACGGTTCTACGTGACAGGCGACAGCTACTGCTGAAAATCTCGTATGTCCTTGAACGGCGTCTCGCGGTCGTTGAAGTCGGGGCGGTAGTAGTGCGAAGCGCCGTCGTACTCCTGCATCCAGCCCTCCTCCATGCCGAGTTCGTCGAGCAGGGAGACCGCGCGCCACCACTCCGATTCGGTGATGCGGCGCGAGAGCAGCGTGTAGCGCTCGTCGGTCGCGGCCTTGTTCGTCGCGTAGTACTGCGCCATGAGCGAGATTGCGACGCGCGGGCTGAGTTCATCGCGTATCCAGCGAAGCGATTCACGAACACCGGCGATGTCGTTCGGGAGAACGAGCAGGCGGACGACGAGGCCGCGCCGCAGCGTGCCGTCTTCGCCGAAGACGAGTTCGTCGCCCGTCTGACGGTACATCTCTTTGAGAGCGGCGCGCGCGTGCTCGGTGTAGTTCGGGACTTTCGAGTACGTGTAGCCGTCCGCCGACTCGGCGTACTTCAGGTCGGGCAGGTAGATGTCAACGACGCGGTCGAGCTGGCGCAGGACTTCCACCGAGTCGTATGCGTTCGTGTTGTAAACAATCGGAAGCCGAAGCCCGCGCTCCGCCGCGATGAGCACGGCCCGCGCCACCTGCGGAGCGAAGTGCGTAGGGCTGACGAAGTTGATGTTGTGGCAGCCGCGCGCCTGTAGTTCGAGCATCATCTCGGCCAGGCGCTCGTGCGTTACTTCGTTCTTTAGCTGCGCCTTGTAGGTCTGCGAAATCTGGTAGTTCTGACAATAGACGCAGCGCAGGTTGCAGTTGCCGAAGAAGACGTTGCCCGCGCCTCCCTTGCCGACGAGCGCCGGCTCCTCGCCGAAGTGCGGTGTGTAGGAGCTGACTACCGGCTGACTGCCGGAGAAGCACCTGGCGAGCTGGTTCTCCATTCTGTTATTGCCGCAGTCGAGCGGGCAGACGGTGCAACTGAGCAGTAGCCTTTCGAGGGCCTGCACCCTCCGCTCCAGCTCCCCGGATTCGTATAAGTCTAGGTATGGCGGTCGATGATCTGCTGTCATGATTGACCTCAATGCCTGATTAATCCGACATTCCTAACGGTGGCTTTTCTCCTGCGGTGGAGGCGGCAGAGTGCGTTCCCCCATTTATCCGGAATCTCCTGTTTCCCCCTAAACCCGTCAAAAAGCCGTCAAGACTTTCGAGCGAATCAAGTGCCTCATCAGCGCCTCGTAAGAGTGTAAGTATAACCGGGGTGATTATATACTTGACACAAGGTAACGTTTCAGTTATCATGCTCTTGTGTTGCTTTGCCGTTCACGTTCGAGCCGTTCGATTCCGCATCCGGCGGCGGTGATTCTCCCTTCGCAATCTCGCGTAGCCTCTGCGCGGCTTCATCCCCGAACAGGTAATCAATCGCCTCGTCAGTCGTCATGTCGAGCGGTTTCTTTTCTTTCTTCTCGTCAGTCATAGGAGTCTCCAATCATGGCTAAGAAACAGGCCGCGCCGAAACAGGAAATGGATTTGATGACGCTGATGGAACGCTTCGGCTCGGACGAGAAGTGCCGTATGTATCTTGAGCATCTTCGTTGGCCGGAAGGCGTCAAGTGCGTGCGCTGTCAGTCGGACAAAATCTCGCGCATCTACAAGCGCAATCAGTTCGCGTGTGACGCGTGCGATTATCAGTTCTCCGTCACGGTGAACACGATTTTTCACGACTCGCACCTTCCGCTTAACAAGTGGTTCGCGGCCATCTATCTGATGGGCGAGTCGCGCAAAGGGATTTCGGCTAACCAACTCGCGCGCACGCTGAAGGTGTCCTACAAGACTGCGTGGTATCTCTGCCATCGCATCCGCAAGGCAGTCGCGGACGCCGACACTTCGCTTCTGTCGGGCATCATCGAAGTTGACGAGACTTACATCGGCGGCAAGGCGAAGAATATGCACAAGGACGTGCGCGAGCGGAAGATTACGGGGCGCGGCGCGTCGGGCAAGGCGATGGTTCTCGGAGCGATTGAGCGCGGCGGAAAGATTCGCCTCAAGGTTGACAAGCGCGCAGACCGCGAGACGCTTCACGCCTTCATCAAGGCCATGACCGCGCCCGAAGCGGAGTGCATCATGACGGACGAACTTCCCGCTTACGAAGGCATCGCGGACGAAGACACACGGCATGAGACGGTGAAGCACGGCGAAGAAGAATGGGTGCGCGGAGACGTTCACACGAACACCGTGGAAAATGCGTGGTCGCTCTTTAAGCGTTCCATCGTCGGCTCTTACCATCAAATCTCCGCTAAACATCTTGACCGCTACCTTGACGAGTTTGAGTTCAGATTCAATAACCGGAATAACCCTTATCTGTTCCGCGACACGTTGCTACGTCTCATAAACTCGGAGAACCTTGAATACAAGGAACTGACTAAAGAAGAGGCGGCATAGGAGCAAGCCATGAAATTCAACATCTACCCGAAGAAAGGCGATATGTTCACTCTTGAATTTCGTCGCTTCACCTTCAACGAAAATAGTTTCACCCTATATGACGAGGGCGATTCGGTTAACAAAGATGGCTTCCTGTCGTTCGATAACATCGCCGCCATAATGCCTCAAGAACAGGGCGGGCAATCGAGTAACGCCCTAACCTTCAAGGTCTATCTCAAAAACAGGACTGAGCCGCTAGAGGTAATCGCATACGGCGTCAATACGGAAGAACCGCCGAGCGCAAAGTTTTACGGTCGGTTTTATGGTCATGGCGACGTGCCTCTCAATCATGTGTTTATCGCACTCTCCGAAGTGGTTGCTATCATCCCCTCCGACGGCTTGAAACATCGCTGGCGGTAATGTTCGACGATGAGCGCGCCATCTTCGGGGGATAGCCGTATCTCTTGGCCCGTATCGAAGACCGCTAGGTAATGCTCCGACGAGCGAAAACTGCCCTCTTCCCGTTGCGGTTTATGTTGTACCGCCAGCAAGCGACTCCCGTTGATTAGGGTTTCGTTGACCTTGATAAAATCGTCCATGGTCTCTCCTAACTGCGGAGTAATTCTCTGGCCCTCTTTTCTTGCTCGCTCTCTAGTTTAATGCTCCTAACGTCGCGCCACGACATAACGCATAACAAAACCGACGCCCCACCTAGAAGTATGCTAAAGATGAGCGACACCAAAAAGGCGGCCCAGAAAGCTGCGAAAGTATTAGGGTCGGCAATGGGTACAGTTTTAAGTGTTACCCATAGCGCTACGGCAGCGCCACCGGTGATGCCGAAAAACGTAACTACAAGCGTGCCGAAGGCAGACATAAAACCTAGTGTGGATAGTTCTCTTTCAGACAAGATGTAATTCTTGAATCTCCGTGGCAATAAGTCATGCGCG
>DASRCS010000083.1:0-37547 GCA_035652995.1 Pyrinomonadaceae bacterium
CGTCGCGCAGGCTTTGACGACCTACGCGAAGATTCGCGGCGAGAAGCGCGCGCTCGCGGCGGTCGCGCAGGCGCACTTCAAAGCGGGCGGCAACGGTCGGTCGCAAGCGAACGTCACCGTCAACAGTCACGCCCACGCGAACGGCAACGGGCACTCGCACGCGAACGGAAACGGCAACGGACACAAACACCCGAACGGCGGAGGGCGCGTCATCTCTGACGGCAAAGGCGGCGGCACCGGCACGCTCGCGCCGTCTTCCGGGCTGCTGATGAAAAACCCGTAGGAGGTCGCTGGCGGGTGACGATTTCAGACGAGAGTACGCCCCGGCTCTCGCCGCCCGAGCTGTGGGGCGGCGTCGAGTGCACGGTCAACCGCGTCGGCTCGGACTACTTCGACCAACTCGAACGAAACGGCCACGCGCGCCGCGCGGAAGACCTCGAACTGTTCGCGTCGCTCGGCGTCAGGGCGATGCGCTACCCGGTTCTCTGGGAGCGCATCGCGCCCGAAGGCGTCGGGCGTGCTGAGTGGGCTTGGGCCGACGAGCGCCTCGCGCGCCTGCGCTCGCTCGGCATCCGCCCAATCGTCGGACTCGTCCACCACGGCAGCGGCCCGCGCGACACGAGCCTCGCCGACCCGGCCTTCCCCGAAAAGCTCGCCGCATACGCGCGCGCGGTCGCCGAGCGCTTCCCTTGGGTCGAAGACTACACGCCCGTCAACGAGCCTCTGACGACGGCTCGCTTCAGCGGACTCTACGGCCAGTGGTACCCGCACTGCCGCGACGACCGCGTGTTCGCGCGCGCGCTCACGAACGAGTGCCGCGCCGTCGTCCTCTCGATGCGTGCGGTGCGCGAAGTCAACCCGCGCGCGCGGCTCGTGCAGACCGAAGACCTCGGCAAGATTCACAGCACGCCCACTCTGCGCTATCAGGCCGAGTTCGAGAACGAGCGACGCTGGCTCACGTTCGATTTGTTGTGCGGTCGAGTCCGGCGCGGACATCCGATGTGGGGCTACCTGACCTGGGCCGGCGTCGAAGGAACGGAACTCGAATGGTTCGCCGCCAACGCGTGCCCGCCCGACATCGTCGGCGTCAATCATTATTTGACGAGCGAGCGATTCCTCGACGAGCGGCTCGAACGCTACCCGAAGCACACGCACGGCGGCAACGGTCGGCACGCATACGCCGATGTCGAGGCCGTGCGCGCGCGCGCCGAAGGCTGCGCGGGGCCGCGCAAGCTTTTGAAAGAGGCGTGGGATCGCTACCGCCTGCCGCTCGCCGTGACGGAGGCTCACCTCGGCTGCACGCGCGAGGAGCAGTTGCGCTGGTTCGTCGAGGTCTGGGACGCGGCGCGCTCGCTCCGCGAAGACGAAGGCGCGGACGTGCGCGCCGTGACCGCTTGGGCCATGCTCGGCTCGTTCGACTGGGACAGTCTCCTGACGCGCGACTGCGGACAACAGAACAGAGACGCGCGCGAACAACAGAACACGCGCGCGCACGAGAACACGAGCACGCGCGCGCATCACGACGGAAACACGTGCGCGCATTACGAGCCGGGCGTCTTCGACCTTCGCGCGCCCGCGCCGCGACCGACGGCGCTCGCGCGTCTTCTGCGGCGGCTCGCGCGCGGCGAGCAGCCCTCGCACCCCGCGCTCGACTCGCCGGGCTGGTGGCGGCGGCTCGAACGCCTGCACTACCTTCCCGAACACAGGTGGCACGCGGAGCATTCGCACGCGGGCGCGTTCAGCAATTCGTGGGGCGACAACTCGCGCGGCAAGACGGGACGCGCGAAGGCGCGTGCGGTTCTCGTGACGGGCGCGACGGGCACTCTGGGCCAAGCCTTCGCGCGGGCCTGCCGCGCGCGCGCGCTTCCCTTCCGACTTCTGAACCGCGCCGCGCTCGACATCGCCGACGCCGCGTCGGTCGCCGCCGCGCTCGAAGAGTTCGAGCCTTGGGCGGTCGTGAACGCCGCGGGCTACGTGCGCGTTGACGACGCCGAGCGCGAGCCTGAAGTCTGCCGCCGCGAGAATGCCGAAGGCCCCGCACTGCTCGCCGAAGGATGCGCCGCGCGCGGCGTCGCGCTCGTCACCTTCTCTTCAGACCT
Organism: Pyrinomonadaceae bacterium; assembly: GCA_035652995.1. Taxonomy (GTDB): domain Bacteria; phylum Acidobacteriota; class Blastocatellia; order Pyrinomonadales; family Pyrinomonadaceae; genus QHXN01. Next base: position 2,100 of record DASRCS010000083.1, read on the forward strand.
CGTCTTCGACGGCTCGTCGCAGAGGCCGTATGTCGAATCGGACGCGACCGCGCCGCTCTGCGCCTACGGGCGGAGCAAGGCCGAAGCGGAGGCGCGCGTCCTCGCGGCGCACCCTTCGGCGCTCGTCGTCCGCACGAGCGCGTTCTTCGGCCCGCACGACGAGTACAACTTCGTCACGGTCGCGCTCCGCGCGCTCGCCGAAGGCCGCACGTTTCCAGCGGCGTGCGACTCGGTCGTCTCGCCGACCTACGTGCCCGACCTCGTGGGCGCGTGCCTCGATCTTCTGGTTGACGGCGAGTGCGGCGTGTGGCACCTCGCGAACCGCGGCGCGCTCACGTGGGCGGAGTTTGCGCGCCTCGCCGCGGAGATGGCCGGACTCGACGCCGAGTTGATCGAGCCGCGCGCGACCGAATCTCTCGGCCTCGCCGCCCCGCGCCCGCCGTTCAGCGCGCTCGCGAGCGAACGCGGGTCGCTGCTCCCTTCGCTCGAAGGCGCGCTCGAACGCTACATCGCCGAGCGCGTCGCGCCTCCACTCGCCGCGCGAGCGCGCATGATATAAACTGAAAAAAATTTAAGAGCAGGTCTTGAGCATGGGGGAGACACAGGCGGGAGTACCGCGTCCAGAATACCCGCGCCCGCAGTTCGTCCGCGAGGAATGGCTGAACTTAAACGGCGAATGGGAATTCGCCTTCGACGACCGGGACGTTGGCTGTAAGAAGAGTTGGTTTGAAGGCCGGGGGCTTGGCGGCTCGATTGTCGTGCCCTTCCCTTACCAGAGCGAGCTTTCCGGCGTCAACGACAAGGGCATCCACGAGATCGTCTGGTACGCGCGCAGCTTCGAGGTGCCCGAAGCCTGGCGCGGTCGCGACCTCCTGCTCAACTTCGGCGCGGTTGATTACGCGGCGACCGTCTGGGTCAACGGGCAGGAGGTCGGGCACAACCGCGGCGGCCACGTCCCCTTCCAGTTCGACATCGCGCCTTACGTCCGCGCGGGCGTGAACCGCCTGACGCTGCGGGTCGAAGACAGTCAGGACCCGCGGCAGCCGCGCGGCAAGCAGTCGAGCACGGGCCTGCCTCACGACATTGACTACTACTGCACGACGGGCATCTGGCAGACCGTCTGGCTCGAACCCGTCCCGCCCATCCGCATCGAGGAGATACGCGTCACCACTCACGCCGAGAAGAATCTGGTCGAGGCGACGGTCTATCTCCACGCGCCCGCCGCGCACTGGCGCGTCGAGGCGGAGCTTTCGTATCAGGGACAAGTGGTCGCGCGCGCCGAAGACCGCCTCGCCATCTCGACGGCGAGCCTGACGCTCGAAGTGCCTTACGCGAAGCTCTGGTCTCCGGCCTCGCCGCACCTCTACGACCTGCGCGTCCGTCTCTTCGAGGACGACAGACCGCTCGACGAGGTCGCGTCATACGTCGGCATCCGCGGCATCAGGATTCGCGACGGTCGCCTGTTTTTGAACGGCGAAGAGACTTACCTGAAGCTCGTGCTGGATCAGGGCTACTGGCCGCAGAGCTACCTGGCCGCGCCTTCGGACGAGGCTTTGCAGACAGACATCGGGTGGGCCAAGAAGTTCGGCTTCAACGGCGCGCGCAAGCACCAGAAGATCGAAGACCCGCGCTGGCTCTACTGGTGCGACCGTCTGGGTCTTCTGGTCTGGGAGGAGATGCCGAACGGTCGCGAGTGGTCGTCGCAGGGCGAAGAACGGCTCGCCGCCGAGTGGGTGCGCGCCGTGCGGCGCGACTTCAATCACTCTTGCATCATCGCGTGGGTTCCCGTCAACGAGAGCATGGGATTCCCAAGCCTCGGCGAGCAGCATCCCGGCCAGTACGCCTTCATCGAGCGCATGGTCGCCGACACACGGCGGCTCGACGCGACGCGACCCGTCATTGACAACGACGGGTGGGAACACACGGACATCACGGACATCTGCGCCATCCACGACTACACGGCGACGGGCGCGGGGATACGCGAACGCTACCGCGACACGGTCGCGAAGGGCGTGCTGCCCGCGACGGTCTGGCTCCCCGGAAAGCCTCTGTTCACGCGCGGCTCAAGGTTCCGCGGCCAGCCCGTCGTGCTGTCGGAGGTCGGCGGCTTCCTCTCGATCCCGCACGACATCCCGCCCGAAAGGCGCGACATGCTCTACAAGTTTTACGGCTCGGCGAACACGCCCGAAGAGCTGCGTGAAAAATACCGCGACCTGATGGAGGGCATCGCCTCGCTCCGGTTCCTCGCCGGGTTCTGCTACACGCAGTTGACCGACATCGAGCAGGAGGTCAACGGCCTTCTGACCTACGACCGCAGGCCGAAGCTCCCGCCCGAAAGCATCGCCGAGATTCACCGCGAGTTGTTCCCGTAGTATTGCCCACTGGATGAAGATAGTGGCAACTGATAGAGCTAGGCCCTCTCGTCTCCCTGCTCCAGCTTTGTCTGGCTCAGCTTCTCGTGAGCCATCACGGCCTGCCGGACGATCTCGGCACGCCGCTGCGACTCGCGCGCCTTTCGCATGAAGGTTTCGGCGTCCGTGTCGTTGTGGTGCTCGCTGAAGTGCCGGGCCAGATTGTGCATCAGTAACGCTGTCTCCTCGATGGCGCGGATGGCGTTCCAGAGCGAGTCCTCGGTCTTCTCGGTGAACTCCGCGAGCAGCGACTCGACGGAGTAGGCGTGGCCCGTGTGGCAGCGGAAGCGGAGGTTGCTGCCCTCCTTCAACTGCAAGAGCACGCCGTGGCATTCCGGGCACGCGTAAACGGACGGCTCGCCCCACTTCATGATGCCGCTCTCCAGCGCGTTGTCCTCACCGGCGATCTTCACTTCCATCTCCAACTCTTCCGACACGGGATACGCTCCTTCCTCCGCCGCGGGCGTCTCAGTCAGGCGCACGAGCAGCGGCGCGATCTCTTTCAGCGGGACGATGTGGTCAACCTCGACGTGCTTGATGGCGTTCAGCGGCATCGCGGGCGCGAACGAGTCGTCCGGGTGCTGGACGATGCAAGTGCCGCCGCGCTCCTTGACGGCCCAGAGTCCGGCGGTGCCGTCGTCGAGCCAGCCCGTCAAAATCACGCCGACGACGCGCGGCCCGAAGGCGGCGGCGGCGGAGCGGAAGAGCGGGTCAACCGCCGGGCGGAAGCGGTTCTCGCGCGGGCCGCGCGTGACGCGGACGTGGCCCGACGCTTCGACGAGCAAGTGGTGGTCGGGCGGCGCGACGTAGATGTGCCCCCGCTCGATCCGCTCCCAGTCACGCGCGTTCGAGGCCGGAAGCTGTCCGGCGTGTTCGAGAATTTCGGGCAGGATGCCGACCGAGTACGGCGCGATGTGCTGCGCGACGAAGACCGCGGCCCTGAGGTCGCGCGGCAGCGCGGAGACCAAACCTTTGAGCGCGTTAATGCCGCCCGACGAAGCCCCGATGACGATGATGTCTTTTCTCTGCACTGACGCGCTCCTGACCTTCGGCAAGCGTCGCCGTCGAAAGCGCTGAATGTATCAAGGCGGTGGCGTGAAAAAGTCCGACGCTCTTAAATGTTCACGTTTAAGTTTGTATGAAGTGTGACCCTTATATCACGTTTCCCAGTAAATCACGTGGCGGGCTTCCACTGTACATAACGGAACGGCTGCACTAAAATCTGCCGTAAACGAAAGCACGCCGCCGCGCATCCGAAACTTCCTCCGTGACGACCGGGCGGCAGCAGCTCCCGAACCACCAGGCTACAAAGATTCTTCTTCGAGGGACGATTTGCGGCACAAGTATTTTCGGCGGCGGCACAGCGAGGCGCGATGCAGGAAACGAACGGTGAGCATAAAAACGGCCTGATGCTCGTCGGCATCGGCGCCTCCGCGGGTGGCATTGACGCGCTGCTGCGCTTCTTCGAGGCGACGCCGCCGGACAGCGGGCTGGCCTACGCCGTCGTCCTGCACACGACCCCCGACCACAACAGCCACCTCGCCGACGTGTTGCAGAGGAAGACCGCGATGCCGGTCGTGCAGGTCGCGGACGCCGCGCGCGTCGAGCCGAACTCGGTCTATTGCCTCCCGCCCGACAGGCCCGTGTCACTTGCGGGCGGTCACATCCGTCTCGACAAGGCGGACGTGACCAACGGGCACGCGCCGATTGACCTCTTCTTCCGCACGCTCGCCCACGCCTACCGCGACCGTACCGTCGCCGTCGTGCTTTCGGGCGCGGGCGCAGACGGGTCGCTCGGCCTGGGGCGCGTGCGCGAGGAGGGCGGCGTCTCCATCGCGCAAGACCCCTTGGAGGCCCAGCACTCGCAGATGCCGCGCAGCGCCATCGAGACCGGCTTCGTGGACTTCATCCTGCCCGTCGCCTTGATCCCCGAAAAGCTCGTCTCGCTGCGCGAGAACGCCGAGCGCATCCAGCTCCCTTCGCCGAGCGCCGCGCCGCGCGGCACGGGCGAGGACGCGCTGCGCGAGCTGCTCGCGCTCCTGCGCGCGCGCACGCGCCACGACTTCACCAGCTACAAGCGCTCGACGTTGCTGCGGCGCATCGAGCGGCGGCTTCAGGTGACGGAGTGCGGGGACATGGGCGACTACCTCGAATACATCCGCGGCCACGCCGAAGAGCTGCCGGCGCTTCTGCGCGACCTGCTCATCAGCGTCACCAACTTCTTCCGCGACCCCGAGGCGTGGCAGCGGCTCGCCGACGACATCGTGCCGCAGTTCTTCGAGGGCAAGGGCGCGGGCGACCAGATTCGCGTCTGGGTGCCGGGCTGCGCCACGGGCGAGGAGGCCTACACGGTCGCTATGCTGCTCTCGGAATACGCGGTCACGCTCGCCGTGCCGCCCGCGCTGCAAGTCTTCGCCACCGACATTGACGAGAACGCGCTCGCCGCGGGGCGCGCGGGCGTCTATCCGCACACCATCGCGGCGGACGTGTCAGTCGAACGCATCAAGCGCTTCTTCGTGACCGAGGGGAGCTACTACCGCGTCAGGCGCGAACTGCGCGAGACGGTTCTGTTCGCGCCGCACAACGTCCTGCGCGACCCGCCCTTCTCGAAGCTCGACCTCATCAGTTGCCGCAACCTCCTCATCTACATCAACCGCAACATGCAGGAGCGCGTGCTCGAAGTCTTCCACTTCGCTTTGAAGCCCAACGGCTACCTCTTCCTCGGCTCGTCGGAGTCGGCGGAAGGACTCTCCGACCTCTTCGCGCCGACGGTCAAGAAGTACCGCATCTTCAAGCGGGGCGACGACAGGGAGGGCGGCTTCCGCCCCGCGCCGCCGCCGCCGGTCGCGGGCGAGTGGGTGCCGCGCCAGGCGGCGCAGCCGCACCCCCAGCTCGCGGGCGGGCGCGAGGGCGTCACCTACGGCGAGCTGCACTACCGGATGCTCGAAGCGCTCGCGCCGCCGAGCGTGCTGGTGAATGCCGACTACGAGGTCGTCCACATGAGCGAGCACGCCGGGCGCTACATGAGGGTTTCGGGCGGCGAGCCGTCGCGCAACCTGCACAAGATCGCGCACGCGGATTTGCGCCTGGAGCTGCGCTCGCTCTTCATCAAGGCGGCGCAGTCGGGCCAGGAGACGAGCAGCCGCGTCATCGTCAACCTCGAAGGCGCGCAGCGCTTCGTCCGCGTGACGGTGTGCCCGGTAGCCTCCCCGCAGGCGCGGAACCCGCAGCCGCCCGCCTTCATGCTCATCGTCTTCGAGGAGTCGGACGCGCTCGCGGCGGGCGACGAGGGAGCGGAGTCGGAGGCGCTGGCGGCGCACGCCGCGCGGCCCGCCGGCGGCCTCGAACCCGTCGTCCGGCAGTTGGAGGCGGAGCTTGAGCGCACGCGCGACCAACTGCGCGCGACCGTCGAGGAGTACGAGACCTCGACCGAGGAGCTGAAGGCCTCGAACGAAGAGCTTCAGGCGATGAACGAGGAGCTGCGCTCCGCGTCCGAAGAGTTGGAGACGGGCAAGGAAGAGTTGCAGTCGGTCAACGAGGAGCTGACCACGCTCAACGCCGAGCTGCGCGAGAAGGTTGACGAGATCGGGCGCTCGAACTCCGACCTCCAGAACCTGATGGCCTCGACCCGCATCGCCACGCTCTTCCTCGACCGAAACCTGCGCCTCAAGCGCTACACGCCCTCGGCGCAGGAACTCTTCAACATCATCCCCGGCGACGTGGGCCGCCCGCTCGCCCACATCACGAACAAGCTCGACTACTCTTCGATGGTCGCGGACGCCGAGAGCGTCGTCCGCGACCTGAACGCGGTCGAGCGCGAGGTCGCGGCGACGGACGGGCGATACTTCCTCGCGCGCCTGCTGCCGTACCGGACGACCGACGACAAGATCAACGGCGTCGTCATCACCTTCACGGACATCACCGGGCGCAGGCAGGCCGAGGAGGAGCTGCTCGCCTCGCAGGAGCAGTGGCGAATCTTCGTCGAGAGCGTGGAGGACTACGCCATCATGCTGTTCGACGACGAGGGCCGCTTCACGGGCTGGAACAAGGGCGCGGAGAAGATATTCGGCTACTCGGCGGAGGAGGCGAAGGGGCAGCCGACCGACTTGATCTTCACGCCCGAAGACCGCGCGGCGGGCGAGCCGCAGAAAGAGTTGCAGACCGCGGAGCGCGACGGGCGCGCGGCGGACGAACGCTGGCACCTGTGCAAAGACGGCACGCGCTTCTACTGTAGCGGCGTGATGATCTCCCTGCGGCAGGGTCGCGGCTACGCCAAGATCGCGCGCGACCTCACGGCGCAGAAGCAGGCGCAGGACGAGCTGCAACGCGCGTGGGAGGAGCTTGAGAATCGCATCAATGAGCGGACGGTCGAATTGGCCTCGGCCAATTCGACCATGCGCGAAGAGGTCGCCGAGCGCCGCCGCGTCGAGCACGAGCGGCTGGAACTCATTCGCCGCATCGTCTCGACGCAGGAGGACGAGCGCCGCCGCATCTCGCGCGAGCTTCACGACCAGTTGGGCCAGTCGCTCACGGCGCTCCGCCTCAAGCTCGAAGGACTGAACACGGAAGTCGGCAGGCGCTCGAAGCTGCGCCCGCGCATCGCCGAGTTGTCCGGCATCGTGCAGCGGCTCGACTCCGACGTTGACTTCCTGGCGTGGGAGTTGCGCCCCTCGGCGCTCGACGATTTAGGACTGACCGTCGCGCTCTCGAACTACGCGCACGAGTGGTCGAGGCACTTCGGCGTCGAGGTCAACTTCCACTCGGCGGGACTCGGCGACGCGCGGCTCGCGCCGATGGTCGAGACGAACCTCTACCGCATCGCGCAGGAGGCCCTCAACAACGTCTCGAAGCACGCCGCCGCGACGCGCGTTGACCTCCTGCTCGAACGGCGCGGCGGCGACGCGGTGCTGATCGTCGAGGACAACGGGCGCGGCTTCGACGTGGACGGGTCTGCACTCCCGACGAAGGGACGGCAGATGGGACTCATCGGGATGCGCGAGCGCGCGGCGCTCGTCGGCGGCGCGGTCGAGGTCGAGAGCAAGCCCGGCGAGGGCACGACCGTCTTCGTCCGCGTCCCCGTCAACCCCGACCTGACCGCCGCGCCCGACGAAGGAGGCACGAAAGATGAGTAAGCGGGCGGCCATGCAGCCGCAGACGAAGAAGCTGCGCGTCTTCCTCGCCGACGACCACGAGATGCTGCGCGAGGGGTTGCGAATGCTCGTCAACTCGCAGTCGGACATGGAGTGCGTCGGCGAGGCGGGCGACGGTCGCGCGGCCATCAAAGGCGTGACGGAACTCCGGCCTGACGTGGCCGTGCTCGACGTTTCGATGCCCGAACTCAACGGCCTTCAGGCGACCGAGCGCATCAAGCAGAAGTGCCCCGACGCGAAAATCCTCACGCTCACGCGCCACACCGACGACGGCTATTTGCAGTTGCTCCTCAAGGCCGGAGTCTCCGGCTACGTCCTCAAGCAGAGCGCTTCGAGCGTGCTGGTCGCCGCCATCCGCGCCGTCGCCGCGGGGCAAACTTTCCTCGACCCGGCGATCACCGGGAAGGTCGTCGGCAGCTACGTCGCGAAGTCGGCGGGGCGCGGCGCGGGGCCGCTGAGCGAGCCGAGCGAGCGCGAGACGGAGGTGCTGCGCCTCATCGCGTGGGGCTTCAGCAACAAGGAGATCGCCGCGCGGCTCGGCCTGAGCGTGAAGACCGTCGAAGTCCACAAGGCGAACACGATGCGCAAGCTCGGAATGCGAAGCCGCATAGACATCGTGCGCTACGCCATCCTTCAGGGCTGGCTGCAAACTCACTGAAGCCGCTCGCGGGCGCGAGACTTTCGGAGGAAGAAAAAGCGGGCCGGTTTCAGCCTGTCTTCAGCGGAGAAAAATCGAAGTCGGGCTAGTTGCCTTGACCCGCTTCCTTGCGCGAGGTTGCCCGCAGGATAAACGCCTTCAGACCCCGTAGCCTGTACACCTCAGTACCGAGTCCCACATTTCCAGCCAGCACGACCGCACGTCGCCGGGCAGTTAAGCCGTAAGGGATTTCCCTTACCCGCGACTCACACCTTCCTAATTTCCTGCGCCCTCCCCGTGTGGCATAAAGAGTGCGTTCAAGGATGCGGATCGAACAGGGCGACCATTTGTTCCGTGATGAGCAAGAGGTCGCGCTTTTCGTGTCGGGCGCGCGTGCGGCCCGGCGAACAGACAAGGCGTGCGTTGGGCCGGCTCGTGTGAGCTTTCCCCCCTTGGTTCACCCCCGAACTTTTTTAACCCCGACTTAGAGCCGAGAAGGTTCGAGTACCCCGCTCGAATCCTCACCGGCCTTCTCACAGAGTCATGTGTGCTTCATCAGCCGATTTAAGGAACCGTGCCGCCGCGCAACAGCCGCGGCGCTCGCGCCCTCTCGTCCTCGTCGCCGACGACGACGCCGACACGCGCTCGCTCTTCCGAACGATTTTATCCATGCGCGGCTGCGCCGTGGTCGAGGCGGCGGACGGCGAAGAGTCTGTCCGGCTGGCCGAGAGCGCGCGGCCCGACCTCATTCTGATGGACGGGAGCCTGCCGCGGCTCGACGGTCTGGACGCGACGCGCCGGATACGCCAGCTCGACGGGCGCGGGCGCGTGCCCATCTTCTTCATCTCCGGCCACGCCGAGCCTTCGTTCCGCGCCGTCGCGCGCGAGGCCGGGTGCGACGAGTACCTCGTCAAGCCGTTCGGGGTCGAACGACTCAACGGCCTGCTCGAAAGATACCTCGACCGCCAAGGACTTTCACCAATCGGAATCAAGGAGGGTTTTTAATCGTGTCCGCCTCTCCCCTTACCGTCCAAAAACTTTTCGGGCTGTTTGAACTCGACGCCGACGGCACGGTGCTTTACTCGCGCGTCGAGCCGGAGGCGAAGTCGGACGGCGAGCAGCCAGACCTTTCGGGCCGCAACTTCTACGAAGAGGTCGCGCCCTTCGAGAACGTCGAAGAGTTCCGCCGCCGCGTGACACAGTTCGCGGGCGGCGCGAGTCCCGCCGACAATTTTAATTTCGACTGCCGCTACGCAGACTGCGCCCTTCCCGTCAGGGTGCTGCTGGCGCGCGTCCGCGAGCGGACGATCCAGAGCCGCACGAAGTCCGTCCTCGTGCACATCAGAAAGGGCGCTTGAGTCGCGCGGGGCGGGGCGCGAATTTTACGAGGTCGCAATCATGAAAAATATGCTGACGAATAAAATACTCACCGGGCTGCCCGACGCAGACTTTGCACGCCTGATGCCGCTGCTCGAACCCGTCTCGCTCGCGGTCGGCGAGCGGCTCGGCGGCGGTTACGACGTGCCTCGATACTTCTACTTCCCCGAAGGCTCGGTCGTCTCGTGCCACGCCGACATGCACGACGGGAAGTCGGCGGAGGTCGCGATGGTCGGGTTCGACGGCGTCGTCGGACTCCCGGCGCTCCTCGGCTCGAACCGCGCGCCGCACTCGACGAACGTCTCGGTCGCGGGCACGGCGCTCAGGGTCAGGCGGGACGAGTTCGAGCGCGAGTTGCAGCAGAGCGCGGCGCTCCGCGATTCGCTCATAGCCTACGCGGGCGAGTACATGACGCAGGTCTCGCAGCGCGCGGCCTGCGCCGTGCTGCACCGCATGGAGCAGCGCATGGCCGTCTGGCTGCTCCTGCTCAGAGACCGCCTCGAATCGGACACGGTCGAGATCACGCAGGAGCGAATCGCGCAGTACCTCGGCGCGCGCCGCGCGGGCGTGACCGAGATCGCCTGCTCGCTGCAACGCGCGGGGGCGATCAGCTACACGCGCGGGCACCTGAGAATCGCCGACCGCGGCGCGCTCCGGGCGGTCGCCTGCGAGTGCTACTCGGCGATGAGCGGCGCGGGGCGCGAGCAATCCGTCAGGTGAAGTCTGCCGCCCTCGTTAAAGAGTTCCGAACGGAACGGAACAGACATTCGGTCTCCTCTCTGATATAGTGCGGCGCTCAGGCGGGGAGACGAATCGGTGGGAATCTCTGACGGGCAGCGGGCGACGATCCTGATCGTCGAAGACCTTGACTGGATTCGCTCCGGCATGAAAGACTCCGTGCGGCATCTGGGCTACCACTTCCTTGAGGCTTCCGACGACGTGGAGGCAATCGAGATGGCCGAGGCCGAGCGGCCCGACCTGATTCTGACGGAAGAAGAACTACCCGCCTTCGACTCTCTGTTGGCCCGCATTCGCCAACACCCGACGCTCCGCGACACGCCGGTCGTCATCATCAACCCCGACGCCGACGAGGGCACGCGCTACGGCGACGCCGTCGTCCTCGCGGGCTACGAACTCCTGCCGAGCCTTCTGCTCCCACGCGTCGAGACGCCCGACGAAAACTAACTCGCCGCGCCCGCGCGACCGCGCACGTCTTCCCTTCTTCATCTTTCGACTCGACGAAAATTTCAGAGGCCGTGCGAGTGCGCGAGTCGTGAGTTTAATACCAAGGTTTTGACACATCTCGCGTCCCTTTTCGTACCGACATAAAGCACCGCCGCGCATAAACTAGCCGGACAAAATTCGAGCGGGAAAATTCGGAGATTCATCGGCGGGCGGGCGCGGCACGGCGCTTCCGGGGCAGGAAGGGGCTGCCCCGGTCGGGCCTTCGCGACAACAATGCGTCTGCGCCGGTAGGTCGCGCGTTGATGCGCGAAGAGCGAGCCGAGGGGGGCAAACGGGAGAAGGCGGTAGCTTATGTTTCATGAGCTACTCGGAGGGCGGGAGAGCGCGGCACGTTTATTCTTCAGAGACGCGTACTGCGACACGACCGCGCGAAAGGGATGAGGCGTTCGTTCGACGAACGCCTCATCCCTTTCGCTTTCACCACTCGATAATCTTCAAGCGCACGACAAGTCAATCGAATCGTGAATCAACGGTGAAGGTAGATTGTTATTCGTAAGACCGCGTCGCCTCACGCAGGCGTTTGAACTGTCTTACTTAATCAAGGGGGATGAAGATGGCTACCAGCAAACGTCAATTAAACAAGCAAACAAAAGACGAGGGTCAGACGACCCCCGCAGCGCCGCGGCAGCAGTCGGGCGGCGTGCAGGCCGCGCGTCGAAGGCGGTCGAGCGGTCGCACCTCAAACGTTCGCGGCAACGGGCCGGGCCGCGCCGACTTACAAAATTCAAACGCGGAAAGACTCGCGCGCGGTCTGGCGTGGTTCAGCCTCGGCCTCGGCCTCGCCGAACTTTTAGCGCCGCGCGCAATCGCCAAGATTTCGGGCACGGAAGGCAAACACACCGGACTGATACGACTCTACGGTCTGCGCGAGATCGCGAGCGGCATCGGCATCTTCGCACAGGGCGAGCGACCGACCGAGGCCGTCTGGTCGAGGGTCGTGGGCGACGCACTCGACATCGCCACGCTCGCCGTCGCCGCCGCGTCGCCGAAAACGAGCAAGGGCCGCCTGGCGTTCGCGACCGCGAACGTGCTCGCCGTGACCGCGCTCGACGTTCTGTGCGCGCAGCAGCTCAGCGCGAACGAGACAGGAGGCACCGAAGTGAAGAAGAGCATCATCATCAACGCCACACCCGAAGAGATTTACAACTACTGGCACGACTTCGAGCGACTGCCGACCTTCATGAAGCACCTCGAATCTGTCCGCACGACGGGCGAGCGACGCTCGCACTGGGTCGCGAAAGCGCCCGCGGGCACGACCGTCGAGTGGGACGCCGAGATTACGGAAGACAGGCCGAACGAGTTGATCGCGTGGCGCTCGGTCGAGGGCGCGGACGTTGACAACGCAGGCACGGTCAGGTTCGAGGAAGCGCCCGGAGGCCGCGGGACAATCGTCCACGTTGACCTCGAATACAGCGCGCCCGGCGGCGTGGTCGGCTCGATGGTCGCAAAGCTCTTCGGCGAAGAGCCGGCGCAGCAGATCAACGACGACCTGCGGCGTCTGAAGCAGGTCATCGAAGTCGGCGAAATCGTCCTCTCGGACGGCACGTACTTCGACAACGGACTGCTCACGCAGCGCGCGGCGCAGCCCGTCGCGAGCGGCGAGGCGGGTCAGTCGCAGGGCGCTTCGGCGTCGTGAGCCGCGTGGCGGATGAAGTCGAAGGCGAAGTTGATTGCCCGGCTGTTGATTCGTGAAAAGGGGGAATGATGAGAGCGAATTGCTGGTACGGCAAACAGGACGTGAGGGTCGAGCAGGTTCCCGACCCGAAGATTTTGAACAGGCGCGACGCCATCGTGCAGATCAGCTCGACCGCAATCTGCGGCTCAGACCTGCACCTCTACAACCACTTCATCCCGACGATGGAGAAGGGCGACATCCTCGGCCACGAGTTCATGGGCGAGATCGTCGAGGTCGGGCCGGACGTTAAGAACCGCAAGGTGGGCGACCGCGTCGTCGTCTCCTTCCCGATCTCGTGCGGCAACTGCTTCTTCTGCAAGCAGGAGTTGTTCTCGCTGTGCGAGAACTCGAACCCGAACGCGTGGATGGCCGAGAAGATGTTCGGACACAGCCCGTGCGGCATCTTCGGCTACTCGCACCTGACGGGCGGCTTCGCCGGAGGGCAGGCCGAGTACGCGCGCGTGCCCTTCGCCGACGTGGGCACACTGAAAGTGCCGAGCACGCTCTCGGACGAGCAGGTCTTATTCCTCTCCGACATCTTCCCGACCGGCTACATGGGCGCGGAGATGTGCGACATCAAGCCCGGAGACACCGTCGCCGTCTGGGGCTGCGGCCCCGTCGGGCAGTTCTCGATCAAGAGCGCGTTCCTGCTCGGCGCGGAGCGCGTCATCGGGATTGATCGCATCCCCGAACGGCTCAGGATGGCCGAGGCTAGCGGCGCGGAGACGATCAACTACGAGGAGGAGAACACCTACGAGGCTCTGATGGAGATGACGGGCGGGCGCGGCCCCGACTCGTGCATTGACGACGTGGGACTCGAAGCGCACGGCGGCCACGGCATCGTCTATGCATACGACCGCGCGAAGCAGATGCTCGGCGCGGAGACCGATAGGCCGATTGCGCTGCGCGAGGCGATCATGGCCTGCCGCAACGGCGGCACGGTCTCGGTCATCGGCGTCTATGGCGGCTTCATTGACAAGTTCCCGATGGGTTCGTTCATGAACCGCAGCCTGCAAATGAGGACGGGCCAGTGCCACGTGCAGCACTACTGGCACAAGCTCCTCGAACACATCGAGAACGGCGACATTGACCCGTCGTTCGTCATCACGCACCGGATGCCGCTCGACGAAGCGCCGCAAGGGTTCGACACGTTCCTTAACAAAGAGGACGACTGCATCAAGGTCGTGCTGAAGCCCTGACGCTCAATGATTTGAGTGTCTCTCAAGGCTGTAGGGGCACGGGGCTTGTCCCCGCCCTTTTGCACTTTATACGCGTGTCGAGTTTCAACGAGCGACCGCGGGCGGGGACAAGCCATGCCCCTACAGTCATCGCGCGCCGTCCTACAACTATTGAAGGGGACTCTCGTGCCAAAGAACACAGAATTTCGTCTCGAATGAAGACCAGGCGGTGAAATCACACTTTGCGAATCAGGGCTTCAGATTCGCGTACTCCTTCCGCGCCGTCTGAAGCACGGGCAGGTCTGCGTCGGCATCCTTCCACACGTCGAGAAAATTCTCGTAAGCCTCGCGCGCCTGCGCCGCGTCGCCCGCTTGCAGCGCGGCGCGCGCGAGGCCGAGCTGCGCGAGCGGGTAAAGAGTTGAGAGCGGCGACTCGCCGCGGTGCGCGAGGATTTGCCGGAACTCCGCGGCGGCCTCCGGGCCTTTATTTAATTTGAGGTAGGCTTGCCCGCGCAGGTAGTGCGTCCAGAATTCGGCGGCGGGTTCGTAAGGACGCGTCGCGTCGAGCAGCTCGACCGCCTTCGCCGCGTTCCCGTGCGCGAGTTCGGCGGCGGCGCGGACGAGCGGCGACCAGAGGCCGCCCGCGAGCGTGTCGCTCGGATGCTGTTTCGCCAGCTCGTCAACCGGCGACTGCGCCTGACCGTCGCCGCATAAAGCTCCGCCGAGCGCGACGCGTTCCAGCGTCACAGGGTTGCGTTCGAGCGAGAGCGATTGCGTGTCGTAGGTTTTAGTCTCGTCGCACCTGCCGAAGACCGCCGCGCGCAGGCCCTGCTCTGCCGCGTAAAGCGCGGCCACCTCTTTCACGTCAACGCGCACGGCCAGGTCAAACGCGCGCCGCGCAGAGTCTTTCGACTGCCGCCACTGCCCTGAGTACGCCGCCGTGCCGGCCTGCAAGTCGGCGGCGATGTACTCCTCCGGCACGCCGCGCAGGCTTTCGAGTTGTTGCTGCATCGCCGCCGCGTCACCTTCGACGAACGCGATCTGATACAGCCCGCCGCGCATCCGCGCGTCGCCCATTCCCATCTGAAGCGCGCGCCCGAAAGCTTCCTTTGCCTCGGCGAAACGGTCGAGGCGCGTGAGCGCCGTCCCCAGCGTCACGTGCCAGTTCGAGATGTCGGGGTTGAGGCGCACCGACTCGCGCGCCTCGTCGGCGGCCTTGTCGAACCGGCCTTCGATCAGGTAGGCGTATGACAAATTGCCGGACACTCGAAAGTCGTGCGGGTACGACTGGTCGTAAACGTGGAGCACTTCGATTGCCTTGTCCAAATCTCCGAGCGTGTAGATGTCATAGACGTAAGTGATGTAGAGCTTCTCGCGGTCGGAGACTTTTTCCTTGAGCGCGAACGCCTTGTCGGCGTTCGCGGCGGCGCGCCGAGGCTCGTTGACAATCGTGTAGTTGCCGGCCAGCAGCGAGTAGCCGTAGGCGAAATTCGGGTCGAGTTCGGTCGCGTGTTTGAAGAGCGGGATGGACTGAAAATACTCGCCCTTGTTCGAGCGGTCGAAGCCGAGCGCGAACGACTTGAGCGCGTCGAGCGAAGGCGTCGTGAGTTGATAGAGCGGGATGTCGGACTGTTGAATCGAGTTGAGGCTTTCGCCGAGTTGTTCGCGGATGCCCGCGGCGGCTGCGGAGAGCGACTTCAGAACTTCCTCTTTGCTCGCGGCCTCGGCCTGCTGTCGCGCGATGGTCTCGCCGCTGCGCGCGTTGACGGCTTCGAGCGTGATGACGTAGTGGCTGCCGAGCGCGGCAATCGAGCCGGCGATCAGGGCCTTCAGGTCGTTGCGCTGGCAAATCTCGCGGCCCGTCTCGACCGTCACGCGCTCGTCCGCGGGCCGCTCCATCTGCCGCAAAGTCTCGCGCACGCGCGCTTCGGGGAAGATGTTGAGGAACGGCGACTGTTGCAGTTGCAACGCCAGGCCCTGCTTGAGCGTGCCGTCGAACACGGCGTCGCCCGTCGTGTTCGCGAAGTCCGCGATGAGGATTGTGTCTTTGCCGACCAGCGCGGGGGCGCTGCGTTTGAGATAGAAGAAATAAAACAGCGCGGCTGCGACGACGAGTGCTGCCGTCGCCGCCAGCCCGACTTTCCAACTGAGGCGCGGGAGGTGTCGCAGCTTCGTGGGCTTGAAAGATTCGAGGAAGCTTTCGGTGCTGCTCTCCTTCGACTCCGGCAGCTCGCGCAGGACTTCGAGCAACTCGTCGCGCATCTGCGAAATCTGCTGGTAGCGTTTGGCAGGCTCTTTCGCGAGGGAGCGCGTGACTATCGCTTCGAGCTTCGCGGGTATCGCGCCGCCGCGCGCTTCGCCGACCGGCTTCGGCTCGTCATACAAAACGGCGTGGCGCACGTCAATCGCGGTCTTGCCCCGGAAGGGCCAGGTGCCCGCGAGCATCTCGTAAAGAAGAACGCCGGTCGAGAAGATGTCGGCGCGGTGGTCAACGCGCTCGCCGCGCGCCTGTTCGGGCGCGGCTGAGGTCGGCGTGCCGTAGGGCGAACCCGTCGCGGTCAGCTCCGTCTGCTCTCTCGCGTCGCTCCCTTCACCAGTCAGCTTCGCCAGACCGAAGTCGAGAATCTTCGCCTGACCGTTATCGGAGACGACGACGTTGTGCGGCTTGATGTCGCGGTGGATGATTCCCTTCGCGTGCGCGGCGGCGAGCGCGTCGCAGACCTGAATCGCGATTCTCAGCGCGGCCCTGACTTCGAGCGGTCGGCCTTTGAGGAGTTGGCGGACGTTGCGGCCCGCGACGAACTGCATGACGATGAAGGTCGCGCCGTCAACCTCCATCAGGTCGTGAATCGTGCAGATGTTCGGGTGGTCGAGCGAAGAGGCGAGCAGGGCCTCGCGCCGGAAACGCTTGCGGCTCGTGGCGTCAACCGCCGACACCTCCGGCGGCAGGAGCTTGAGCGCGACGGTGCGGTCAAGCTTCGTGTCGAGCGCCTTGTAAACCGCGCCCTGCCCGCCCGCGCCCAAGTCCGAAATGATCCGGTAGTGCGCGACCGTCTGCCCCGCGGAAAACTTTTTAAAGAAGATCGTTTCGAGATGGTCTGCGATCTGCGCGACCGCGGGCCGGCCCATGAAGCTCGCGGACTCGTCCAGAGAGCCGAGCAGCGACTCGACTTCGCGGCGCAGTTCTTCGTCGCCCGCGCAGGCCGCGGCGACGTAGCCCAGACGCTCGCCCGGAGCGCGCTCCGCCGCGCTGTTGAATATCCTCTTGATCTCCTGCCAGCGTTCGGGGGTCATAAGAACAGTTTTCAGTTTTCGGTTTTCAGCTTTTAGGAAACCGCCGCCGTTTGAAGGCCGCACGCTGAACCTTATCTATCGAAAGCTGAAAACTGAAAACTCAAAACTGAAAACTGTTAACGGCTCAGCTCCCGGTGCAGCCACGCGCGGGCCATGTTCCATTCGCGCGCGGCGGTGGCGCGCGAGATGTCGAGTATCTCAGCCGTCTCTTCGAGGCTCAGTCCGCTGAAGTAGCGCAGCTCGACGACGCGCGACTGCTGCTCGTCAATCACTGCGAGACGCGTCAGCGCCTCGTCGAGCGCGATGAGGTCAACGCCTTTCGAGTCGCTGGCGACCTGCTCGGCTGCCGCGAGGGAGAGCCTTATGTCGCCGCCGCCGCGCTTCTCACGCTTTCGCGTGCGGGCGTAGTCCACGAGGATGCGCCGCATCGCCTGCGAGGCGATGGCGAAGAAGTGCGAGCGGCTCTCCCACCTGACGTTCCGCTGGTCAACGAGTTTCATGTAAGCCTCGTGGACGAGCGCGGTCGTTTGCAGCGTGTGGTCTCTGCGCTCGCGCCGGAGGTGGCGCGCGGCCTGGCGGCGCAACTCGGTATAGACGACGGGCAGGAGTTGGTCGAGCGCCTCCTCCTTGCCGTCGCTCCATTCCTGAAGCATCTGTGTTATTTCGGGCGGCGTCGCGGGCTTGCTCATACTCCCCTCGCGCGGTCGGCGTCGGGATGTCTCGCGCGAGAATATGCCCGACGGAATGACAAGTCAATTTCCTCAAGAAATTTCTTGAGACGGTTTCCCGCGCTGCGTCGCGCTAATAGATGTGGGCAGTTAAAACGTGCGGGCGCGGCGACGAAGGCGGCGGCGGCGAGCGTCTGCCGGCGCCAGACTGCGCGACCCGCTTGCGCCTCGCCGCGTGAAATAGAAAGCGATTCGTGTCTCGACCTTTGACCTGCACAGTCATTACAAACAGCCGGTCGTCGAACCGGCGTCAAGAGGAGGTTTCGATGAAAACTACGAAGCTAATTTACGCGGCCTGCCTTGTCATCGGATTCTGCGCCGCTTCCGCCTCGCGCGCCGAGGCCCAGTGCGGCGTGTCGCTTCATCACGGCAACGGCGGCCACGCCGCGCTCAACGCCGCGGCGGGGCTGGCGGGCAATCAACTGACCGCGCCGGCCAACGCGGCGGCGACTTCGGAGCCGGACAGGGACGACGCGACGATAGTCGGACTCTGGGACGTGAAGTTCATCTCCGAGGGGCAGATCGTTGACGAAGGGTTCGACCAGTACCACGACGACGGACTCGAAATCCTGAACGACACGCCGCCGCCCGCGACCGGCAACATCTGCCTCGGCGTGTACGAGAAGACCGGGCCGCGCACGCTCAAGCTCCGACACCCGTCGTGGATTTACGACCAGACCAACACGACCGTCGTCGGTCGCGCGACCATCTTAGAGAACATCAAGCTCGACAAGGGCGGTCGCACGTTCACGGGGACGTTCACCATAAAGTTCACCGACCTCTTCGGGAACTCGCTCGGGCCAGACTTCACGGGACAGTTGAAAGGCGACCGCATCACGCCCTGACGTTCGCACGCCCGACAAAGATTGAAGCGCGGCGTCGCGAGCAGGAAACGGTCTTCGTCCTGCTCGCGACGCCGCGCACGAACGTTTGCGGCGATGACGTTGTCGGGTTGTGGGGCGTCGAAGTTTATCGTCGGCGTGCGCGGCTACTGCGGGTTGCGCCAGCCTCCGATGTCGGCGGCGAGTTGGTCGGCTTCGGGCGGCCCCCAGCTTCCCGGCTCGTACTCGTGAACCGGCGTCGCGTCGCCGAGCACCGGGTCAACGACGGCCCACGCGGCGTCAACCGCGTCCTCGCGGACGAAGAGAATCTTGTCGCCGCGCATCGCGTCTGAAAGCAGGCGCTCGTAGGCCTCAAGCTCGCCGCCTTCGGGCTTGTCGTAGGCCGTCAGTTCCACCGGCATCGAGACCATCTGCGGGCCGGGCCGCTTGATGCGCGCCCCCATGTTGATCGAAAGGTCTGGGCCGAGCCGGAAGCGGAAGTAGTTGTTGTTTGCCGTGAGCCGGCTGAGCGGCGGCCTCTTCAGCTTGACGATGACTTCGGTCGCCGTCGTCGCGAGCTTCTTGCCCGCGCGGATTAAAAACGGCACGCCGTCCCAGCGCCACGAGTCAATCTCAAGCCGCACCGCCGCGAACGTCTCGACCGTCGAATCGGGTGCGACGCCATTCTCGTCGCGGTAGCCCTTGAACTGACCGCGCACGACGTTCTCCGGCTTCAAAGGCGGTATCGTCCGAAACACTTTCACGACCTCGTCGCGCAGCGATTCGACGTACATGCTCGTCGGCGGCTCCATCGCGATGAAGGCGAGAACTTGGAGCAGGTGGTTCTGGATCACGTCGCGGATCGCGCCCGCTTCCTCGTAGAAGCGTCCGCGCCCCTCGACGCCGAAGCTCTCGGCCATCGTGATCTGCACGCTCTCGACGTAGTTCCGATTCCAGATCGGTTCGAGGAACGTGTTGGCGAAGCGGAAGAAGAGGAGGTTCTCGACCGCCTCTTTGCCGAGGTAGTGGTCAATGCGGTAGATGTCCGGTTCGGGGAAGACCGAGTGCAGCGTGTCGTTGAGTTGCTGCGCCGAGGCGAGGTCGCGACCGAACGGCTTTTCGACGACGACGCGCGCGCCGTCGCCGCACTTCGCAAGGCAGAGCGACTGCGTCACCGTCCCGAACATGCTCGGCGGGATGGCGAGGTAGTGCGTCGGACTCTTCGCGTCGCCGAGCGCCTGGCGGAGCGCCATGAAGGTGTTCGGGTCTTGGTAGTCGCCGTCAACGTAGCGGAGCAGCTCGCAGAGTTTTTCAAACGCGGCCTCGTCAACGCCTCCGTGCGCGGCGATGCTGTCGCGCGCGCGCTTGCGGAGGTCTTCGAGCGTCCACCCGGACTTGGCGACGCCGATGACTGGCGCGTCGAGCGTGCCGCGCTTCACCATCTTTTGCAGCGCGGGAAAGATTTGCTTGTACGCGAGGTCGCCCGTCGCGCCGAAGAAGACGAGCGCGTCGGAGGTCACACGGCTGCCCGGCTCGTCGTCTATGATCTCTTCAACTGTCGGCGTTGCGCTCATCCGTTTGTCCCCTTGAATGTTTTGGCAATCGCACTAACGCTTCCCCTGCTCGACGTGCCCGCCGAACTCGAAACGCATCGCCGAGAGAACCTTCAGCGCGAAGTCGTCCTCGCCGCGCGAAGCGAAACGCTCGTAGAGCGCGGCGCTCAGCACGGGCGCGGGCGTGCCCTCTTCAATCGCGGCGGCGAGCGTCCAGCGGCCCTCGCCGGAGTCGGCGACGTGGCCTGAGAAGTTCGAGAGGTCGGGCTGTTTGGCGAGCGCGCTCGCCGTCAAATCCAGAAGCCAGGAGGCGACGACGCTCCCGCGACGCCAAAGCTCGGTGATGTCCGCGAGGTTGAAGTCGTAACGGTAGTGTTCGGGGTTCCTGAGCGGGGTCGTCTCGGCGTTGACCTCGCGGTCGCTCTTGCCGACGTTGGCGTGGCGGAGGATGTTCAGGCCCTCGGCGTATGCGGCCATCAATCCGTACTCGATGCCGTTGTGAACCATCTTGACGAAGTGGCCCGCGCCGACCGGCCCGCAGTGGAGGTAGCCTTCCTCGGCAGTCCCCGAAGCCGACTCGCGGCCCGGCGTGCGCGGGATTTCGCCGCGACCGGGCGCGAGCGTTTTAAAAACGGGGTCGAGGTGTTTGACCGTCTCGTCCTCGCCGCCGACCATCAGGCAGTAGCCGCGCTCAAGCCCCCACACGCCGCCGCTCGTGCCCGCGTCAACGTAGTGGAGGCCCTTCGGCTTCAGCTCCTCCGCGCGCCGGATGTCGTCAATGTAATATGAGTTCCCGCCGTCAATGATGATGTCGCCGGACGAGAGGCGCGAGCCGAGGTCTGCGAGCGTCGCGTCAACGACCGCCGCCGGAACCATCAACCAGACGACGCGCGGCGAGTCGAGCTTGCCGACGAAATCGTCCAGACTCGACGCGCCCGTCGCGCCCTCTTTCGCGAGCGCCGCGACCGCGTCGGCGCTCCGGTCGTAAACCACGCACTCGTGCCCGCCCTTCGACAAACGCCGAACCATGTTCGCGCCCATTCGGCCAAGACCGATCATCCCGATTTTCATCGCACGGATTCCTTTGCTGATGGATTTGGCGCACATCATAACATCACTCCGCCCGCGCCGCGCCGAAAAAAGTGTCGCGCAGCTTCGCCGCAAGCGCCGCCGACCGCCTTCAAAGTCTTCCCCGCCCGAATTGCCTTGCGGCCAACAGTCGGTGTTGCAAAACGGACGAGGCCCGCGCAGTTTTGAAATTGCGCGGGCCTCACTCGTGTCACCTCGGCATCAGAGTTTCAGAGCGCGGCGCGCACGGCCTTTCGCACCAGCTCGGTCGTCAGGCCGAAGACGAGGTGCGAGGAGAAGGCGTAGAGGTGCGTCGAGAGCGGATATTCCGCCGGAGACTTCGACAGGCCGGCGGCGGGCACGATCCCTTCGTCCGCGAGTGCCCAGACAGCCGCGCCGAACGGGAGTCCCGCGCCGGCGGTCACAAACGGCAACTCTTCCGCGACCGCGCCGTAGAGCGCGCCCGAGGTTGCGCCCATCGCGTAGTGCAGAACGGTTCCCGCGAACTCCTTCTCGCCCTTCGACAGTTCGCGGCCCGTCGCGCCGACGGAGAGCGCGTTGGCGAGACGCGCGGGCGCTGTGTCCTTCGGGTCGTCTTTGCCCTCGGCGGCCAGCTCCGCGCCGACTCCCCGGCGCGGCGAGCCTTGCTGCATTGACTGTGCGCCGTGCGAGCGCTCCTCGCCCGCGAACGTCCTGCTCAGGAGCGCCTGAAACTGATTCATCACCCACGCCGCCGCCAGCCCGCCGACGACCCCCGCGGCCAGCCCTTTCAACACGTCGCCTTCGCGCCGCGCTCGCCTTCGCCCGCCGTCGCGTTTCATTTTCCCCTTGTCCCTTTCTTCCGACTCTGACGAAGCGTCTGATGCCGAGAACGTCGCAGATAAAATCTGCGCGGCGACATTAGACATCAGTTCGACCCGCTCAGAATCTTCAAGAGGTCGCCTTCTTCATAGAAGATGTTCGCGACCTTCCACGCGCCGTCCTCGTTGACCATCAGAAATTTTAAAGTATTCCTCTTGCCGAAGTTGTTGAAGGTGACCGGGACGGTGACGTTCGCACCGTCAACGACGGGAGCGCCGACACGGAAGTTTGTGATCTTCGTGTCCTGCGCGTTGTAGAGCGGGTCGAAGTCGAGGTTGCCGACATCGCCCTCCGGCGTCTCGGTCAAGTCCTTCCAGATGAGTCCGGCGAGATTCTTGTCGAAGAACTTCTGCTGCAACCTCCGGCCCGACTTCTCGAAGACGTGGCCGTAGCCGTTCCGGTGAACCCTGTACAACTCCGCGACGACAGCCGCGGGAGCCGAGGGGGGCTGCGGCTTCTGTACCGCGTTCGCCAGAGGCGCGAGCGCGACTGCGAGGATTAATGCCGGGATAAGTCTAAACGCTTTCATTCGCGGTCTTCTCCTTATCAGTTTCGAGATTGATTTAATCCGACAGCCACGCGCCGCTTCAGCGACCGAAGTAGGACGCGCAGGGCTGGCGCTTCAGGAATCCGCCGCCCTCGCCCTTCAGGCGCAGGCCAGCGGCGGTGACTGTCCCCGTGTAAGTCTGTCCGCCCGCTGTGAACTCCACGCTCGTCCCCTTGACCTTCACTTCGACGAAGACAGGCTCCGGGTCTTCCGCCCCGCCCTGCGCTATCTGAACGATTGCGTGGTAGCCCGCGCCCGCGGAGATGATTGCCACGCGCATCCCTTCCAGATCGCCCGAACTCTTGCCGACCGTGAAGTCTCCGTAAACGCCCGCGACCGTCACAGCGGCCCCGGCCCTGCGACGCTGAGCCAGCGCGCCGGGCACAATCAACATACAGACAAGGAAGGCCGCGAGCGCGCGTGCCGTAAGCTTCATCAACTTCTCCTCAACTTTCGTGACGCAGAATTTAAATGCTCTTGCTTCGTCCGACAAAGAACCGCGCGAATCCGAAAAGCCAACGCCGGGGGAAAACGCCTTGCGCCTGTATCTTTTAAAATCGGCGGCCAACAATCGGCGTGTCACTTTCGGCTGGTGGCTTCCATCGGCTAAAAACTTTAGCAGCGAAGATTCTTTTCAAAATACTCCTTCCTTTGCCGAGGCGGTCTCGTCGTCTTTGAGCTAAACGCCGATGCTCCCGGCGATTGATTGGAAGAACTCTTTGTCTTTCCGGTGCGTCAACATCCCCGCTACCTCGCCCACCTCGACCCAGCGCGCCTCCGGGTTCTCCACGTCAACGGGCGAGAGTTCCGTCTGCGAAGTTCTAAAGAGGAACAGGTGGATCGTCTTCAACTCCGAGCCTTCCTCGAAGCCGTCTTTGCCGAGACGCGGCCTCCGGTAGCTGCCGAGTTCCGCGACCAACTCCAAATCGCTTATGCCCGACTCCTCATAAATCTCGCGGCGCGCGGCGGTCAGTTCGTCCTCGCCGTCCTCGATGTGGCCCTTCGGCAGAGACCAGCTCGTCCCGTGCTGGCTGACGACGAGAATTTTCCCCTCGTCGTTTACGACGACGCCGCCCGCGCTCCTCGTCTCAATCATCGCCCTCACTATAACCTCAAAGCTGAAACAACACGACCTCTTCCGATGCGGGCGGAGACGAAAAGAGTTTTGCGGGTGAGCAGGGCGGGACGAGTCGTCAGAAGTTAACGCTGAAGAACCTGACTTCTTCGGAGTCGGCGGAAAGCTTAAACATTCCGTCGAACTGAAAGCCGAGCTTCTCAAGAAGTCGGGCAGAGCTTTCGTTGTCCGCGGACGTAATCGCGACAATGCGTTTGAGGCCGAGCGCGTCTCTGCCGTACTCCATGACGGCGGAGGCTGCCTCGAACGCGTAACCGCGGCCCCAATACTCCGGCAGGAAGGCGAAGCCGATGTCCACGTCCTCCAACGAATCTCTCTTTATCAGCCCGCAAATCCCGACGGGGACGCCTTCCGCCTTCAGCTCGACGAGGTACAAACCGAAGCCCAGACGCGAATACATCTCGACCGGCCCCTTCAAAATATAAGCCCGCGCGTCTTCGAGGTTCCTGACGCCCCGGTTGCCGATATACCTCAGCCACGAAGGCTCGTTCACGAGCCGCAAAATGAATTCCGCGTCGCCGTCTGACAGCCGGCGAAGAATTAACCTGTCCGTCTCAAGAACCTTCAATGCAGCTTCACCCTTTTTCCGACATCTAACGCCGCGCTTTAGCGGCCCGCCCACCCAACTACGAATAAACTCTCCTCACCGGCGAGTCCACTCCGAGCGCTTGTTCGGTTGCGCGCTACGATTCCGACGAGAACCTTTAATCCTGCCGGTCGAAGTCCTCAGACTTCAGTGATTGAAGGCCAATTTATCGGGCGCTATGTCTATGTTTATGCGCGGCTGATAGGTCGTAGTGGTCTCCGCCTCGGCGTCGTTAAGTTCTCTCTTCTCGTTGATCTTCAGCAGCAGAAAGCTTTCCTTATCGATCCAGATGGTCAGGAGATTGTCCCGCCGGTCGCGGCCCTCGATCCGGTAGGCGCTCTTTCCACCGACCATTTCTTCCCCTTTCAAACTTAATTGCGTCAGCTTCTGGATTCTATGACCGTCATGCAAATCACCCATCAGCATGCTTGGGACGTTGATCGCCGACCCGCCCGATATTCCCGTCGCGCCGGCGAGAGCCATGTCGAGAGTTTCAAAAGTTCTGGTCTCAGGTTTGAGTGTCCACCAACTCTTTATGACAGGCCCGTCCCGCCAGACGATGTAATGCGTCGTGCCGCCGTTTGAACGGTCGGCTTCAAATTCAAAGCGGAATCGCGACGGTCGCACGAATACCGTCGAGAATGGTTTGCTCTGCGTAGAATCCGCCCTCTGACTGTAGATGTGTGTCTTCACCTTCCCAAAGTCTTCGTAACTACTGCACGAGGCATAGACGGAAACCATCTTGTCAAGAATTTCCTGTGGCGAAAGCGCCTCGCTTTGCTGTGAATGGGCGAGGCCGGTTCCGAAAAGAAGTAATAGACAAAAGATTGAGACCGTCTTCATGTCGAACCCTCCTGCTGCCGTGCGGTTGTTGGGTTATGCCGCGCCGTATCACTTTTCTTCGAGCGCGCGCTTAATCTTTTCGGCGGCCTCGTCTAATTCTTCCCTCTGAGGTTTCCGAAAATAACCCTGCGGGAATTTTAGCCCGAACCCGTCGCCGCCGAAGCGCGGGAAGACGTGCAGGTGAACGTGGAAAACTTCCTGCATGGCCGCTTCGCCATCGGCCAGAAAGAGATTGACCCCTTCACACTTCAAGCCGCTCCGGCGTAAGGCCGCGGTGAGCCTTTGCGCGGCGCGGAAAATCTGTGCGCCCTCTTCCCCTTCGAGGTCTGCGAGGTAAGCGGCGTGCCTGACGGGCATAACGAGCAGGTGGCCGGGATTCACAGGCTGAACGTCCATGAAGGCCGCGCACGTCTCGTCACGATAGACAAGACTGACTTCCGACTCACCTGCGAGAATTTTACAGAAGATGCAATTCTTCTCGACAGCCATAACTCAAGGAAAGCAATCCGACGCCCGTCATCAGCCGGCGCGGCGAGTGACTGAGTTTAAGAGTGAGGCCGTCTCGCGCTTCTGCCGCGTGATGTTAGATTCATCCGCCCTTCAAAGCGCCTTCACTTTCTGACGCCCTCGAACGTTCCCTCGTTGATGACGCCCGCGTACCCGTGCAGGCTCCACTTCCCGCTCATCCGCTGCCCCTCTATCTTGCCCTCAAGGATCACATTCGCGTCATTGATGTTCGGGTTGAGGTTGATGTTTACCGACTCCCCGTTGAGAGTGCCGACCAACTCTCCCTTCCCTTCCTGCGCCCCGATTCTCTCCTCGCTGCTGACCTTGTTCAATTGCCAGTCGCCCTTAATCTGTGTCACCTCGTCAGAGCCTATCCGCCTCGTCTCGACCGAAGTAATTGACAGGCGGCCCTCCACGATCTTGCCGCCCTGCTTGTTATAGCCGCTGTACTGGTAATCGCCCGCGGGGAATCTCTGTTGCTGTTGCTCCTGCGGCTTCGACACGACGCAGGCGAGCGCGTAACAACCCGCCAACAGTGCCAGCAAGAGGGGCCGAGCAATTCCCATCACACACCTCCGTGTTTAGTGAAAGAATCCAACGCCCGCCATCACCCGCGCCCTGTGGCGATTGAATTTAACAGGCTGCGTGTTTGGGCGTCGGGTGCATGTTGTTAGATGTTGCCGTCATATATTTTCAAACTCCCGCCCCGCGCCTTAAATCTGTATCGTCTTTATTACTCTTTCCGATATTGCACTTCTTACACAAGGTTTGAAGATTATCTAAATCGTCTGTGCCACCTTTTGAGCGGGGAATTATATGGTCAACTTCCAGCGTAATTCCTTCTTCCCTAGAACTCCGCCCGCAACTGCAACACGTCCAGTTATCTTTTGCTAACACAGACCACCAAACGCCAGCACGTATAAAGGTGTAGCTATCAAGTTCAGGTATTTGCGATAACTCATTGCTCCCCATATTCAATTCATCCGCATCTTCATTCTCTTCATCAGGCTCATTTGTAAGATGCCACCGTTTCAATTTCTCTAACATTTTAGGTAGTTCCGGCACTTCGCCCTCTCCAATTGCATTGAAAGCGTCAAGCAAAGGGTAAAGTGCAACGAAACATAAAATCGAGCGCCACAACCCTCTATCAATACTCACCGGGAAGTAATACGTTGGGGAGTAGAAGTAATTGAAATTTATATCCTCTTTCTCGCCAACGAACGCATCTTTCAGGCTAACAAACTGAAAATCTCTATCATGGGAAATTTGATGTAGCCCTAGTATTGGCGATAAGGTGACAAAATTTTCGCCATATAAATCAGCGACAGCAGAAATAAACTCTGAACTAACATATTGTCTGAACGGATGGAACTCTACTTGGATTGAGCCCTCAAAATCTATCTTATAGATCAGATAAGAGGGGTGAAGGCGAAAGGCTTTTCCGTCACGTCGTTTATACTTTAGCTCTCTGTCCAATTTGCGCTTGCCACTTAACCCAATGTGGACATGATAGAAATCACGATTCTGGCGGGCAGTTTTCCTATTGCTCGGATAATAAACATAGGTCATTCGCTCATACGGATTTACCTCATAGACTTCCTGTATCAAATCAGTGGTATGCATGAGCAAAATTTCAAGGCGTGGGAAGAAATAGTTTTGCACCGTAGCGATACGAGTTTTTGTATCGGGTATTTTGAATATTTCGATGTCTTTTGGCTCGAAGATAACATCATCAATCGAGGTTGGTTTTGTGGTCATTGCAATTAGCTACTCTTACCCTACGTAAGAGGAAAACATCTAACTGTAATTAGACCGCACCATGCGGCATAACTCGGCCATGTGGCAGAAATTACCGCATCCCGCGGTCTAATTCGTTAATCCCGCACTATTGCCGAATAGTGAGGTCTTCACTCAGCGGGCTATTTTTACTGCCGCACGGCTTAAAATTCAATCCTTTTCTGAAAATAGTTGGTGCAATAAACTGCGGCTCGTGATATAAAGCTCGCGCTTCATTCGTCACGGGTTTTGTTGACAGGTGGAACCGTCAACTTCTTCAAGTTAAGCTCACGAACCTTTGGGCGGGTCAGTTAATAATTTTAGCGGCTGGTTAGAAATTCTAACCGGCGGGTTAGGCTTTTTAGCGGCGCTCCGAGAATGTTTAGGAGGCCGGTTAGAAAGTTTAACCGGGCGGGAATCTTTTTAACGGGCGGTTAGAAAGATTCGGGGCCTGGTTAAGGTTCGGGACTTGTCTGCCAAAACTTTCGGCGCGACGTTTGAAAGCCTCGCCGCACGCGCTAAGGTTTTGGCTAACTCACAACCGCTGGTCAAAGAATAAGGAGAACATTCCATGTCAGGCAAATACTCGATTGACGCCGTGCTTACAGAAAGCGACCGCACCGTCCGTGTCTGGACGGACAATCCGACCTTCACGCTGGGCGAGGTGACGCTTCCGAGCCTTCAGGAGAAGGTCGCTTCGGTGCGACAGAAGCGCGAACAGTTGGAGGCGCTGAAGATGCAGGTGACTTCCCTTTCAAACGAACTCAACGAAGACGTGGTCGGCCTCGCCAGAATCAACTCGCGGGCCAAGAGCGGGGTGCGCGCCACCTACGGCCCGAACTCGACGCAGTACGAGCAGATCGGCGGCGTCCGGCAGAGCGAGCGCAAGAAGCCCACGCGCAAGAAGGGCGGCGGGAATAGTTAGCGACCGTCCGCGGCTTCAAAGTTCCTCCCGACGTTTCCGGCGTGACATTAATTCTCGCGGGAGACGCCGGGAGGGGCTTTGAAGTTTTGCAAAAACCTCTGGAGCGGTATGCGTTTGAGTTACCGCGGGACTCTCGCGCCGGGAGCGCGGGCGTCCCGCCCGCATTGGGCGTGAAAGCGCGAAAAGAAAACGCGCTAAAGCTTAAACGTCGTGAGTGACGGAAGGCTTTGTGCCTGCTTTTAGCAGGCAATGCGGGCAAGATGCCCGCGCTCCCGGCAAAGAGTTGCGCACACCGCGCTAACTATTCTTCCATTCGAGCCAGTCGTTCAGGTAAGCTCTCAAACTTTCCGGCGAACTCCCTTCCGTGATGAATCCGATGTGATTGTCCGGCCTCAACAGAAGATGAAAAGGTCTGTCCGCGCCGAAGGCTTCAGCCGCCTGCCTGCTCAGCGGCAGGGCGTGGAAGTCAAACAGGTCGGCGTAACGGCTTTCGAGTTCCGAGGAAAGAGTTTGCGCGGAGTCCTGCGCGTCGGAGAAGACGAGCAGGTGAAATTTCGGCTGGCGCAAAAGGTCGAAGACGCTCTCGCCGCCCGCGAGGAAGTAGGGCATCCGATCACCGGCCTTGACCTTGAAGTCTTCGTCGCCCTCGTGACGGCTCAGCGAGCCTTGGCGGTAGTTGATTCCGATCTGAGAGAGGAGCGGGAAGAAGAACTTCTTGAAGGTGTCGAGGTTGACGACGAAGTTCGCGACGTGCGGAAAGACGGTCGTGCGTAGGAACTCGACGAACCATTCGGGACTCGCCGCGAACTGGAACATCCGGTCGGTCGTCTTCAAAAGGTGCTTCGCGTTCTCAAGTCGTTCCTCGTTGTAAGTCGCCAGAAGTTTTTCGTCCGCCCGCCCCTTCAACACGTAAGCCAGCTTCCAGGCGAGGTTGTAGCCGTCCTGAATCCCAGTGTTCATCCCCTGCGCGCCAGCCGGCGAGTGTACGTGCGCGGCGTCTCCGGCCAAGAAGCATCTGCCTTCCGAGAAGCGGCTGACGTGGCGCGTATGGACTTTGTAGGTCGAGAACCATTGCACGTCGTGTATGTCGAGAGGAATTTTGACCTCGCCTTTGACGCGGGCCTCGATCTCCTCGTAGAGAACGTCGCCCTCGTCCTTCGAGAACTCTTCGGGGAAGACGCCGACGATGCGGTAACGCCGCTCGCCCTTGAGCGGGAAGAAGACGACGAACGTCTCTTTTGAGAGGCAGATGTTCAAAGCGTCGTGGCCGAGCGCCCAGTCAACCTGCGCGTCGGCGACGTAGAACATACGCTCGAAAGTGCTGCCCCCGAACTCAAGACCGAGCGCGTGCCGCACGGGACTCTTCGCGCCGTCGCAGGCCGCGAGGTATTTGGCCTCGACGGTTTGAGTCGTGCCGTCGGCGAGTCTGACCTCAGCCGCGACGTTCGCGTCCGTCTGCGAGAGGCTTTCGAGTTCGGTCTTCCAGAGAACGTCTCCGCCGTGACTTTGAAGATAATCGTAGAGCAGGCGCTCGTTCTTGCTCTGCTCCAACATCAGCACGAACGGGTAAGGACTCAAGCCCTCGCCGATGTTCGAGAAATCAATCTCGCCGCGGACTTCGCCGCCCACGATCAGGCGGCCCTTCTTCGCAATCGCGCCAAGCTCGACCGCCTCTTGTCCCAGACCGATCTGCTCGTAAATCTCAAGCGTGCGCGCCTGAACGCCGATTGCCTTCGAGTAGGGCGTGACCGTTTCGTTCTTCTCCACGATGCGGAAATCAACGCCGTACCTGACGAGCTGGCAGGCGAGACTCAGCCCAGTCGGGCCGGCCCCGATGATGATAACGTCCGTCTCCGTCTTCTTCATGGAACCAATTTTAAAACTTTCTTCCGTGAGGTGCGAGGCTAAAACGAAATCGAAAAAAAAGAAGCGGGCGACTTGCGAATCGTCCGCTTCCGTTTTTCTTTCTAACTCCTCAGACCTTTTATCAGTGGTGGCCTTTACCTTTGCCGCCGCCACCGCCATCGCCGTGTCCCTGCGGTTGCGGTCTCGCGGCCTGTGGCTGCGGCCTTGCTGCCTGCGGCGGCGGTTGCTGGCGCTGCGCCTGTGGCGGCGGCCCCTGACGGCGAGCCTGCGGCGGCGGGCCTTGTTGATGCGGCTGCGGACGCGGCTGCTGCTGGACACGCTGTTGCGGTTGAGGCGCTTGCCTCATCTGCTGGCGCGCGGCCTGCTGCGCCTGCGCGTGCGCCCTCATCTGTTGCGCCCTCTGCGCCCCGGCCTGCTGGCGCTGTTGCTGCATCGCCGCCTGCCTCTGTTGCATCGCGGCCTGCCTTTGCGCGTTGGCCTGTTGCCGCGCAGCCGCGCGCTGCTGTTGCTGTTGCTGCTGCGCCGCCAGAGCCTGTTGACGCTCGGCCTCTCGCTGCGCCTGCTGCTGGCGTCGGAGTCCGACCCGTTCGCCTTGCGCGTTCTGCGCGGCCATGCGTTGCGCCATCCCGTTCGCGGCCTGCGGCGGCAAAGCGGGCTGCGGCTGCGCGGCGTTCTGCCTTTGTAGCTGTCGCAACTGCCGACGCGCGCCGTTGTCGCCGCGTGCGGCCTGCGCCGCGAGCGCGTTCATGCGCTGATTCCTCTCCTGATCCGCCGCGCTCATCTGTCCCGGCGCTTGCGGCGCGGGCTGCTGCGGCCCGGCTGCGTTTCGCTGACCGGCGACCGCGCCCTGACGCTCGTCCCTGAATTGCAGCTTCTGCCCGCGACGATTGCCGGGCACGGCCTCGACGTGCATCGCCTGCGCGAGGTTCGGCCTGAACGGCGCGGCTGCGGGGACTGAGGCCGCGAAGACCTGCGTGTTCGCGATTCGACGGGCCACGTCCTGCGGCACGTCTATTCTTCGACGCGCCGATTCGTTCCGCATCGCCTCCTGTCGGAGAGCGTCTGCGGTGAAGGGGTCGAAGACGGGGCGCGTCTGCGCCAGCGTCCGCGGGTCAACGCGCACGACATCGCGCGGCGTGATGACGTTGTTGAAGTCCTGGACGGGTACGACCGTCACCGCGCCGGGCACGCCGATGTTGACGACTTGCTGCTGCACGACGGGGTTGCCGCCGACGTAGTGCGGCTGCCAGCTCTGGTCGTAGTAAGTCCGCACGTATGGGTCGCCGGGGCCGAGCGGAACCCAGCCGACCTCGTTCGCCTGCGTCAGCGGCACGAACGCCACGAGCGCGGGCGCGTAAACGGGTTGCGTGTTCACGCCCTCTGGAATCCAGAACCACTTGTTATTAACGTTCGCCCAGCGACCATAGTGGTACGGCGCGTAGCCCCAAGGCTCGTTGGAAATCCAAGTCAGGCCGTAGGGGTCGCTCACGTCCCAGTAGCCCTGTTGATACGGTGCCCAGCCCGCGTCAACGCGCGGGTGCCAGCACTCGCCGTAGCCGCTCACGTCCTGCCAGTCGCCGTATGCGTCGAGGTCTTCCACGCCCGGAATGTAGTCCGACACATAGCGGTAGCTCGTGTAGCGTTTGTACGGATCATAATAGAAGGGGTCGTTCAGATAAGCGTCGTAGTTAGCGTAGCGCCCGTCGTAGATTTGCGGGTAGCGGTAGCCGTAGTAGTCATTCAGGAGGCCGCCCGCGTATCCGGGGTCGAGTCTGGACATGACGATGTCTGCGGCGGCCTGCCCAGCTATCGTCAGCATCTCGCCCCTACTCACTTCACCCGTGCCCGCGACGCCGACCGCTCGCGCGACTCCGTTGAGAACGGAGACGTATGTGCTGCCGTTGTCGTTGATGCCGACCTCGTAGAGTCCGGGCTGGTCGAAGTCGTAAGCGCACTGCGGGGTGGCGACCTCGAAGAGTCCGCCCGAAGGGATTTCGCCGACATCGAATAGCGCCGAGCCGTCGCGCAAGGCGAGCTGCGTCCTGTCGCCCGTCAGGTACATCACGTCGAGGGCCGTCCGCGGGTTGAGCCGCGCGAAGTTGCGGCCCGTGAACGCGACCGAGGTGCGCGCGTTGTCGCGCGCGTAGATGCGGTCGCCCGCCGCGACGGGCGTGTTGGTCGTCGCCTGAACGAACTGCGCGTCCGACCCGTTGCCGACGTTGTGGTCTATCCCGACGGTGCCGTCAACGCGCTCGATGCGCGCGGCGTTGCCGAGCGCCTGAGTCTGATTTTTCTGATGATGCCTGACCAGAAGTGCCGCCGCGGTCCCGCCGACCACGGCGCAAAGGAGAGCTACTAAAGTCACGTGCGGCCAAAGTTTTGTCTGTCTCATAAAGCCCCCATGCTCGCCAGTAAATATCCGTCTTTTTCGATATTGATTTTGCAACGAGCGTGCCGCTGGCGTGGGCGTCGGCGGGCGAAAGTTTAACCGCTTTGATAACGGAATTAACGGGACGAGGACTTTACCTCGGCTCTTACGGCGTGGGCGGGGCACGTGTGCGAAAAGAGGGCGCTTTCGACCATGAGGTATATTGCCGGCGTAAGAAAAAGTAACGGGCGGCCCCGTCGAGCCGCCCGTTACTTTTTTCGCGTCCGGCGCTTGGCCGTGTCGGCCCTGTCGCCGGCTTACTGAATCGTGTCGGTCGAACCCTGGAAGCCGTGCATGGCCTGCTTGAGCGTCCACTTGATGACGCGCTTGGCGTCGTAGCAGTAGGCGAGGATGTAGTTGCAGGTCGAAAGGCAGTGCTTCGAGCACTCCTGCTTCATCTCGTCGAGCTGCGCCTTCTCGAACTTCGGGTTGTCAACGGTGCCCCAGTCGTGCGTGGCCGAGTACATCGGGAAGCAGGGCGCGAGCGAGCCGTCGGTGCGGATGATCAGAGAGTTCTGGCCCGCGCGGCACTTCCACGGCGGAACCTCGCCGCGCATCAACTGCTTCATGTCCTGCATGTGCTTCGACTGGTTGACCATCTTGTAGCCCTCGTTGTGCCGCTTGGCGTCGAGGTAGTCGAGCAGGTCGTCAACCTTGGGGAAGTCTTCGGGCGTCAGGTAGGTGCTGTTCTCGTTCAGGTGTTTGAAGTGCGTCTGCTCGGTCATCGGCGACTCGTTGATGTGGTAGTCCGTCGCGACGCCGTGGTCGTGCGCGATCTCGGTCAACTCCTTAACGTCGTCAATGTTCGTCCGGCAGATGTTGATGTTGAGCATCACCGTGTAGCCGTAGTAATGTTGACGCTTGACCAAGTACTCGAAGTACGGGCGGATCGGGTCGAGCGCCTTCGGCAACTCCTTGCGCTCCTTGACCGAGTCAACGGCGAGGTTGACCGTCGCGATGCCCGCGTCGCCGAGGCGGTCAATCACGTCGGGCTTCATCAGGCGACCGTTGGTCGGAAGGTAAACGAAGATGTCCTTCTTCGCGCTGTAATGGACGATCTTGTGGATGAGCTTGGGCCGCAGCAGCGGCTCGCCGCCCATCAGGGCGAGTACGCGCGAGCCGATGGAGTGGAGCCAGTCAATCGAGCGCTTGGCCGTGTCCTCGGTCATGCCCTTGACGCGGTTGTTGTAAGACCAGCAGTAGTGGCAGTCGAGGTTGCACTTCCACTCGGTGAAGAGGTAGGGGATGATCGGGCGAAGTTCACCCTTGTACCAGAGCGACTTGAAGTACGGCGACCCCCAGGTCTTCCAGGTGCGCAGCGCGTTCATGCGCTGGTACTCCTTCTTGGTCATCGGCTTGGGGTCGGGGTGGATCGGGTACGGAGGCTCTGGGAGCGCTTCCGGCTCTTTGACGGGCACGGGTTCGGGAGCGGGCCTCGACCCCGGACTGTAAAGAATCTGGTGGAGTTTCGGGTCAATGCGGAACGCCGGTGCGGCTGTAGTGGAGACGGTTGTGCGCTGCTCGGACATCGAATTCCCTTCCTTCAGTTATCTGTGAACGGGCGTCTGCCGGGGCGATCCGACCAGACTCTGCCCAAACAAAGGAGTGCGCGCCTCGCGGCGTGCTCGTTCGCGGCTGAAGGCGCGAACCTCCGGCTGACTTCAAGTTGGCCCTCGCCGCCCAAGCTGGAAACCTTCGGCGTCCCTCCCGGCGGCTCGGTTGGCAGGTGTTGGATGATGTTCTAAAACGGATAGAATTGCAAGCCCTCGGCGGCAAAAGTCGGCGGCCTTCCGGCGGCCAGGAGTCGCGCCGACGTGTTTAAATAAGCCCTGCCGCAGGCGCAGGAGAAAAGTTTTCAGTTTGCCAGAATCAACCTCTTCAGAACCTCTTGAGCGAATCGTGACGGCGGGGCTGAGGCCGAACTTGCTCGGCCACCTGCACCCGCGCACGTTCAGGCGCTCGTCGCTCGCGCTGCTGCTCGGCGCGCTCGTCCTCTTCGGACTCGCCTTCCGCGCCGCGAGTCTCGGCGCGGAGGGCTTCAGCGAGGACGAACTCAACAAGCTTCAGGCCGTCGAGGATTACCGCGCGCACGGGCTGACCTCGGCGAACGGCGAGCACCCGATGCTGATGAAGGCCCTGCTGACCGTGAGCCTCGCGTCGGCGGACTTCTGGAACTCGCTCGCGCCCGCCGCGGCGCACCCCGATGCGCTGCGCGTCTCGCCGGAGGCCGCGCTCCGCTTTCCTTCGGCGCTGTTCGGCGCGCTCACGTCAGTCCTTATATATTTCGTCGTCGCGGAACTCTTCGGCGCGGAGGTCGCGCTCGTCGCCGCCGCGCTCTGGGCGTTCGACCCGACGGCCATCGGGCTGAACCGCATCGCCAAGGAGGACACGTTCTTCCTCTTCTTCTTCCTGCTCGCCAACGTCTTCTGGCTGCGGAGCCAGCGCGTGGCCGAGAGCGGCTCCGACAAGAGTCCGGCCCCTTACTACTGGGCGACCGGCGCGGCCTTCGGCGCGATGGTCGCCTCGAAGTACATCGCGCACTTCATCGCCGTCAGCGTCAGCTACAACTTCGTCTTCCAGGGCCTGCCGCACAGGCGCTGGCGAATCGGTCGGCCCTGGTACCTGCGAATCTTCGTCTGCATGGGGCTGGTCTTCCTGCTGTGCAACCCCGCGATACTCCTGCCCGACACCTGGCGGAAGATGGGCGCGTTCGCGAGCTACAAGTTGATGGCCCACGACAGCTACGAGTTCATGGGCAGGCTCTACTCGCACAAGCTGACCGACTGGCTCCGCGGAGTGCCGTGGTACTTCTACCCTTTCTTCACGCTCGTCAAGCA
>DASRCS010000084.1:0-26768 GCA_035652995.1 Pyrinomonadaceae bacterium
CTTCATCGGCATCTACCCACATCCGTTGATTAAAGCCGCCGAAGCGGTCGTCTCGGCGCTCGCCTCCGGCGGCCCGGTCGCCCTGAAGTAAAGTCCGGCGCACGCGCGCCGGAGGGAGGTAAGAACTATGTGGAGCAAGGATCGTTTCTTAAAGACGTTCGTCGCCGCCGTCGCTCTGGCTCTGGCCCTGACGGCATCCGTCGCATTCTTCTCGCGGTCAACGGGCGCGCAGCCGCGCGCGGGTTCGGTCGCGCCAGCGCTCGGCTACGCGGCGGCTGGTCAAGTCCTGAGAGTTCGTCATCGCCGCGGCTGCCACTGCCGCCGCAAGTACGACAACTGCATACGCAACGGCAAGAGCGAGCGCGCCTGCCTGCGCCGCCTTCGCAACTGCGAGGCGCGTTGCGGCATGTAATCGCCGACGCCGCGGCGCGCGACGTGTTGCGCGCCGCGCTCGACATGAATCCATAGACAACCAACGAGGGCGCGGGGGCTTCAACTCCCGCGCCCTCGCCTTGTCCGCCGGTCAGTGCAAAAAAGCGGCGGGCTGATGTAGAGTTGCTCTTCAGCATTCATTCTTAAATTCAGAGGCACGGTCACATGGCTGAAAATCTGTTGACGGGAAGGGCCGCGCTCATCACGGGCGCGACTTCGGGCATCGGGCGCGCGACGGCGCTCAGGTTCGCCGAAGAGGGCGCGCGCGTCGCACTCGTCGCGCGCAGCGCCGAAGGCTTGAAGGATGTCGCGGGCGAGATCGAAAATCTCGGCGGCGAGGCCGTCGGGATAAGCGCCGACGTGATGAACGAGTCGGACGCCGAGCGCGCCGTCTCGGAGACGGTCGAACGGCTCGGCGGCTTGGACGTTCTCGTCAACGCTGCCGGCATCATCAGCAACGGCACGGTCGAAAACACTTCTCTTGCCGACTGGGACGTGATGATGAACGTCAACCTCCGCTCGGTCTTCCACCTGATGCAGCTCTCCGCGCCGCACCTCGAAAAGCGTCCGGGCAACGTCGTCAACGTCTCAAGCGTGACGGGACTCCGCGCGTTTCCCGGCGTGCTGGCCTACTGCGTCTCGAAGGCCGGCGTTGACCAGCTCACGCGCTGCGCCGCGCTCGAACTCGCGCCCAAAGGCGTGCGCGTGAACGCCGTCAACCCCGGCGTGGTCGTCACGGAGATTCACCGGCGCGGCGGCATGAACGAAGAGAATTACGCGGCCTTCCTCGAACGCTCGAAGACCACGCACCCCATCGGTCGCGTCGGCACGCCGGACGAGGTCGCGGAGTTGATTTTGTATCTGGCCTCCGACCGCGCCTCGTGGGTTACGGGCGCGACCTACTCGATTGACGGCGGGCGGGCGCAGACCTGCGCGCGCTAAAGCCGCCGCTCGCTGAAACCGCGGCGGCTCGCCGCGAAAAAAATACGAAGGAGAATCGGAAGATGAAGGATCAAAGTGTGAGACTGCTGCGCGCGGGCGTGCTCGCAGCGGTTGCTTTTGTCTGCGTCTGCGCGTCGGTCGGCGCGCAGAACCAGGGCGGCACGGTCACAGAGCGGCGCATCAAGTTCGCGCGCGGGCGCACGACGGCGGTCGTCAACGGCTCGATACCTTACGGCCACAGCGACGTCTATACGCTCGGCGCGCGGCGCGGGCAGACGATGACTCTGCACGTCGCTTCGCGTAACCCGGATGTCGTCTTCTCCGTGAGCACGCCGAGCAGTTCGCCGGTCGAGGGCGCGTTCACCGTGCGCGACTGGTCGGGCGAGTTGCCGGAGTCGGGCGACTACACGATCACGCTCGTCAACAACCGCGAGCGCGGCGGCGCTTCCGCCTACACGCTCGAAGTCACGATCAGGTAGGGGCCGGCGGCGCGAGGCGAAAACCGAACCGAGCAGAAGATCAAACAGGAGAAACCGAATGACGCGAAAGCTCTTCGTCAACCTCGCCGCGGCGCTCGCCTGCTGCGCCGCAGTCTTCCTCTCCGCGCCGGGCGCTTCGGCGCAAGGCGGCGGACAGCCGAAGGTCGTCACGTTCGAGAAGGGGAGGACGACCGCGGTTCTGAAAGGCACCGCCGACAACGCGCACGGCTACACCTACGCGCTCGCGGCGAAGGCCGGGCAAACGATGACCGTGCACGTGACTTCGAGCGCGGGCGCGGCGATCTTCTCCGTCACCGCGCCGAGCGGGGCGGTCGAAGGCGCGCTCGAAGTGAAGGACTGGTCCGGGCCTTTGCCCGACACGGGAACTTACCTGATCGCCGTCTGGAACAAGCGCAAGGGCGGGCGGGCCATTCCGTTCACAATCGAAATCACGATCAGGTGAGCGAAGCGCGCCCTCGCGTGAAGTGAACGACGCGCACGCCGCGCGACGCGGACGTGAAACTCGCCGCACGAGGCGGGCGCGTCATTCGCCTCGCGCGGCGACTTGAAGCGGGATGTGGTTCTTCTACTTTCTGGCGGCCCTGGTTCTCGCGCAGAGCGCGATTTCGCTTCGAGCAGGCGTGCGCTGGCTCGCCTTCTTCCGCCGCGAGCTTGACGCGAGGCGTGCGCTCTTCCTCCCTTTCGCCTCCGTCTTCGTGCCGTGCCGCGGACTTGACCAGGGTTTGAGCGCGAACCTCGCCGCGCTCTTCCGCCAGCACTACCCCGCGTATGAACTCGTCTTCGTCTCAGACCGCGCGGACGACCCCGCGCTCACCGTCGCCGAAGAGTTGAGCCGGGCCTTCGCCTCCGACAGCGTTGCACACGCGCGCCTCGTCGTCGCGGGACGCGCGTCGGGGTGCGGGCAGAAGGTTCACAATCTGCGCGCCGCGGTCGCGGAGTGCGACCCGCGCAGCGAGGTCTTCGTCTTCGTTGACACAGACGCGCGCCCGCGCGCCGACTGGCTACGCTCGCTCGTCGCGCCGCTCGCGGACGAACAGGTCGGCGCGGCGACAGGCTACCGCTGGTTTCTTTCGGTGCGCGGCGGACTCGCGTCGCAGCTCCGCTCGGTCTGGAACGCTTCGATTGCGTCGGCGCTCGCCGAAGACGCGGGGCGAAACTTCTGTTGGGGCGGCTCGACCGCCGTGCGGCGCGAGACGTTCGAGCGTCTGAACATGCGCGAGCGCTGGCGCGGCACGCTCTCGGACGACTACGCGCTGACGCGCGCGCTTCATGAAGCAAAGCTGCCGATTCGCTTCGTGCCCGCGTGCCTGACCGCTTCGGTCGAAGACTGCACGATGGCCGAGTTGTTGGAGTTCACGACGCGCCAACTGAAGATCACGCGCGTCTATGCGCCGCACCTGTGGCGCTTCGTGCTGGGGTCGAACCTTCTCTTCGTCGCAGTCTTCTTCGGCGGACTCGCGCTCGCAGTCGCCCGCGCCGCGCTCGGACTCCCGTTCGCGTGGCCGCTCTCGCTCGTCTGCGTGATCTTCACGCTCGGCATCTGGAAATCTTTTTTTCGCCTGCGCGCCGTCGCGCTCGTGCTCGAAAACTATCACGCGCAACTGCGCGCGGGCGTGTGGGCGCACCTTCTGCTCTGGCCCGCTACGTCTGCGCTCTTCCTCTACAACTCGCTCGCCGCCGCCCTTTCGCGCCGCATCGTCTGGCGCGGCATCGGGTACGAGTTGAAATCGCCGGACGAAACTGACATCATCGAACCGAATGCGGAATGCGGAATGCGGAATGCGGATTAATCTTTATGCCCTTTGCAGTCCTTGCGCCTTAGCGTGAAACCTAATCTCTCGCAAAGGCGCAACGCTCGCAAAGAAAAACGCGCGGCTCTTGTGATTCTTCAATCCGCATTCCGCATTCCGAAATCCGCAATCGTGAGGCTTATGCCGAACAAGGCGACACAGTTCTTCAACCTCATCCGCTCGACCGGGCGCGAGAAGCGGCTCGGCACGGTCATCTTCTTCATCACGTCGCGCTGCAACGCCCGTTGCGAGACCTGTTTCTACCACGAGGAGCTGAACCGCCCCGGCGACATGACCTTCGAGCAGATCGAGCGCGTGTCGCAGACGATGCCGCCCGTCACAGACCTCTGGCTTTCGGGCGGCGAGCCGACGCTCCGCCACGACGCCTCGGAGATCATCCGACTCTTCGTCGAGAACAACGGCGTCCGCCGGGTCATCATCCCGACGAACGGGCTGTTAAGAACGCGCACCTTCGAGATCGTTGACCACGCGCTCGCCCTCCACCCGGAGCTTGACCTCTATCTCAACGTCGCGCTCGACGGCTACGGCGAGACGCACGACCGCGTGCGCGGCGTGCCCGGCAACTGGGCGCGCACGCTCGACTGCATCGAGGCGCTCTACCCGCTCAAAGAAAAGTACGGCGACCGCTTCCGCCTCAACGTCAACACGGTCGTCTGCTCGGAGAACTACGGTGAGGTCGAGCGCCTCGCCGACTTCATGTTCGAGAACTTCCCGTTAGACGGCCACTACTTCAACATCATCCGCGGCGAGACGAAGGCGGGCGACGCGATCAAACAAGTGCCGGCGGAAGCCCTGCCCGCGCTCTACGCGCGCGTCTCGGCCTTGACGAAGCGTTACGGCGAGCGGATGTTCGCGGCGGACGACGCGGCGACGCGCTTCGTCAAGTCGGTCGCCTACGTCGGCGCGATCACGACGCACTACCGCACGCAGCACGCGAACTTCGAGCGTCCCTCGGAGTGGCCGTTCCCCTGCACGGCGGGCGAGACGACCGCGGTCATTGACTACGACGGCTCGGTGCGCGCGTGCGAGCTGCGCGGGAAGTTCGCGTGCCTCGCGGATTTCGACTACGACTTCGGCGCGCTGTGGTCTTCGCAGGCGCGCCAAAGTGAGTTGGGCGAGATTGACGGCGGGCGTGCCTGCTGGTGCACGCACGTCTGCTTCATACACGACTCGATGCGCCACTCGCGCCGCGCGCAGTTGTGGGAAGTCCCGAAGAACTACCTGACGCGCGGGAGTTGGTGATTGCCGTTGCGCGGGCGCTGGCGGCGTGCGACACGCGGCAGCCGGCGGCGCGCGTTGGCCGACGAATGAATGAGCGAGGCGGTGAGTTAAAGTTGCGAACGCGGGCGGGCGCGGGAGCGTAAATCTTCCTGAATGCCCGGAGGGCACACCCGAATCGTTCGCGGAGGTTTTCTGTCATGACACTTTTCAAAGTCCTTCTCGCGCTGCTCGTGCTGGCGCTCGCCATCGTCGGCGGGATAGCGCTCTTCGGCGTGGTCGCCGCGCTCCTGAAGTGGCTGGTCATCTTCGGCGTCATCGCGCTCGCGGGCGTCGGCGCGTACAAACTCCTGTCGAAGTCGGACGAGCCGCGGCTCGGACTCAGCTCAGCCGAGATCGAGATGATGAAGGCCGAGAAGATGCTCGCCGAGTTGAGGCGCAAGGAGTTGACGAAGTAATAAATCGGAAAGCAGATGGACGAGGACAAGCGCGAAGAGCAGGAGGCGACGCGGCGCAGCGGCATGGCTTACGCCGCGGGCCTTACCATCTTTTTCTCGGTGGCGACGTGCATGGGCTTGGGCTGGGCGCTCGACCGCTGGCTCGGCACGAGTTGGATCATGATCGCCGGCATCGTCCTCGGCGCGGTCGTGGGCTTCTACCAGTTCATCAGAATCATCTCGCAAATTAATAAGTGAGCCACGGGGCAGTCCGGCTCGACAGGCGCGCGCGCGGGCGTGTAGAATCTCTAGTTCCGTGATGGGCGAGGGCGCAGACAGTGGGCGCGCGCGCGGGCCGGAGGGGGCGGGCGAAGACCCGCACGCCGCCGTGCGGCGCATCTTTCGGGACACGTGCGCGGCTGCCGCGGTCGCGGTTCTCGTGAGCGCGTTCGTCGCCCCGTGGAGAGTGACGACCGGGCTGATGTTGGGCGGCGCGCTGGCGGTCTTCAACCTTCACTGGCTGAGCAGTTCGGTCGCGGCGGTCTTCGGCTCGACACAGCCGGGCGCGCGACCGAAGGTGAAGGCGGCGCGTTACGTGCTCCGCTACGTCGTCGTCGCGTTCGTGATATTCGCGGCGGTCGCGCTCGACCTCGTCTCGCTGGTCGCGACGCTCGCCGGAATGTGCGCGACCGTCGCGGCGCTGCTCGCCGAAGGTCTCAGGCAGTTTTATTTCGCAATCACACGTCGAGAGGAAATCTGAGCGATGTTTCTCCTGTTTGCAGAACAGGCAGCCGAGGCGAAGGAGCAGTTGCCCGCCCTCGTGCAGTTCGTCAACAGCTACATTGGCGAGCCTGTTCACAACTTCGAGATGCAGTACACCTACCCGTTCTGGGTGAAGTTCTTCGGCTACTTCGGGACGACGCCGGAGAACGTCTTCGGCCCGTACACGGTCGAGAACGCCGTGCCCTGGTACACGGTGATGTTCGTCATCGCCGTCCTTCTGACGTTCGTCGTCATCATCGTTCTGAAGCCGCGCAGGCTCTCGGTCGAAGAGCCGACCTACGGGCAGATGACTCTGGAGGCGGGCGTCGTCGCCATCAGAAACCTTCTCGTTGACAACGTCGGGCCGCACGGGGTGAAGTACCTGCCGGTGATCGCCACGTTCGGCGTGCTGATTCTCATCTCGAATTTGATGGGACTCGTCCCCGGATTGATGGCCCCGACCTCTGCGACTTCCGTCACCTTCGCGCTCGGCCTCACGTCGTTCGTTTATTACAACTCGGTCGGCATACGCGAGAACGGACTGATCGGCCACCTCAAGCACTTCGCGGGGCCGATCCCTTGGCTCGCGCTGCTGCTGTTCCCGATTGAGTTGATAAGCAACTTCGTCCGACCGATGTCGCTCGGCATACGTCTGTTCGGAAACCTCTTCGGCGACGAGCAGATTCTCGGAACCATCGGCGGACTCGCGACAGACATATTCAGTTGGCTTCATACGCACTGGGGAATACCGATTCCGGCTGGGCCGTGGCTGCTGCCGGTTCTGATCATGCCGCTCAGCCTGTTCGTCGCGTTCATGCAGACTTTCATCTTCGTCATACTTTCGATCATCTACGTCAGCGAGGTCTCGCACGCGCCGCACGAGGAGCACCACGGCGCAGAGGACACGCACGAGGCGCTCGCGGAAGATGGCGGCGTCTTCACGCTGCCGGAGCACGCATAACTTTTTCAAGGGGAAGCGCGCCGTCCGAGCGGCGCGGGCAAGTCGCGCCCGCGCACGTTGCGGCGCAAGGTACAAAGATTCGACCCGTCGCGGACGCGAGAAGTTTTCGGGGTCGTTCGCCGTCGGAGTGTGAAGCGCGCAGGTCTTAGCTTTCGAGTTTTGAAAGCTGCGCGTGCCGAAATCGCTGGAGCGCCGTTGTAAGAGGGGCGGTGGATACCGGGTGGAGGCGAAATCATAAACAGCGCACGCGCTCCCGAAAGCGACGACCGAGAAGACAGAACTCGTGTTCAAGCATAGGGTCGAAAACCACGGGAGATGATTCCATGAACAAGTTGAGAATGGCTCTTTTCGCGGTCGTCGGCGTGATGGCGACGGCGGTTCCGGCCTTCGCGCAGAACGCGGCGGCTGACAACGACTTCTCGGTCGGCAAGTACAAGGCTCTGGCGGCTGGACTCGGCTTCGGACTCGCCGCGGCGCTCGCGGCCATCGGCCAGTCGCGCGTCGCGGGCGCCGCTGCCGAAGGCGTCGCGCGCAACCCCGGCGCGAGCGCGCGCATTCAGACGCTGATGATTCTCGGCCTCGTCTTCATCGAGACGCTCGTGCTCTTCACGCTCGTCGTCGTCTTCGCGAAGCTGTAAGCCGGTTCTTCAGGCAAGTGAAAAGGGCGTGCCTCCTTCGGGAGCGCACGCCCTTTTCAATTCGTTTCAGCACGGAACGCTGGCGCGGCTCTCAAGATTTCTTTTTCGCCTCGTGCGCGGCGCGGATGACGGGATCAACCGTCGGCGCGAACGGCGGCGCGTAGGCGAGGTCGAGGCGTTCGACATCTTCGACTTTCAACCCCGCGTGGAGCGCGGCTGCGTAAACGTCTATGCGTTGCGCGACGCCTTCGCGCGCGGCCATCTGCGCGCCGAGCAGCCT
This sequence comes from Pyrinomonadaceae bacterium, assembly GCA_035652995.1. Lineage (GTDB taxonomy): Bacteria > Acidobacteriota > Blastocatellia > Pyrinomonadales > Pyrinomonadaceae > QHXN01. The sequence goes on from DASRCS010000084.1 coordinate 7,982, forward strand.
TCCATTTTTATCCGTGACGAGTCGCGTGTGAATCTTCATGGAGCCGGGGAAGTAGCCCGCGCGCGAGTGGCTCTCCGCCTCCGTCTCCGAGGCGTCGAAGCTCGCGGCGCGCGCCTCGTCAAACGAGAGTCCGGTGCGCGCGACTTCGAGCCGGAAGACCTTGACGACGTTCGTGCCGACGACGCCTGCGTAGCGCGCGTCCGCTGAAGAGTCGCCGCGCGCCGCGTTCGCGCCCGCGACCCAGCCTTGTTTGATTGCGGGCTGGCCGAGCGGATGCCACACGCGCCGGCCCGAAACGCGGTGCAAGACCTCGCAGCAATCGCCCGCGGCGAAGACGCCCGTCGCGCCCGTCCTCTGCCGCTCGTCTGTGATGATTGCGCCGCTCTCGCCGACTTCGATTCCAGCGCCGAGCGCGAGCGCGACTTCGGGACGGACGCCGACGCCGATTGAGACAACGTCGGCCTCGATTGCGCGCCCCGAATCTGTCAGGACGCGCGCGACGCGGCCCGCCGCGCCCTCGAACCCGACGACGCGCTCGCCGAACAGGAGTTCGACGCCGTTCGCCCTCAACTCTTCCGCGACCACGTCGCGCGCGCGTCCGCCGAGCGCCGTCATCAACTTGTCGGAAGACTCGACGAGCGTCGTCCGCAGTCCGCGCTCGCGGAAAGCCTCGGCCATCTCAAGACCGATGTAGCCCGCGCCGACGACGACGGCGGTTCGCGGCTGAGTCTCTTCAAAGAAGCGCATCATGCGGCGACCGTCGCGCATGTGCCGGAGGACGAAGACGCCTTCGAGTTCGTGGCCGGGCAGGGGCGGGCAGACTGCCGCCGCGCCGGTCGCGATGACGAGCGCGTTGTAGCCGACCTCGCGCTCCTCGCCGCGCTCGCGCACGCGCAGAGCGTACTTCGCGGGCATGATCTCAAGCGCTTCGGTTTCTAGTCGAACCTCGATGCGGTGTCGCTCGCGGAAGTATTCGGGCGTGTGAAGGACGAGGCGTTCGAGCGAGGGGATGAGACCCGACACGACGTAAGGCAGGCCGCACGCGCCGTAGGAGATGTCGCGCGTGCGCTCGAAGACCGTGATGTCGAGGTCTTCGGACGCGCGCCGCGCCTCCATCGCCGCCGCGAGTCCCGCGGCGACGCCGCCGACGATGACGAGTTGTTCTCTGCCCAAGCCGCTCGACCGCCGAGCCTTCCTTTGATGAGAGAGCGTCTGGAAGCTTAATCGAGCCGCGCGCCGAAGGCAAAACGATTCGCGTTCGAGTGGTGGACAGTTTGGTGTCCGACCGCGCTCGCGTCTTGTCGTCGGCGGATAACAAGACGCGAGCGCGGTCGGGCGTTCGGGTTAGCCGGACTCGGCCTTACGCGGCGTTGGCGGTCGGGTTCGAGACGGCGTGGCGGACTGTGTTCTTGCCGAGTCGCTTGGCCGAGTACATCAGGTCGTCGGCGGCGCGCAGCATCTCGTCAACGGAGGCGGGCGGCGTCTCCCACGTGACGACGCCGATGCTGAAGGTGACGTGCCAGCCGTGCAGCCGCGCGACCTCGCGGAGTTGGCGGCGCATGCGGCAGACGACCGTGCGCGCGGACTTCTCGTCGGTCTCCGGCATGAGGACTGCGAACTCGTCGCCGCCGAGCCGCGCCACGGTGTCAATGTCGCGGACGTTCTTGCGGATGGTGTCGGCGACGGCTTTCAAAAGTTTGTCGCCCGTGCTGTGGCCGTGGCGGTCGTTGATGAGCTTGAAGTCGTCAACGTCCATGTACGCGACCGTGAAAGGGTGCGCGTGGCGTCGGGCGCGGCTGATCTCGGCCTCGGCCATCTCGCCGAACGACCTGCCGTTGAAAGCGCCGGTCAGGTAGTCGGTTCGCGCAAGCTCGCGCTCGCGCTCGAACGAGCGCTTGAAGGAGGCGACGAGGTGCGCGAGGATGAGGATCGAGCCGAGGCGCACGGCGGCGTTCCAGTAGGCGATGAGCGGGTGCGAGAAGTGTCCACTCGTCGCGTAGGCACCGGCGAGGTACGAGAGGCCGCCCGCCGCGCACATCAGGAATCCCGCGCGCCGCCCGGCGTACCACGCAGCGACGAGGACGGGCACGACGTAGAAGACGATGAGCGAGATGTCCGGGCCGTTCAGGTAGTCGGCGACGCCGAGCAGGACGACCAGCAGCAGGCAAGCGACGTAGATGAATGGTCTGGAGCGCTGCTCCAGAAACGCGTTGAGTTTCATACTCGACCGCCTTCGGACGCGCCAGCGGGCGGGGGAACGCTTTCGCTTGTGAGAGCATTCGGGAGGGAGTCGGTCGAAAGCCCCGCCGGCCAAAGCGGGCGCGTGCGTTTTTTAGATTAAACAGGGTGTGTTTTCGTTGCCCTTTAGTGTGAGCGGTGAGCAGTAAGCGGTGAGCGGTGAGCAGTAGGTAACGGACGGCGAGTCGTAAGTGATTCAAGACGGAGAGGCCGAGCGAACACGCAGCTTCACTGCTCACCGCTTACTTCAAGTTCACACGCCCGCGCGCCCGTGTTAGACTTTAAATCCGCCAAAGGTATTTCGACTGTTTACCGGGTCGCCCGCGTTTGAAAAACCTTTCTGGACACGAGCGAAGATAATTCCAAGATGAAGCTCTGCGCCGCCTGCAACAACACTTTCGCCGACACCGAGACCTTCTGCCCTCACGACGGAGAGGTGTTGCAGGAGTCGCCCGAAAACATCGTCGGCCAAGTCATCGAGGGCAAGTACAAGGTCGAGAGCTTCATCGCGCAGGGCGGCATGGGCGCGGTCTATCGCGCGCGCCACATCCTTCTGGGCGATCAGGTCGTCATCAAGACCCTGCGCTCCGAGATGCGCGGCAACTCGGAGTGGCTCAAGCGATTCCAGCGCGAGGGCAAGGCCGCGCGCGCCTTCCGCCACCCGAACTCCGTCACCGTCTATGACCTCTCGTCGGGCGCCGACGGCATGATCTACATGGTCATGGAGTACGTCGAGGGGCACACGCTCGACGTGGAGCTGAAGCGGCGCGGACGCTTCACGCCCGCCGAGGCGCTAGAAATTCTCGAACCCGTCGCCGACGTGCTCGACTCGGCCCACGCGCGCGGCGTCGTCCACCGCGACCTCAAGCCGGAGAACATCATGCTCGGCAGGGACGACCGCGGCGGCACGGTCGTCAAGCTCTTAGACCTCGGCATCGCGAAGATGGTCGGCGCGGGCGACGTTCACGCCGCGAGCGCGACCTCGCTGACGGTCGCCGGGCAGATACTCGGCACGCCTTACTACATGTCGCCGGAACAGTGGGGCGAGATGCCTCGCGACGGCAACCCGGAAGTTGACGGGCGCACGGACATCTACTCGCTCGGCGTCATCTTCTTCGAGCTGGTCGCGGGCCGCAAGCCGCACGGCGGACGCACGCTCTCGGAACTGAGGCAGAAGCACGTCGCCGCGCCGCGCCCCTCGCTCTCCGACGTTGTGCCCGGCGTGCCCGCCGCGTACAGCCACGCGGTCGCGCGCGCGATGGAGAAGGATCGCGCCGACAGGCCGCAGACCGCGGGCGAGTTCGTCAACGAGTTGCGCGCGTCGCTCGGCCTTCAGCCGCACACGCGCTCGCACGTCATTCAAACGAGCGACACGGGGTCGCTTCACACCGCCGAACATGGCCGCGCGCTCGGCACGCGGGGCGGCAGCGAGGCCGCGACCGCGCACCTCTCGCCGGAGACCAACGCCGAAGCTCTCAAGCACAGCCACGCCGAGACGATTCTGACCTCGGAGTTCGAGTCGCCGTTCGCGTCGCATGGTACCAACGCGCAGGGGCAGCGCCCGCCGACGAGCGGCAACGTCGCCGCGCGCCACGACGCGAGCCGCGAGACCGTCGTCGAGCGCGCCGCCGAGACGCAAGCCTACACAAACGACTCGCAGGGCGGGCGTCCGGCGACCGAGACGCCGGGCGCGTTTTACAAAAGCGGGCCGCAAACGGGCGCGCACGTCGCACAAGCGGGCGCGCAGCAACAAGCCGCGGGCACACAACAAAGCACGGGCGCACAGCAGGGCGCGGGCGTCTCGATCACCGCGCCGGAGAGTCGCCGCTCGTTCGTGCCTCTGATTGCGGGAGGCGCGCTCGCGCTCCTGCTCGTCCTCGGCGTCGGCGGCTGGTTCGCCTGGAGCCGCATGCGCGCGAAGACGGACGCGCCCGCCGCCGACAACCCGCCGAACGCGAACAACTCCGCGCCGCCGCGCCCAGCCGAGGCGGCGAAGGCCGAGGCCGCGAGCTACTGGTTCGAGTCGTTCGACAAGAACGACGAGCCTTCGGGCAAGCGGATCGCGGAGACGGCGGCGACGCTGCAATCCGGCAAGTGGTTCAAGTTCCATTTCGTGCCGAAGGAGCGCGGCTACCTCTACATCATCGGCCCCGGCGCGGGCGGCAACGCGCAGATGACGATGCTGACGGCGCAGGGCGCGGGCGCGCTCAAGTCGAACCTGGTCGGCGCGGGCGCGGACTTCGCCTTCCCGTTCGGCGCGACGAAGTTCAAGCTCGACGACAACCCCGGCGCGGACGACTTCACCTTCATCTTCTCGCCGACGCCGCTCATGTCGCCCGCGTTCCTGGCCGACAAGTTCCAGCACCAGTTGACGCCCGCGGAGGTCAAGGAGCTTGAAGACTTCCGCGCGCAGTTCAAGTCAAACGCGCCGGCGGTCGAGACAAAGGGCGAGGGCGACGCGCGCGCCGTCGAGGTTTCCGTCCCGCAAGCGGCAACCGCGGGCAACAATCCGCTCATCTTTGACGTTAGGGTTAATCACAGGTAGCTCTTTCGGGCGGACAGGTGAACGGCGCTTTCCAAATCGGAGGGTTTCAGATGCGCTTTAAAACAGTCGCGGCGCTCGCGGCCTTCGCGCTCATGCTCTGCGCGTCCGTCGCGGCGCGGGCGCAGCAGCAGGGTCAGCAGCAGGACAAGCAGGTCATTGACGACTTCGTCACCTCGCGCGGCGTGAGCTTTGACGATCCGTCCTCGAATACGCAGAAGCACACGACGCACGCCGCGCCCTCACACAGGGGCAGTTCCGGCAGCGTCGCTTCGAGGAGCCACGGCTCGAACTCGTCCGGCGGGACTCTGGCTTCGAGCAAGCACACGACGACGAACGGCTCGAAGACGAACAACGCGACCGCGGGCCAAGGCTCAGAGGTCGCGGCGCAGTCCGACGGCATGAGCGAGACGGGCGCGCAGACCGTGAAGACGAGCGCGGGCGGCGGCCCGGCGCGCGCCATCGGACTCGGCTACACCATCTTCATGAAGAACAGCGCGGGCGGGCTGCTCCCCGTTGACTCGGCGCACGAGTACAAGTCGGGCGACCAGATCGTCATCGCGCTCGAACCGAACACCGAAGGCTACATCTACATCTTCGACGCGGAGAACGACGGCAACCCCGGAATGCTCTTCCCGAACGCCCTGCTCGACGGCGGCGCGAACGCCGCGCACGCGCACGTCCGCGAGACTTACCCGGCGGACACGAAGTACGCCTTCGAGTTCGACAACAACACTGGCATCGAGGACGTTTACGTCGTCGTCTCGCGCCGCCCGCTCGAAGGCGTGCCGACGGGTGACGCGCTCCTGGCGGCCTGCAAGAACTGCGACGAGTACGGCTGGAGGCCGACCGCCGCGCAGTGGCAGCGCATCAAGGCGGGCGCGACCGACCAGCACGTCATCGAGGCGAAGAACACGCAGCTCGCGCAGTTGCAGGCGCAGCCCGTTCAGCCCGCGAGCATCCAGCGCGGCATCAAGATCAAGCGCGACGACCCCGCGCCGGCTGTCGTCCGCGTCGCCGGCTCGCCCGACGCCGACGCGCTCGTCACAGTCATCAAGCTGGTTCACAAATGATCGCCCCGCGCCGCACGTGTCAGACTGTGCGGCGCGTTTGAAGTCCTCAAGTCTGAAATCTCAAGTCGGCAGCGGCGAATTTGAGATTTCAGACTTTCGCTTTGTTACGGGCGCGCTGCTTCGCCGCCCGCATTCATTCGTTCATCCGTCAAGGAGTAAAAAGGTCATGCGTTGCGTCAGGAGTTTTATCGCGGGGTTGCTGTTGGTTTCGTCGGCGCTCGGCGGCGCGCCCGTTCGCGCCGCGGGGTCTTCGACTTTGACGCGGGGCGCGGCGGCGTCGGTGCAACAGCCGGGCGACCCGGCGGGCGAGCGCGAGCAGGGTCGCGCGCTGCTGCATCGCGGCAAGGCCGCCGACGCGCTCGTCCATCTTGAGCGCGCGCTCAAAGGTTTCCAGGCCGCGGGTGACAAGTCGGGCGAAGCCTCGACGCGTGACCTGATGGGCGAGCTTTACGAGCGGCAGGGTCGCTACGACATCGCGCAGCAGAACTACGACGACGCCTACAAAATTTACGCCGCGATGGCCGCGAGCGAAAGCAGGGAGGGCGCGCTCGTCGCCTCGCTCTCGACGCAGGAGGGGGCGTACAACGCCAACCTCATGCTCGCGAAAATCGGCGAGATGCAGTACCGCCGCGGCGACGCGAACGCCGCGCGCGAAGCCTTCTCGCGGATGCGCGTCGCGAAGCCCGACACGGACAAGCTCAGAAGCGCGCAGAACGCGAAGTCGAACACCGAGTCGGGCGCGAAAAAGATCATCGGCTTCGGCAGTCGCATCCGCGGCGCGGCGGGCGGCAGGCCCTCGACCTCGACGCCGGGCGCGGTGACGGGCGTCGTCGCCGACACGGCGGACACGCTCAAGCAGCCCTTCAACTCCTACCGCGAGACGATCATCTACGCGACCTACGAACTCGGCATGGGGCGCGTTGACTACTTCAACAGCCGCCTCGACGACGCGAAGACGCACTTCAACAACGCGCTCGCGGCGACGAGCGGCCCGCTCGGCGTCGTCGGCAACCTCGGCCAGACGCGCCGCTACCGCGCCGCCGCGCGCACGAGCCTCGGCGACGTGGCGTTCCGACAGGGGCGCTACGGCGACGCCGTCAAACTCTACGCCGACGCCGCGAAGGGCGCGCGCGACGACAATCGCCTCGACCTGATGTGGCCCGCGCAGCGCGGCACGGGCCGCGGCCTCTGGTACCAGGCCGCCGAGGAGCGCGACCAGAAAAAGGCGGCGAAGATGCGCGAGGACGCGCTCGCCTCGTACCGGCAGGCGCTCGACACGATTGAGACGCTGCGCGCGGGGAGCTTGCGCGCCGACGAGTCGCGGGCGACCTTCCTCGCGACGACCGAAGACGTGTTCGACGAGGCGGCTGGCGCGCTCGCCGAGATGGCGCTCGCCGCGCAGTCGAACACGGTGCCCGGCGCTTCGAGCGCGCCCGCGACTTCATCTCCGCTCGACGGACGCGCGCTCGCCTACGCGTCCGAGGCTTTGAGCGTCGTCGAGCGCGGGCGCTCGCGCTCGCTCTTAGACCTCCTGAACGAGTCGGGCGCGGAGATCACCGAGGGCGTGCCCGCAGACCTCCTTCAGAAAAAGCGCGACAACCAGAGTCGGCAGGAGGAGATCGCCGCGCAGTTGACCGGCGTCAACCTCGGCGTGAAGCCGTCGAAGTCGGTCGAGCAGCTTGAGGCGGAGTTGAACCAGCTTCAGAACGACTACGACGACATCGAGAATCAGATACGCTCGGCCTCGCCGCGCTACGCCGAACTGACCGCGCCGAAGCCGCTCGCGCTCGAAGACATCCGCCGTCAGGTTCTCGACGCGCAGACCGCGCTGCTCGAATACAAGCTCGGCGACGAGCGCTCCTACCTCTTCGCCGTCACGCGCGACGGCTTCACGCTCTCGCGCCTGCCCGCGCGCGCCGAGATCGAGAAGCAGGCCGTGGCGCTGCGCGACCAGATCATCCCTGCGGGCGCTCGCCGCTCGATCACCGAGATGGTCTCGGACGCCGACGCGCAGCGCGGACTCACCCTGAGCGGCGCGACGACGACCGGAACACCCGCAGCCGTCGGCGCGTTCGCGCAAGCCTCGAACGCGCTCTACAAAACTTGCGTCGAGCCAGCCGCGCCGCTCTTCAAGCAAGACCGCCTGCTCGTCGTCGCCGACGGCGCGCTCAACTACATCCCCTTCCACGCGCTCGTCACCTCAGCGCCCGCCGCCGGCGCGGACTTCTCGACGCTGCCTTATCTTTTGAAGACCAACGAGACCCTGTTCGCGCCGTCGGCCTCGGTCGTCGCGGCGATACGGCAGCAGCGCGGCGCAACGCCGCAGGGCGCGGGGATGCTCATCGTCGCCGACCCGGTCTTCGACAGGTCGGACGCGCGCGCGCGCGGGACAAAGCCCGCGACCGCGCAGCAGCCCGAAGGCGACGCGGCGCGCGGACTCAGCTTCGACAGCGCGCTCGCCGACATCTCCGACAGCGAGCCGGGCAAGCCGAACGCCGGCCCGCAGCGCGGCATCCTCGTCCGTCTTTCGGGGACGCGCACCGAGGCGCAGCAGATCGCGCGGCTCGCGGGCGGTTCGGGGCAGAAGGCAGACGTTTGGCTCGACCTCGAAGCGAACGAGTCGAACGTCGAAGACCGAGACCTGCGGCAGTACCGCTTCCTCCACTTCGCGACGCACGGGCTTCTCAACACCGAGCGACCGCAGTTCACGGGCGTCGTCCTCTCGCTCGTCGGCAACAAGCCGGGCACGGACGGCTTCCTCCGTACGGACGAGGTCTTCAACCTCCGGCTCGGCTCGCCGCTCGTGATGCTCTCGGCCTGCGAGACGGGCTTGGGCAAGGAGAAGCGCGGCGAGGGCGTGATGGGCTTGGCGCGCGCCTTCATGTACGCGGGCGCTCCGACCGTCGGCGTGAGCCTCTGGTCTGTGGCCGACAAGTCAACGGCAGACCTGATGACCGACTTCTACAAGAACCTGCTCGCGGGCGCGGACAAGTCGCCGACCGCCGCGATGCGAACCGCGCGGCTCGACATGATCAGCGGCAAGCGTTACAGCGCGCCGTTCTACTGGGCACCGTTCGTGCTGGTCGGCGACTGGAAGTAAGGCAAAAGTAAAAAGGCAAAAGGCAAAAGTAGGGAGCTAAGGCTGACGCGCCATTCGTCATTGATAACGGTGGCCGCGTCAGCCTTTAGTCTTCGCCGCCGTTCGTCTTCACTTTTGCCTTTTGCCTTTTTACTTTTGCCTTCCGCCGCAGGCGGCTTGCCTTTTTACTTTTGACTTAAATACGGGCTAATATCGGCTCAAAGTTTTCCGAAAATTTCTGACGCTCAGAGGGTCGAGGGATGGACACGGAATTCGAGCAGGTGACGGACGCGACGGCGCTCGACAGAATTTTCCAACGTTCGCACGAGGGGCCGGTGCTGCTGTTCAAGCACAGCAACGCCTGCCCGATCAGCGCGCGCGCCTACCGCGAGATGCAGGGAGTCGCTGGTCCGGTCTCGCTCGTCGTCGTGCAGAAGAGCCGCGACATCTCTCGCGCCATCGAAGAGCGCACCGGCGTCCAGCACGAGACGCCGCAGGCGCTCCTCCTGCGCGACGGTCGCGTCGTCTGGTCGGCGACGCACTTCGACGTGACCGCCGACGCCGTCGAGCGGGCGCTCAAAACCGCGGAAGGATGAGAGGAGAGGTTCTGGCTTTTAGGTGCCAGGTTTTGGTTTAACTTTTTACCTGCACCCAAAACCCGGCACCCGCTTTATGGCCGAAGCGCCGAGGCGCGGCCCCGCCGTCGAGCCGCGCGAGATCATGCAGGAGTCGGACGCCGTCTTGCGCGTCACGTGGGCCGACGGTCGCGAGTGCCGTTACGAAGCGCCGCGGCTGCGCCGGCTCTGCCCGTGCGCGGCGTGCGTCAACGAGTTCACGGGCGAGCGCGTGCTGCGCGCCGAGTCAGTCCCCGACGACCTGCGCATCGAGGACGTTGACATCGTCGGGCGCTACGCGCTCACCTTCCGCTGGGGCGACGGCCACGACACGGGGATTTACAGCTTCCGCTACCTGCGCGAGATTTGCGAAGGCAATGAAAGCAGTGACGAGTGACAAGTGACGAGTGGCGAGCCGGAAAGCTGTTAGCATTTAGCTGTCGGCTTTTAGCTTTCGGTTCTTAACTCGTCACTTGTCACCCGTCACTCGTCACTGCTCTTATGAAAAAGATTCTGGTGGTCGAGGACGGCGAGGTCGAGCGCGAGTTGATGCGGATGGCGCTCGAACGCGAGGGCTACTCGGTCGTCACGGCGGAGGACGGCGTGCGCGGTTTCGATCTGGCCGCGTCCGAGCGACCCGACCTGATTATCACGGACGTTTGGATGCCGGCGGCTGACGGCGTCCACCTCGTCCGCCGCATTCGCTCGACGCCGGAGTTGGCCTCGACGCCGATACTCGTCACGACGGGCTTCGGCACGGGCAGCGCGAGTCTTACGCTCGGGCAGGGCGCGGACGCATACGAGCCGAAGCCGCTCGACCCCGACTCGCTGCGCGAGACCGTCCGCAGGCTTTTGTCCTGAGCCAGGCGGCGGGTGATAATCGCGGCGCGGGACGAGAGTCAGAACAAGGGGCGCTATTTGATGTGGGTCGAGGCGGTCGGGTGGGCAAGCTCTTGCGTACTCGTGGCGACAATCGCCAAGCAGGTTTACAAGCAGTGGAGCGAGGGGTCGAGCGAGGGCGTTTCAAAGTGGCTCTTCGTCGGGCAGATGTCGGCCTCGCTCGGCTTCACGATCTACAGTTGGCTCGTCGGCAACTGGGTCTTCGTCGTGACGAACTCGCTGATGCTTTTGAACGGGCTGCTCGGCCTTCTGATAGTCATACATCACAGACGTAAGGAAAGGAGAGGTCAGAGGTCGGAGGTCAGAGGTCAGTAAAATCTTCGCCGGCGAGCAACCACGAATTAAATCTGAAGCTGTGCGGTTAGCACGACAACTGACCTCCGACCTCCGACCTCCGACCTCTTGAATTTATGAACGAGAGAGATTTTTTCGACGAGAGGCCGGAGACGAAGCGCGCTTCCTACTCCTGCCCGCACTGCCGCGAGCGCTCGGACTACGACGTGCGCTGGCTGCGCCGGACGAAGAAGCGGCAGCCGCCGCGCGGCATGAACGAGCAGCAGAAGGCGCAGTTCGCCAAGGCGCGCGACTACATGGTGCGCGTTGACGACATGCTCGTCTGCGCGAACCCGCGCTGCCGCCGCCGCTTCGACATCCCCAACTTCCAGACCGTCGTCTTCATCTGAGCGCGGCTCTGCAACCCGAAACCATTTCGAGCGAACGGCTCATACAAAACTGAGGAGAGGGAGGACGGCATGGACGAGTTAATCAATCAGGTCATGGCGAAGACGGGCATCAGCGAGTCGCAGGCGCGGACGGCGGTCGAGACGGTCGTGGGCTTTCTCAAGGAGCGTCTGCCCGCGCCCATCGCCGGGCAGGTGGACGGCGCGATTGCGGGCGGCGCCGGCGTCATCGGCGGCCTCGCCGGCAAGGCGGGCGACGTGATCGGCGACCTCGGCAGCATGTTCGGCGGCAAGAAGGACTGAGCGGGCGAGTCCGAGTTATAGAACCAGCGAGGCGGGGGTGCGGATAAAAAGAACGCACCTCCGCCTTCGTTTTTCTCCATGAGTCCGGCGCTCGCGGCGTTCCGCGTTGGTGTCGTACGGCGGCCCATTCAAGCCTCTGTAACAAGGTATTCGGACGGCCCGGAAGAAAAAGTTAGGGATTGACAATTGCGGCATATGATAATAATTTACGGCTGCGTTTTTCATTCGTCTTCATAAAGCGTTCTTCATTTGTCTTCATAAATTAGCTACTCGCATTTTTCGTCCGTGACCGGCTCGTCCTTGTCGGCCTAGCCTTGTTTTAACGAAGGCTATTTCTAAACTTTTCCAGGCGTGGAGGAGGGGAAGATGAAATTTGTGAGAAAGGCAATCGTCGTCGTCCTGGTCGCAATGATGCTGGCCGCCGCCGCGGTCGGTCAGACCTTGCGTCCCGGCAACGACCCGCGCAACCAGGCGCCGACCGTCGGCACGGGCGGCACTCCGGGAGGCCCGACCGGCCTGTTCACCATCTACGACGGCGACACGATCCGCAAGGGCGAGTTCACCTTCTCCGTCGCCTACTCGAACTACGACCGCGACCCCGGCGACGTTGACATCACGGTCGTCCCGCTTAGCTTCAACATCGGCATCAACGACCACCTCGAACTGTTCTACAGCACCGAAGGCTACCGCGGGGTCAAGGTCAACAACCCGCGGAACCTGTCGGGCTTCTACCTGCCGAACTCGCAACTCTTCTTCAGCGCGACCACGCTCGGCAGCGGGCCGGCGATCATCCTGCCGCCCGAGAGGGTGAGCGGCTCCACCGCCCTGACGGGACTCTCCGACACCTTCTTCCGACCGGCCTTCAACCAGCCGTTCGTGCAGTTCCCATTCGTCGGCGGCCCCGGCCCGAACTTCGGCCTGACCGGCAATCGTATCGCGCCGCCCTTCACGAGCCGACTCGGCACGCCGAGCGCCGTGCAGAGCAACTTCGGCGCGGCGTCGAACTTCCCCGGCGTCGGCTCGCCCTGCGGCTCGATCCTGCCGGGCGTCGTTTTGACGACGAGGACGATTCCGGCGAACCTGACCTTCAACACGCTGACGGTTCCAGACCTGTTCACCATCTGCCCGACTTACATCGCCGACGCGCCCTTCATCAATCGGCTCTACGGCGAGTCGAGCTTCGGCACGCACCACATCGGCGCGAAGTACCGCTTCACGGGGCCGAACAACCCGCTCGGCGTCGGCGTCATCGCCTTCTGGCGCTTCTACCTCGACCACGCCAAAGACTTCAAGGGCTTCAACCAACTCCAGCGCGGCGCGAGTCCCGGCGGCAACATCGGCGACTTCGGCATCGGCGCGTTCATCTCCGGTCGCCTGTCGCGCTCGGTCAACATCTCGGCCAACGCCACCTACATCCTGAACAGCAACCCGAAGTCTGACGCCTTCGGCACGGGCGGCGACGTAGTGTTGCTCGACCGCCCGAACGAGCTGATCACGGGCGTCGGCTTCGACTTCCCCATCAACCGCCACTTCCAGCCCATCGCAGAGTTGAAGTCCGACATGTACGTCGGCAGTCACACGCCGAACGCGTTTCCGAATAACCCGCTCGACTTCCTCGGCGGCATACGCATCTTCCCGAAGCGCTGGTTCGGCTTCAGCGCCTGGTACCGCGCGCACCTGAACCAGCAGGGCGACAGGCTCTTCCACAGCCAGGACTTCCCCGCCGGCTTCGAGGAGTCAACAGACCCGCACGGGTTCGGGTTCCAGTTCTTCGCCGGGCACCGCAACGAGCGGCTGCCGACCATCTTCCCGAACCACGAGCCGAAGGGGGCCTTGTCGGTCTCAACCACCGAAGTGACGCTCCCGGCGACATGTACGCCGCCCGCAGTTCCTGACCCGTCCTGCGCGCCGACGGCGGCGACCGTAAACTTGTCGGCCAAGTACACCGACGAGGACGGCGACACGCTTTACTACACGTGGTCAACGACGGTGCCGGACAGAAAGGTCAGCGGCGACGGGCCGAACGCGACGCTGGATTTGACGGGCGTCGCGCCGGGGACTTACACGGTGACGGTCGAGGTGGACGACGGCTGCGGCTGCGTGGCCTTCGACTCCAAGACCGTGACGGTCAAAGCCTGCGACTGCTACACGCCGCCACAGCCGAAGTGCCCGGACGTGCGCGTGACGTGCCCGGATACGGCAAAGCCGGGCGACACGATCACGTTCACGGCGAGCGTCAGCGGCGGCGACACTTCGGTGACGCCGACCTACAACTGGGCCGTCTCAGCCGGCACGATCTCTTCAGGCCAGGGGACTAAAGAGATCACGGTGGACACCACGGGCCTCGCGGGCGGAACGACCGTGACGGCAACCGTGGAGGTCGGCGGCTACGGTATGAGTTGCCCGCCAGTGAGTTGTACGACTAGTCTTCTGACTCAGCCGCCGCGGGCGCGCAAGATAGACGAGTATGACAAGCTGCGGTTCAACGACGAGAAGGCCCGCCTCGATCACCTAGCCATCGAATTGCAGAACGACCCGACGGCGAAGGCGGCCATCATCACCTACGGCGGGCGCGACAGCCGTCCGGGCGAGGCCGAACGTCGCTACAGGCGCGCGCACGACTACCTCGTGAACGAGCGCAAGATCAGCGAAGACCGCATCCTGCCGTTCGCCGACCCCGGCGGACTCAGAGAAGAGCCGTGGACTGAGTTGTGGATAGTGCCCGCCGGAGCGCCGTTGCCACAGGCCACTCCGACCGTGCAGCCCTCGGAGGTTCGCAAGAGGCCCGCCCATAGGAGAAGGGGCAGAAGACGCGGCCACGACGACGACGAGTAAACCGGTGACTTGCGCGATACGATAAGCGCATTCCTCCTGTCGCATTGCGCGTCGGCGGGGTGAGTCTTTGCGGAACTCACCCCGCCATTTTTCTGCCCGCGCGAAGAAAGAAGATGACGCGGGCGTCATCAACCGCCTGACGCCCGCGTCAACAACTTCGACGCCTGACCTTCACACGGCGTCGTATCTCTTCAGCTTTCGGTAGAGAGTCGAGAGGTCAATGCCGAGGATGTTGGCGGCGCGCGCCTTGTCCTGGTTGACGGAGGCGAGCGTGTCGAGGATGTGGCGGCGCTCGATTTCGGCGAGCGTGGGGCGCAGGCCGTCGGGGTCGCGCACGGCGGGCGCCTGGCCCGCGGCGTCGCGGACGCGCGGCGGTAGGCTGTCGAGGTCGAGCGCCGCGCCGCTCAAAGTGAACGCGCGCTCGACCGCGTTCTGAAGCTCGCGGACGTTGCCGGGCCAGTTGTAGTTGATGAGAGCGGTCATTGCCGCCACGTCAATCGGCTTCTCGTCCTGCGCCTGCTCGCGAGCGGTGTGCTTGACGAAGTGGCGCGCGAGCAGCGGTATGTCTTCGCGGCGCTCGCGCAGCGGCGGCAGGTGAATCTCGATGACGTTCAGCCTGTAAAAGAGGTCTTCGCGGAAGCGGCCTTCGCTCACCTCACGCTCAAGGTCGCGGTTGGTCGCGCAGATGATTCGCGCGTCGAAGCGCGCGGGCGCACTCGCGCCGACCGGCGTGACCTCGTGCTCCTGCACGGCGCGGAGGAGTCGCACCTGAAGCGCCTGGCTTATCTCGCCGATCTCGTCGAGGAAAATCGTGCCGCCCTCGGCGGAGCGGAAGAGGCCCGCGCGCGCGGCGGTCGCGCCGGTGAACGCTCCCTTCGTGTGGCCGAAGAGTTCGGATTCGAGGAGCGTTTCGGGGAGCGCGCCGCAGTTGATGGCGACGAAGGGGCGGTCGGAGCGCGGGCTGTTGTGGTGGATGGCGCGCGCGACGAGTTCCTTTCCCGTGCCCGACTCGCCGTAGATGAGTATGTTGGTGTTCGTCGCCGCGACCTTCTCGACGAGTCGGAAGACCTGCTGCAAGCTGTCGGACGTGCCGATGATCTCGGAGAAGCTGTAACGGCGGTCGAGTTCGCGCCGGAGCGCGCGGTTCTCGCGGAACAACTCGCGCTGTCGGAGCGCGTTCTTGATGGATTGCAACAGGTCTTCGTTGACGAACGGCTTGGTGATGTAGTCGTAAGCGCCCTTGCGGAGCGCGGCGACCGCCGAGTCCACGGACGAGTAGGCGGTCATCACGACGACGAGCGCCTCGGCGTCAATGTCCTTGATGCGGTCGAGCAGGGCGAGGCCGTCCATGCCCGCCATGCGGATGTCGGTGAGCGTGACGGCCACGTCTTCCGCCGCGAACGCTTCGAGCGCTTCTTCGGCGCTCGCGACCGCCGCGACGCGGTAGCCAGCGCCTTCCAAAAGGCGCGAGATGATGGCGCGCATCAGGTCTTCGTCTTCGGCGACGAGTATGAGTGGCGGAGTGTTCATCTGTTCCGTCCGACCGGCGTCGTTTAAAGATCGCGTTCGAGGAGCGAGGCGGCTCGGCGCTCGGCCTCCTGCTTGATGTACTTGTTGTGTTCGACCAGAAATCTCGTCATGAAACGTTTGAGAAAGAGCGCGTCGAACGCCGAACCAATCGGCCCGAAGGGCGAAGCGAATTCGATGTGGTCGCGCACGAGCGTCCCGCCGTCGGTCGGCTCGAAGCTGTGCGTGTGACGCCAGCGCTTGAACGGGCCGCGCCGCATCTCGTCGGCGAACGAGCGCGGCGGGTCGAGCGCGACGATCTTCGAGGTCATGCGCTGCCGGACGCCGAAGAAAGAACCCTCCCACGTGACCTCTTCTCCAAGCCCGATCAGGCCGGAGGTGACGCCCGCGACGGCCCGATGTTTGAGCCGGCTCGGCGCGCTCACGTGCAGGTCAATGCTGCGCGCCGCGTCGAAGCAGACGGCGGCGGGCGCGTGAATCAAAGTTTCGAGTCGGATTATCGGCATCGAAAAAGCATCGTTAAGGGTTGTGTCTCACGCTCGGCGGCCAGCCGTTTGCCACTCGCCCGCGAGCATCGAGTAGGAGACGAGGTCTTTGTAGTGGTCGTGAACCCATTCGGCCTGCCGGTGCGTGCCCTCTTCGGTGAAGCCGAGCCGTTCGGGGATGCGGCGGCTGCGCGTGTTCTCGACGGCGCAGTAAATCTCGACGCGGTTCAGGCGCAGACGCCGGAAGGCGTAGTCAACCAGCACGCGCGCGGACTTCGTCATGATGCCGCGCCCCTGCATGTCTTCGGCGAGCCAGTAGCCGATGTCGGCCTTGCGGTTCGCCCAATCAATGTTGTTGTAGCCGATGCTGCCCGCGAGCCGGTCGCGGAAGAAGATGAGCGTGGCGAAGCCCTGATCCTCGGCGTACTGCCGGAGGTTGCGGCGGATGAACTCGCGCGCGTCCTCGACCGAGTAGCGGTCGGTCGCCCACGGCATCCACTTCATCAGGTACAAGAGGTCGCGCCGGACGAGCGCCGTCAACTCCTCGGCGTGGCGCTCGTCCACGGGCCTGAGTTCGAGTCCGTCTTCGATTCGGTGGCTGAACATCTTGCGTCACCTCCCGCGCCCTTCAATCACACCGCGCCGGGCTTCAACACCTCCGCCTTCAACTCTTCGCCCGCCGAAGTCTGCACGCCCGGCGCCGCGGAATCAAGCGCTTTCACGCCCGCCTCGTCGGCGGGGAGCGAGACGCGGGCGGTCGTGCCGCGCGCTTCGTTCGGCGCGACCGCGATGCCGCCGCCGTGCGCGGTGACGATGCCGTAGCAGACCGCGAGGCCGAGGCCGGCGCCGACCGGCTTCGTCGTGAAGAACGGATCGAAGACGCGCGCGCGAATCTCTTCGGGGATGCCGTGCCCCTCGTCGGCGAACTCGGCGACGACCTCGCCCGACGCGGCGTCGAAGAAAGTTCGGATGTGAAGCGCGCCGCCTTCCGGCATCGCGTCGCGCGCGTTCAAAAGGAGGTTGAGAAAGACCTGTTGCATCTGATCCGCGTCCGCCGAGACGCGCGGTGCTTCCGCGTCGAAGTCGGTCGTGACGCGCAGGCGCTTGAAAGCCTTGTCGAAGCCCGCGAGCCGCAGGCTCGACTCGACGACGCGCGCGATGTCGAGCGGCTTGCGTTCGGGGGGACGCTGCCGCGCGAAGTCCATCATGTCGCGCAGCACTTGCGAGATGCGCGCGATCTGCGTCGAGGCGAGCCGGAGCATCTCGCGCGTCTCGGCCTCGTTCTCGGCGTCGAGCGCGCGCGACTGAAGGATTTGGATGAGCGAAGAGATCGAGGCGAGCGGGTTGTTGACTTCGTGCGCGACCCCGGCGGCGAGCGCGCCCGCGGCGGCGAGTTTTTCGGCGCGGACGAGGTGTTCGTTCAACGCGCGCAGCCGCTCGATGTCGTCGGCCATCTTCGCGCTCATCTCGTTGAACGAGGCGGCGAGTAGTCCGACTTCGTCGTTGCTCGTGAGTTCGACGCGCGTGCCGTATGCGCCGCCGGCAACGTCAACGGCTGCCTCGGTCAGACGACGGAGCGGGCGCGAGATGATTCGGATGACCAGCGCGACGAGGACGAGGTTCGGGACGAGCGCCGTGACGACGCTGAAGACGAGGTAACGCTTCCACGCCGCCGCCGTGTGATCCGCGAAGCTCCACCAGACAATCGGAATCTGGAAGAGCGCGAAGCTCAGGCACGCGACCGCCGCGATTGAGAAGGCGACCTTGTAGGCGATGGGGAAGAGGCGGAACTGGTCGAGCGCGGATTGAATCGAGAAGAGGCGGAAGTTAGTGATCGCGTAAGCGTAGATGATGACGCCGACGAGGACGAAGACGGAGCCGACGGGCAGCAGCGTGTAAACGCCCGCGAGCGGGAGCGCGATGTCGGTCGTCGTCTTGAGCGTCGCCGTGACGACGAGCGCGAAGAGGATCGCGCCGAGCTGCTGGCCCCAGAGCGTGCCGCGGTAGCGTCTCCACTTTTTGAAGAGCGTCGCGAAGCCGTAGGCGAACAGGCCGTAGATGTAGAGGCCGAAGGCGTAGGCGAGCGGCGTGAGGTGGATGCGGAAGTCCGAGCCGTCGAAGTAGAGCGAGTCCCACATCATCCCGGCGAGCGCCGCGGGCACGAGCACCGCGCCGGGCGCGAACATCACGGCGGCCCGCCGCCACTGAACGTCGCCGTCTTCGGGAAAGACCCACGCGAAGACGACGAGCGCGAACTGGAGCAGGAGCGAGAGGGCGAAGCTCACGCCCGCCCACGCGGCTGCCGACTGCCGCGTCGCGCCGAAGCCCCACATGACGATGTCGTTGACCGTCCACGCGGCGAGGCAGGCGATGAACGCCGCGAAGGTCTGGTGCGCGCGGCTGCGCGGCGCGGCCACGAAGACGTAGAAGCCGAGCAGCACGAGCATGAAGAGCGAGAGCAGGAGCAGCGCGAGTAGCATCATTTGGTGAGCGGTGAGCGGTGAGCGGTGA
>DASRCS010000085.1:0-31729 GCA_035652995.1 Pyrinomonadaceae bacterium
CGGGCAGGTAGCGCTCCGCCGAGTGCGCGTTGTCGTGAACCCAGGTGATGCCGCTCTCCCTCGCCGGCACCTCCACGAACGTGACGCGGTCTGACGCGGCGGCGCTCGACGGGGTCTGCGCGTTCGACTGCCTCGCGCGCGTGACGGGCGCGAGGCCGAGAGTCAGCGCGAGCAGCAGAGAGATGGCGACTACTTTGTTTCTCACAACAACCTGTCGGCGCAGGCGGATCAGTGTGGGCTTGAGGGCGCGGGCGTGTCGGCCTCCTGCGTCTGCGACTTGCCCGCGGTCTTCAGCTTTTCGACTATCGCCATCTCGGCCTTCGCGCGCTCCGGCTCTTTGAGCAGCGCGTAGAGGCGCGCGAGGTTGTAGTGCGCCTTCGAGTCGTCGGGCTTCAGCTTCACGCCCGTCTCCAACTCCTGCCGTGCGCGCTCGTAGTCTTTCAGCTTGAGGTAGGTCGAGCCGAGCGCGATGTGCGCGACGGCGAAGGAGGGCGCGAGCGCGACCGACTTGCCGAAGAGTTCGACGGCGCGGGCGTCTTCGTTTTGCTCCTCCGCGATGAGGCCGAGGTAGTAGAAAGTTTCGGGCGCGGTCGCGTCTCTGGCGGCGCTGCTTTCGAGAAGCCCGCGCGCTTCGGGGAGCCTCTTCTGCTTGAGCAAAGTGTAGCCGAGGTACATCTGCGCCTGCGGGTTGTCGGGCTGAAGCTTCAGCGCCTGGCGGAAGACGCGCTCGGCCTCGAACAGATCGGGCTTCTTGAGCCAGACCGCGCCGAGCGCGACGAAGTACGCGGGTTCGTCGGGCCTGAGTTGCGCGGCCCTTTCGAGCGCGCCCTTCGCCTCGTCGTACATCCCCGACTTCAACGCCGCGACGGCGAAGCGGTAGAGCATCTCCGGCGAGTCGGCGGCGAGCGCCTTGACGCGCGAAAGATAAGCGGAGGCCGACTGCGCGTCGCCTCTGACTTGCGAGACGAGCGCAAGGCCGAGCAGCGCGTCCGGGTTGCCGGCGTCAGCATTGAGCGCGAGTTTGTAACTCTCTTCCGCGCGCGCGGCGTCGCCCTTCTTCAGATACGCGTCGCCGAGGAGCGTCGTCAGCGGCGGCGTCAGTTGTCCGGCGCGCCGCGCGTCCTCGACGACCGCCGCGCACTCGTCCGCGCGCCCCAAAGTGAGCAGCAGGTGCGCGAGCTTGTAGCTCACGTCGGCGTCGTCGGGGACGAGGCGGTGAACCGCCTTCAACTCGACGACGGTCTTCTCCGGCGCGTTCTTGAGCAGGTAGAGGTACGCGAGGTTCATGTGCGCGCCCGCGAACCTGTCGTCGAGGCGCACGGCGCGCGCGAACAGCGACTCGGCCTCGTCGAGCCGGCCCTGCTTTGCGCGCACCGTGCCGAGCAGGTTGAGCGCGAGCGCGTCGTTCGGCCTCGCCTTCAGGATCGCGTTCAACTCCTGCTCCGCATCAGTCAGACGGTCGCCGCTGATGAGCGACGCGGCGCGCTCAAGCCGCGCGTCCGCGCCGCCCTGCGCCGAGGATTGCTGCGGCGCGAGCAGGGCTACTGCGAGAATGACGATGATCTGAGTTAATCGCACAACTGTTTAGCTGGGAGCGCGTGCATCCTGCCCGCAATGCCTGCTCCAGCAGGCACAAAGCCTTCCGTTACCTGTGACGCTTCGTCTTTAGCTCATCTTCTTTTCGCGCTCACGCACTCAATGCGGGCAGGATGCCCGCGCTCCCGGCGAAGCGGCTTCTTCAATTGTCAGGCATCCGTCAATTCAACGATGCGCGGCAGACTTAAAATCTTTCTGCTCGACGAGTCCCTGCCCCTCCTTGACGGTCAGGATTTTGTTGACGCCCGCGTTGGTTATCTTGTCAACGACGCCGCTCGGCCAGCGGACTTCGATGAGGTCAATCTTGGCGCGCTTCTCAAGGCCGAAGTGCAGGCGCAGGTCGCTCTGCGAGATGTAGCTGCCGCCGCTTCTGACCTCGTCCACCTGCGAGAGGTCGCCCGCGACGACTTTAACACGCGCGCCGATGCCGTCGCGATTGCTCTTCACGCCGACGGTCTTAATCAGCACGGAGTTGTTCGCGTTGCCGCCGTCGTTTCTCAACACTTGCGGCGGGCCGTCGAGGTCGCCGACGACGATGTCCACGTCGCCGTCGTTGTCAATGTCGCCGAAGGCGACGCCGCGCGCCGCGCGCTTCTCCGTGAGCGCGGGGCCGAGCTGCTCGGCGACTTCCGTGAACGTGCCGTCGCGGTTGTTGTGGTGGACGAGCTTGCGCTGCTTGTAGTTTTCGAGCTGCGGATAGACGTGGCCGTTGGCGACGAAGAGGTCAACCCAGCCGTCGTTGTCGTAGTCGAAGAACTTCGTGCCCCAGCCGACGTAAGGCAGGCTCACCTCGGCGACCTTCGCCTTGTAGGAAACGTCGGTGAAGCTGTCGGGGCCGTCCGCGTGGTAGAGCGTGTTGTACTCGTCGGCGAAGTTGGTGACGAAGAGGTCGAGGCGACCGTCGTGGTCGTAGTCGCCGAGCGTGACCCCCATGCTGCCCTGCTCGCTGCCGTTGTCGTTGACCGCGGTGCCGGACGGAAAACCTATCTCTTTAAAAGTTCCGTCGCCGTTGTTGTGGTAGAGGAAGTTCGGCGTCGAGTCGTTGGCGACGTAGATGTCCGCGAGGCCGTCGCCGTCGAAGTCCGAGGCGATGACGCCGAGGCCGTAGTAGCCATTGGGGTCGTTGACGCCCGCCTTCTTCGACACGTCGGTGAAAGTCCCGTCGCCGTTGTTGTGGTAGAGCGAATCGCCCGCGCCCGGAAGTCCGCGCGGCCCGCACTGGACGGGCACGCCTTTGTACTGGCACGTGCGCCCCTTGCCGAATTCGGGCAGGTGGTTGATGTCGAAGTCAACGTAGTTCGAGACGAAAAGGTCGAGACGCCCGTCGCCGTCGTAGTCGAAGAAGGCCGCGCCGGTTGACCACCGGGGGTCGCCGACTCCGGCCTTGTCGGTCACGTCCGTGAAGGTTCCGTCGCCGTTGTTGTGAAAGAGGTGGTTCTTGCCGAGGCAGGTGACGTAAAGATCGTCGAAGCCGTCGTTGTCGTAGTCGCCGACGACTGCGCCCATGCCCCAGCCTACGTCGCCGACTCCGGCCTTGTCGGTCACGTCGGTGAAAGTCCCGTCGCCGTTGTTGTGGTAGAGCGCGCTCCGGGTCTTGCCGCCGGACTTGACCATGTCAACCGTGAGCGAGTTGACGAAGTAGATGTCGGGCAGGCCGTCGTTGTCGTAGTCGAAGAGCGCGACGCCGCCGCTCATTGATTCGACGATGTACTTCTTCTCCGGCGAGGCGACGTGGCGGAACTTGATGCCGGCCTGTTCGGTGATGTCGGTGAAGTGGACTTCGACGCCGGGAGCGGCGGCGGTTGAGATTAAAGGGAGAAGTTGTGCGATGAACAGCGCTACGAGTCGCGCCAGTTTAGTGGGCAAGACCGACCACCTCACAAAGTCTTATACCGTTGACGAGAGAGCGGGGGCAAGCCGCCCTTCCTGACCTGTCAACTGATGGGCGTTGGGTCTTACAGCGCGACGCCCGCGTGTTCGCAAGTTGGGAAGGGCGGCTTGCCCCCGCCGCGGTTCGCTCTTAAGGAGTCGTCTGGGCGCGCTCCTTCTCTTTGAGTTGCTTGTAGAGTTCAAGCTGTGCGTCGCCTTCGGCCTTGCGGCCCGCGCTCTGGTAGGCGCGCGCGAGTTGGAAGTGGACGTACGACTTGTCGGGCGCGAGCTTGGCCGCCGCCTCAAGATTTTCGGTCGCGTCCTTCAGTTCGCCCTGTTGGAGTAGCGCCTTGCCGAGTTCGTAGCGCGCCTCGGCGAAGTCGGGCTTGACGGCGACGACCTCGCGGAGCGTGCGTATGCCGCGCTCGGAGTTCTGACTTGCGAGCAGGACGAAGCCGAGGTGGTACTTGGCCTGAAGGTCTGTCGGGTTCAACGCAAGCTCCGCCTCGAACTCGCGCGCGGCCTCGTCGAACTTGCCGTCCTTGAGTTGAATCAGGCCCGCGTAGTAGTGCGCGAGCGGAGTCTTCGGGTCGAGCGCGAGCGCGGAGTTCAACTCTCCGAGCGCGTGATCGGCGTCTCCCTGCTCGTAATAAGCCTGGCCGAGGACGATGTGTAGCTGCGGACTGTTGCCGCCCGTCGCGATCATCTGGCGTATGACTTCGTCGGCCTCCGTTTGTTTGCCCTGCTTGATGAGCGCGAGCGCGAGCGTGTAGTAGAGGCCGACGTTGTCGCGCTTTGTCGCGACCACGTCCGAGAGGAGCGCCGACGCCTTCGCGTATTCGTCCGCGGCGAAGTAGCTCATGCCGAGTAGTTGCTCGGCCTGAAGGTTCGACGGGCTTGCCGCGAGCACACGTTCGAGCGGCGGGATCGCTTCTTTGTACATCTCGGCCTTGTAGGCCGCGAGGCCGAGGTTGAAGTCAACGCCTTCGAGACGCGGATTCATCTTCGCCGCCTGCCGGAACTGTTCCGCCGCGCCGCGGAAGTCCTGCCGGTCGGCGCGTATAAGCCCGATGTCGTTGTGCGTACCGGCCAGGACCTGCTTGTAGTATTCCTCGCCCGCCTTCAAATCCTTCTCGGTCTTCGCGTCGGGCGCGCCCGTCTCGGCGACGACGCCCTCGGTCGAAGTCATTTCGGGGAACTTGCCGTTCTGCTCGTGCAGGTCGGTCGCGTTCAGGTAAGCCTCGGCCTTCTCCTTGTCGCGCGAGAAGGACTTGGCCTTGAGGTCTGCGGCGAGTTGAAGCTCCTTCTGCCCCTCCTCCTTCTGCCCGGTCTTCATGAGCGACTGGCCGAGGCGGTAGTGCGCGGTCGTCACCTGATAGTCGTTGTGCGCGAGGTCGGGGTTGAGCGCGATTGATTTCCTGAGAACCTTGATGGCCTGCTCGTGTCGCTCGACGGATTGGTACGCCTGGCCGAGGTGGAAGTACGGGTCGGGGTTGTTCGGCTCGAGCGCCACGGCTTTTTCGAGCAGCGGGATGGCCTCGTCAAACTTCCTCTGGATGACGCAGACGATGCCGAGGTAGTAGTTGGCGAAGAACTCTTCGGGATTGGAGTTCAGCTCGACGCGGAACTCCGCCGCGGCGTCGTCGAGTCGCGCCGCGCCGTCCTTCAAAAGATAGGTCAGGCCGAGGTAGTAGTGCGCGCGCGGGAAGTGCGGGTCGAGCGCGACGGCGCGCTTGAATTCGTCAATCGCTTCGGGGAGGAAGGACGTTTCGCGGTAGGCGCGACCGAAGATGATGTGTAGCTGCGGGCGGTCGCCGAGGCGCGCGAGCATCCGGTCGTAAATCTGTTTGGCCGGCGCGAACTCGTGCTGCTTGAGGTGCGCGAGTCCGAGCGTGTATTCGATGTCGTAGTCGCCGGGCGAGAGTTTCAGCGCCGCCTCAAGCTCCGCGACCGACTTCGGAAAGTCGCCGAGCATGAAGTAGGACTTCCCCGCCATGTGGCGCGCGCCGACGCTCCGCGGGCTGACGGCGACGGCGCGCGTCGAGGAGGCGAGAGCCTTCTGGTACTGGCCGGCGTCGAAGTAGGCGATGGAGAGATCAACCAGCACGTCCGGCGAGTCGGGCGCGTAGCGCGAGGCCGCTTCGAGCGCCTCGACCGCCTCCGGGTAGCGCTTCTCGGCGGAGTAGATTTTTCCGAGCCGCGCGTATCCTTCGGCGAGAATCGCGTCGTACTCGGCCTCGGCTGCTGCCGGATTGCCGGCGCGGCGCGCGGCCTCCGCCGCTTCGTAGTGGCGGCGGATGCTGCTTTGCGGCGTCTGGAAAAAGAAGAGCAGGATCAGTGCCGGGAGGATGATCGGGCGTAGGTACATCTTTCGAGACTTCTTCGCGTGCGCTGAAAAAAAATTCGGACGGAGGGCCGAGTCCTTACCGGATGCCCTCCGTCCGAGTGTCGGCGCTCCCGCGGCACTATATCAGAAGTTCATCTTGATGCCGAACTGTATAGTGCGCGGCCCGCGGTCGCTGTTGAGTTGGCCGAACTGGCCGTTGCCGGTGAAAGTGAATATGTTGCTGTTGTTGCCGGTGAACCCGGAGCTACCGAGTGAGTTGCCGAACCCGTTGAAATTCGGGTGGTTGAAGATGTTGAAGAACTCCGCGCGGAGTTGCAGGCGGTAGCGCTCCGTCAGTTGGAAGTTCTTATTCATCGAGAAGTCAACGTTCTTCAAGCTCGGCTGCCTCACAAGCCCGCGGCTCAGGTTGCCGAACGTGCCCGGAGCCGGCAGCGTGAACGCAGCCGGGTTGACGAACAGCGTCGCGGCGCTCGTGCTCAGGTAGATCGGCTGTCCGGGCACGAGGTTCGGCCTGAAGCCGCCGTTGCTCGGCGTCGCCCTCAACCCGAAGTAGTTCGCGTTGACGCCCGTGTAAACGTCGAGCGGTATGCCCCCGTAGTAGGAGGCGATCATGTTCACCTGCCAGCCGCCCAGGAAGGCGTTAGCCACGCTGCCCCACTCCTTGAACCTCGGCATCTCATAAACCGCGTTCGCGACGAACGAGTGTCGGCGGTCGAGGTCGGCGTCGCCGTAGTCGAGGTGGTAGTTGAACGGGTCGGTCGTCCCCGAAGTGAACGAGGTCAGCGGCACGTCCGAGAGCGCGTGCGACCACGTGTAGGCCACCGAGTAGGAGAAGCGGTTCGAGTAGCGGCGATTGAGCCACACCTGCAAGCCGTTGTAGTTCGAGTTGCCCGTTGACTCGCTCATCGTGATGGGGCCGAGGTTCGGGAACCTGAGGCTCTGCGTCACGATGTTGTTCAGGTTCGGGTCGTTGGCGAAGAAAGCCGCGGCGACCTTCGCCCTGTTCTGCGGCAGAACGTCGTTGAAGTTGACGCCGCGCCGCCAGATGTGGTGACCCTCGTTGCCGATGTAGGAGACCTCGAGCACCGTGTCCTTCAGAACTTGGTGCGAGACGGTCAGGTTCCACTGGTAGCTGTCGGGCGGGCGGAAGTGTACGTCAACGGCGTTGAATCCCGTGTTCGCGCTCACGCCGGCGACGGCGTTCTTCAGGCCGGGGTTGATCGTGTCCAGGCTGCGGAAGGTCGGGTCGTCGGCGAGGTTGTTGCTGCCGCCGCCCCAGTTCGAGTTGACCGTGGTCGTCCACGGCGGGTTGCCGTTCATGCGGAGTATGTCTTCGATGACGTTCGCGCGGCCCATGAAGCGACCGAAGCCGAGCCGCAGGGCCGTCTTGCCGTCGCCGAAAACGTCCCACGCGATTCCGACGCGCGGCTGGTAGCCGCCGTTGTACGGGAAGACGAGCGAGCGCCCGAGGCCGAGCGGGAGGTTGTTCTGGTCGCCGCGGACTAGCCCGCTCAGCGGGTCGGCGCCGTTGAAGAGTTGCGGGACGTAGTTGCTGATGTGGTTGTCGGCGGCGTAGGCCGGCGAGTAGCGCGACCAGCGGAGGCCGAGCGTCGCCGTCACGCGCGGGCGCAGCTTCCAGGTGTCGTTGCCGTAGTACTCGAAGTCGTGCCAGCGACCGTCGCCGAGGCCGAGCGTGTTGACCTCGGTGTAGCAGCCGAGCGGCAGGTCTTTGACGAGCAGGTCGGCGATGGCGTTGCCGGTGTGCGAGTTCGTGCCGCAGAACTGGGCGAAGGAGTTGGCCCCGTTGGCCTGCTCCTGCTTGATGTTGTGGCTGACGAGTCCGCCGAACTTGAGGTCGTGCGCCCCCTGCACCCGCGAGAAGTCGTCCTTCCAGATGAAGAGGTCTTCGTGGTTGTGCCAGGGCGCCTGGTGCCAGAGCGCCGGGTAGCCGTCAGCGCCCCAGAAGGTCGGCAGGCCCACGCCCGCCGGCTTCGGGAAGACGGTCGGGAACTTCGACGCGATCTCGTCGTTGAGCGCCGTGCCCGCCGGGTCGGTCGTGACGATGATGTCGTTGCCGGCGCGCGAGAACTGGAACTCGTTGACGGAAGTCGAGGAGAGCGTGTTCGTCAGCTTGA
This sequence comes from Pyrinomonadaceae bacterium, assembly GCA_035652995.1. GTDB lineage: Bacteria > Acidobacteriota > Blastocatellia > Pyrinomonadales > Pyrinomonadaceae > QHXN01. The sequence continues at coordinate 7,948 of DASRCS010000085.1, forward strand.
CGGCCAGGCTGTGGCTCGGCTGATCCCAGTCAGAGCTGATGGTCGGGAAGCCCGTGTCGCCCCAGAAGTTTCCGGCGGCGTTGCCGTGAACCCAGGTCTCGTTGATGTAGCGGGCCATCAGGTTCATCTTGCTCGTGAGGTTCACGTCGCCGCGGATCGTGTCCTGGCGGGTGTTGACCGGCTCGACCGGCGACAGCACGAAGTTGTTAAAGCCCGACGCGTTCGGGTCGGGGAAGAACTTCAGGATGGCGAGGCCCGCGGGGCTGAGCATGCTCGCGGGAATCTTGTTTCCGGGGAAGCAGTCCGGGTCTGAAGGGTTCGGCCCCGGCGTCGTGCAGTCCCCGGCGCCCGGACGGTGCGGCAGCGTGTCGGTCAGGTTCGCCCCGCTGAAGTCGCCGAGCTTCTCAGCGGCGGTCGGGACGTGGAACTGAAGGGGCGGGACGAGGCCGCGAATCTCGCGACGCCACTCCTCGTTCCAGAAGAAGAAGGCGCGGTTCTTGCCCTTCCAGATTTTCTTGCCGCCGCCGCCGAACGTCGGGAAGTAAACCGGGCCGCTGACGTTGAAGCCGAAGTTGTTGTAACGGAGTTCGGGCTTGGGCTGACCAGCCACCTTGTTGAAGAAGTCGCTCGCGTTGAGCTTGTCGTTGCGGATGAACTCGAAGAGCGTGCCGTGGAAGTCGTTGCCGCCGCCCTTCGTGATCAGGTTGATGACCGCGCCCTGCGCCTGCCCGTACTCGGCGCTGAAGCTGTTGCGCTCGACGCGGAACTCCTGGATCGAGTCAATCGAGGGGAAGACCAGCAGCGTCGCGTTCGAGCCGACGTCCATGTTGTTGACGCCGTCAACCGTCCAGAGGTTCGCGTTCGACTGGTTGCCGTTGACCGACATGTCAACGTGCGAGTCGAGGCCCGTGCCGCTCGTGCCGAACGCGCCGCCCGCGCCCGCCTGCGTGACGGGCGAGATGCCGGGCACGAGCGTGACGAGCTGCGCGTAGTTGCGACCGTTGAGCGGAAGCTCCGTGACCTGCTTCGACGTGACGAGGCTGCTCACGTCGGCGCTGCGGGTCTCGACCTGCGCCGCCTCGCCGGTGACGGTGACGACCTCGTCCACCGCGCCGACTTCGAGCTTGAGGTCAACCGTCAGCTTGTCGCCGATGTGCAGGTCTATGCCGCTGTTGACCGTCTTCTTGAAGCCGTGCGGGGACGTGCTGACGGTGTAGCGCCCGACGGGCAGGCCCACGGCGGAGTAGAATCCGTTTTCGTCCGCCGTCACCGTGCGCGAGACGCCCGTCGCCTCCTCGGTGATCGTGACCTCCGCCTTCGGCACCGCCGCGCCCTGCGGGTCGTGCACCGTCCCGCTGATGCTGCCCACGGTGCTCACCTGCGCGTGCGCGCCCGCCGACAGCAGGCCGACGAGCAGCAGGAATAGAGTCGCTTTCAATGCGGTCTTTCTAAACATGACGAGTCTCCTCGCTTCCGCGCTTTTCAATCCGCGAACGCCCGCCGCCCGCGAGTCGCCCGTTCGGAACAATGTGTAAACCGACATCAAGAGAGTCGGACAGGGCAAGTGGTTCCTTGCGCCGAGAGCGCCTTCGCCGGGCGACGGCGCGCGGAAGTGACGCCGCGCGACCTACACTCCGACCGAAGGCGGATTAAACTGTCTCTAAGACTGCGAACCCTGAATTGGATGACCGCTGCAAACCTGAATGGAGACTTTGTTGCAAGTCCTGTCAAAAGGATTTAATACTAATCTTCTTTCTTGTCAAGAAAAATTTTTGTCGTCTTCATCAATTATTCTAATGCCAGTCGGCGGGGCGAGAATGTTGGTAAAGGCAACAAAGTCGGCGACCCTCAAGAGAGGGAGACGGGCGTGAACTTGGCCGTGAGCACGAGGCTGAGCGCGCCCATCAGGGTCGGCTCGGTGCCGAGCGTTGACGCGATGATGTGCGCGGGAGGCAGGCCGCGGCAGATGCTCTCCTGCACGGAGGACTTGATGTCGCCGACGATCAGAGGCCACGCGCGCACAATCGGGCCGCCGACGATGACGGCCTCCGGCGACAATCCCTGAATCAGGTTCGCGATGCCGAGTCCGAGGTAGCGCGCCGTCTCCTTCAGCGCGCGCAGCGCGTCGCAGTCGTCGCCGAAGGCGCGCTCGACGAGTTGGCTGAAATTGATGTTGCCCCGGCTGGCCGCGCCGCGTTTGGAAACGGCGTAGCGCGCGAGCGCGGCGCGCTCGGAGGCGAAGGCCTCCCAGCAGCCGCGGCTGCCGGCGGCGCAGGCGACGGGTGCGTCCTGCCCGATGGTCATGTGTCCGAACTCGCCCGCCGCTCCGCTCTTGCCCCGATAGACTTGGCCGTCGAAGACGATGCCGGTGCCGACGCCCTCTTCGACGAGCACCATGATGAAGTCGCGGACTTCGCGAATCTCCGGGCGACCGAACCAGAGTTCGGCCATCGCGGCGGCGTTGGCGTCGTTGTCCGCCGTGACGGCGAGTCCGACCGCCTCCCTGATCCTCTTCGCGACTTCGAGGTCGCGCCACTGGAAGTGCGGGATGAAGATGGCCGTGCCGGTCTCGTAGTCAACAAGCCCCGGCAGGCTGACGCCGACGCCGTCAATCGTCCCGTTATTTTTGGCGATGAAGTTGCGCGAGTGCTCGATGATGAGCGAGATGGTCTTGCAGGCGTCCGGGTCTGTCGGGAACTCGGCCTGCTCAATGACGCGACCGGCGAGGTCGCTCGTGGCGACGATGGTGCGGATGGTGCCGAGGTCAACGCCGATGGCGACGGCGTCCGCCGTTCGGAGCGAGAGCAGGATGGGCGGGCGGCCTCCCGTTGATTCGCCGCTCACCTCCTCGATCAGCCCGCCGGACTTCAACTCGTCAACGATGAGCGAGACGGTCGAGCGCTGGAGCGCCGTCTCCTGCGCGATCTCGGCGCGCGAGATCGGCCCGCGCTCCCTCACGTAGTTGAGGACGATCTGGCGGTTGATGTCGCGGATGGTGTTCGGGCGCGCGACACTCGCTTTCTTCAGGTCTATTCGTCGCATTTTGCCGTGCGGGCACGAGGAAAAGCGCGCCCCTCGCCGCGTGTGATGTTCTGAAAAAGAAACTTAAATCAAGCCGGGGGTTTTTGTAGAGCCAAAGCCGATAGACATTAAGTAGTACAGGTGAGACGCGCAGTCAACAGTTTTGTTTGACGGTCGGCGGCGTCGGTTCTTCGCGGGCGGCAGACGAACGCGCGACCGGGGCCGCTTCAAATGGCGGCGACGGACGCGAACTTGTTCGCCAGCACGAGGCCGAGCGCGCCCATCAGACTCGCCTGGTCGCCGATGGTCGAGCGCGTGATGCGCGCCGTCGGCAGGTCGCGGCGGATGCTGCGCCTGACGGTGTCGCTGAAGAGGTCTGAGACCAAGTCCCAGGCGCGCGTGATCGCGCCGCCGACGACGACGATCTCGGGGCTGAAGCCGATGATGAGGTTCGAGATGCCGATGCCGAGGTAGCGCGCCGTCTCGCGCAGCGACGCGCGCGCCGCCGTTTCGCCTTCGAGCGCGCGGTCAATCAACTCGGCGAAGCTCAGGTGCAACGCGCCCTCGCCCGCGCCCGTCAGTCGAGTGTAGCGCGCGACCGCGGCGCGGCCCGAAGCGAAAGCCTCCCAGCATTCCCAGCTCCCGCACGAGCAGGGGACGGGAGCGCGCTCGCCGATGATCATGTGTCCGAACTCGCCCGCCGCGCCGAACTCGCCGCGATAGACCTGCCGGTCGAAGATGATTCCGGTGCCGACGCCCTCGGCGATGAAGACCATGATGAAGTCGCGCGCCTCGCTCACCTCGGACTGGCCGAACCAGAGTTCGGCGAGCGCGGCGGCGTTCGCGTCGTTGTCAATCACGACCTCGACGCCCGTGGCCGCGGCGATGCGCGGGGCCACGTCGAGGTCTCGCCAGTTGAAGTAGGGGACGTAGAGCAGATGCCCCGTCGAAGGGTCAACGAGTCCGGGGATGCTGACGCCGATGCCCTCGATTGTGCCCGGACTCTTCTCGATCAGACGGCGCGCGGCGGAGACGGCCCGCGTGACGGTCTTCTCGAAGTCGTGGTCGGTCTCGAACTCCTCGCTTTCGAGGACGAGTCCGGCGAGGTTGCTGGCGGCGACGGTCGTGCGCGTCGGCGCGATGTCAATGCCGATGGCCGCCGCGCCGATGCTTCTCAGGCCGAGGAGCGTCGGGCAGCGTCCGCCGGTCGAGCGCCCCGCGCCGATCTCTTCGACCAACCCCTCTTCGAGCAGCGAGTCAACGATCTCCGAGATGGTCGAGCGCTGGAGCGCGGTCTGGCGCGCGATCTCGGCGCGCGAGATCGGCCCGCGGTCGCGCACGTAGTTGAGCACGATCTGGCGGTTGATGGCGCGCATCGTGCTGAAGTGCGCCGTCTGGATTCTTTTCAGGTCAATGCGTCGCATCGCTCTCCGACTAACTTGAAGTGAAAATTACATGGCGTTGGCCGAACTTCTCTCGCGCGCACACGCGGACGAACACTGACTCTCAAACTCTCAAAACGCGATGAGGAAAGGCGTTCTCTTAAAGTCGCCGCCGGGCGGCGCGGGCCGCTCTTCCCGCCGGCGTCGGTCGCTAGTCGTTCTTCCGGCTCAGGCTCTCGGCGCTGCTCTTGATACTCTCGCTCAGAGAGATGATCTCCTGAATGTCGCGGCTCGCGCTCTCCGTCCCCTTCACGTCAATGACCGACGGCGACTTGAACCGCGGGTTCGCGACGAAGCTGTCTATGCGGTGGCAGAGTTTGGCGAGCGCGTCACGCATCTGCTTCTCGTCGTACTCGGTCTGCGCGGACTTTCCGGCGTCGCCTTCGGGCGGGCGGAGGCCGAGGTAGGACTGCATCCTCAGGGCGCGCTTCCTGACCTCCGCGGCCTGCGCGGTGACGCGGCTGAAGTCGAGCGCGCCGCCCGAGACGACCGCGCTCGCCACGTCGTTGCGGATGACCTGTATGCGCTTGAAGTCTTCGCCGAGCTGCTTCGCCGCGGAGCGGACGGCGCGCTCGTCCGTCGGCCCGCTGCCGCCCATGTTTCGGAGCTGCATCTCGCGCTGCTGCTCGTCGCGTATGCGCGCGGCCTCCGGGTCAACGCGCGGGCCGACGGGCAAAGAGGCCGGCGGGCCTTGCGCCGCGACCGACGCCCGCGCCAGCACGATCAACGCGACGACCGCGAAGGACGTGGCCGCTGGTTTTAGAAAAGAGACGGAGACGGCTCGCTTCACCTCGCACCTCCGAAGACGCCGGCACTCTCGCGGGGAAACAAGTATATCGTCGCGGGCGGCGAATGGTAAATGGCGAATCAACGAAGGGCGCGGCCCGCCTCCGAGTTTACGTTCAAAGCAGGCACTCGCCGACGAACGCACGCAGGCCTTCGATCATGCGCCGCGCACAGCCTTCCGTCTCGGCCTCGGCGACGAGTCGAATGATCGGCTCGGTGTTCGAGCCGCGCACCAGAAGCCAGCCGTCACTCGTCGTCACCTTCACGCCGTCGCGCAGGTCTTGCGGCAACCCCGTGTAGCGACTGCGAACCGCCTTCAGGACTCTGCCGATGCGGTCGGAGCGGCAGGCGAGCTTCTCCTTGACCATGAACGCGCGCGGCAGTTCGCCGACCAACTCGGAGACCGTGCGGCCCGTCGAGGCGAGAAGGTGAAGGACGAGCGCCATGCCGACGAGGCTGTCGCGCGCGAAGTTGACGCGCGGGTAGATGACGCCGCCGTTGCCCTCGCCGCCGACGACCGCGCCGCGCCGCAGCATCTCTTCGGTCACGTTCGCCTCGCCGATCTTCGAGCGGAAGACGGGACAGCCGAACTCCCGCGCGACCGCATCCAGCACGCTCGTCGTCGCGAGGTTCGCCACGACGGCCCCGCGCTCCTTCGACAACACCTGCCGCGCGGCGAGCACGAGCGTGTACTCCTCGCCTATCGGCTCGCCGCGTTCGTCAACGACCGCCAGCCTGTCCGCGTCCATGTCCTGAGCGAAGCCCACGTCCGCTTTGTGTTCGCGCACCGCCGCGCACAGCGCGCCCAGATTTTCTGGCACGGGTTCAGCGCCGCGCGGGAACATCCCGTCGGGCGTCGTGTTGACGCGGACGACCTCCGCGCCGAGCGCTTCGAGCAGCCGCGGCGCGACGATTGAGCCTGCGCCGTTGCACGAGTCAACGACCGCGCGCAAGCGTCGCGCGCCCGCGCGCCCGCTCCCCCCGCCCGTCGTCAATTCACTTGCGCCTTCCGGCAGAGGGCCGAGCGCGTCCATGATCGCCCTGACGTGCAGGTCAACCGCGCCCGCCAAAGCTTCGACCGAGCGCATCTCCGCGCCCACGACCTTCACGTACTCGCCCTGATGGTAGATGTCGAGGAGTTGTCGCGCCTGCGCCGCCGTCAGGAACAGCCCCGACGAGTTGACGAACTTCAGCGCGTTCCACTCCGCGGGGTTGTGGCTCGCCGTGATCGCGATGCCGCCGCGCGCGCCGCGCTGGCGCACCATCAACTGCACGGTCGGCACGGGGCACACGTCGAGGTCAACGACGCGACACCCGGCGGAGAGCAGCCCCGCGACGACCGCCTGCCTCACCATCTCGCCCGACGTGCGCGTGTCGCGCCCGATGACGATTGAGCCGGGGCCGACGTATGTGCCGAACGCCTGCGCGAAACGCGTCAAAAGCGTCGGCGACAGCGACTCGCCCACGACGCCGCGCACGCCGGAGATGCTGATCTTGAGTGTGGGTATGGCTCTCATGATTCAGTGATAAGTGACGGGTGATAAGTGACAAGTAAATCCGGTTGCCCTTTCTTATCACTTATCACCCATCACTTATCACTCCTAAAAGTTGCACGGCGACTCAAGCGCCGGCTTCCGCGCGGGCACGGTGTCGCGGAACTTGACTGAACGGCGGCGGAGCGCGGCGACGCGCGACTCGACCTCTGCGGGCGCGAGCGCGGAGTTCGACTCGAAGAAGACCCAGTCAATGTCTTCGTTGTATGAGCGCGCGCCCTCGACTTTCGCCGCGCCGTCTTTGATGAACCAGAGGTTGAAGTTGATTGACATGACCGAGCGCGGGTAGTAGCGCCCCGTGTGCTCGACCTGCTCGACGCCGTCAACGAAATACTTGACCTTGCCGCTTGCGACTTGAGTCACGAGCGTGTGCCAACCGGCGCGGCTGCCGCCCGTCATGTTGAAGACGTTGTCCTTCTTCCAGTTCGGCTCAGGGCTGAAGGTGTACCAAGTCGTCTCGTAGAGCGACGCGCCCGCGACGCCCCAACCGCCGTTCGGCAGATACTCGAAATCCAGCTCGCTGTAATCCTTATCCATCGGCGCTTTCAAGGGGCTGATGGTGTAGAAGCTCTCGACGAGTTGATCGCCGCCGGGGCCGCTCAAAGGCGAGTCGGTGAAGCGCACGCGCGCGGCGTATGTGCCCTCGAAGAATTTTCGCCGCTGGCACACTTGCGTCTGCCGCGTGTTCGCGCCCGTGCCGTCGGTCGTCGAGGTCATGCGGAGCACGCGGTTGCGCGGCGCGACCTCGTCCTTCAAAAACGTGACGCCCTCCGGCGACCACGTCGCGCCCGGCACGCCCGGCCAGCCCGTCGCCGTGCGGACGATCCAGCCGTGGCCCGTCAACTCTTTCCTGTCCGTGTAGCTGAAGTCGTCGAACAGGATTTGAGAAGACTGCTTCGCGCTTTGAGCCGCTTCGGTCTTGTCCGCCAGCGGCTCAGGGTTCAGCCGACTCGACGCGGCAACGCCGCCGGCGAGCGCGGACGGAAGCTCGACGCCTCCATCCTCCGACGCGAGAACGACAAGAAAGATCACGGCCACGGATAAGAACGCGTAATTCTTCACGGCTTCTGAGCCTCCCTATCAAAGCGAGTCGTGCGTGGAGTTGATTTCTCAAGCGACACGGGTACCGCCAAGCCGAAACAATTTCTTCAACCGCTCACTTGCCGATCATGTCGCGCGCGTAGTCGAGCAGTGCCTGCGCGCGCCGCTCCGTCTCGGCCTCGGCGATGATGCGGATCATTGACTCGGTGTTCGAGACGCGCACGTGAACCCAGCCGCCTTCGCGCGCGACCTTGATGCCGTCGGTCTGGTCGTACTCGACGCCCTCCCTTTCGAGTTCGTCATAGACGCGCTGCATGAGCGAGTAGATGCGGTTCGGCTCGACCGCGACGTTGTGCTTGATCATCACTAGCTGCGGCAGCGTCGCCGCCAACTCGGAAATCCTCTGCCCCGTCCGCGCCAAGTGTTCGAGGATGAGTCCGACCGCCGCCGCGCTGTCGTTCGTGAGCTGCACGCGCGGGACGATGACGCCGCCGCTCCCCTCGCCGCCGATGGCTGCGCGGTTCTCGATCATCGCCTCGGAGACGTAAGCCTGTCCGACCGGCGTGCGAACCACACTCGCGCCGTGACGCGCGGCGACGAGGTCAACGGCACTGCTCGTCGAGACGTTGGTCACGACGACCGCGCCGCGAGCCGGGACGTTCGTGGCCGCAACATTCGTCGAGTCGTGCGCGCCGACTGCGCCGCTCTCGCGGCTCAGTTGAATCTCGGCGCACGCGGCGAGCGTCGCCTCTTCGGGGAGAATCTCGCCCGCTCCGGTGACGATTCCGAGCCGCTCGCCGTCGGCGTCGTGCGCGAACCCAATGTCCGCGCGCCCGGCACAGACTACCGCGCGCAGTTGCGCCATCGTCTGTCGCCGCGGCTCCGGCGAGTGCGGGAAGGGCGCGGCGGGGTCGTCGTTGACTGCGAGGACTTCGCAGCCGAGTTCTCGAAGCCAGCGCGGCGAAAGCAGCGAGCAGGAGCTGTTGCAGCAGTCAACCGCGACCGTCAGGCGGCGCGCGCGGATTGATTCGATGTCGAACGCGCCCGCGAGGACTTCGAGGTGATGCGCGATTGCGTCGCGCTCCTCGACGCGGCTTCGGATGCGCTCCCAGGTGGCCTTGGCGAACTCGGCCTGGTGGAAGATGTCGAGCAGTTCGTCGGCCTGCGTCGCGTTGAGGTAGAGTCCGTCCGGGCGCACGAACTTCAAGGCGTTCCAGGGTTCTGGGTTGTGCCCTGCCGTGATCGAGACGCCGCCGTCCGCGCCCGTCCACCTGACCGCGAGTTGCAGGCTCGGCGTCGGGCAGATGCCCAAATCAATCACCTCGCAACCCGCGGCGAGCAGGCCCGCGAGCACGGCGGAGCGCGCCATCGGCCCCGACGAGCGTGCGTCGCGGCAGACGAGTATGCGCCCCGCATCGAGGTACGTGCCGAAGGCCTGCGCGAAGCCGACGACGAGTTCCGGCGTGAACGTCTCGCCGACGACGCCGCGCACTCCGCTGATGCCGATTTTGAGCGAGTTCATGACGCGGGACGTGAGGATAGCAGAACCGAAACCGCGAGCGATAGCGAGCAGGTCAGCGACACGGAGGAAGAATTATTAACAGAGATGGACAGGATAGACGGGATAAAGGCATTTGCTTCCCATCCTGTGCATCCTGTCCATCCCTGTTAAATTTCTCTTCCGTCACTCACACCTACTCGCTCCCGGCTCGCTTCGTTCGGTTAGCGCCCAAAGATTTTGATTGACTAGCGGCGCGCTCTGTTCTAATCATTAAACGCCAACTCAAGTTCGCGCAGAATTTTCTTACGACATTTTACGCCTGGCCCGCCTCCGCGGACGCGCCTTTGCGCGCTCACGCGAAGCGAGCCTCGTCGTCATCATCCGCGGTCTCTTCGAGGAACTGATGAAAGCAACCCTGTACGCCCTGCTCTCTCTTCTCTCGTGCTTCGCTTTGAACGCCGCCGCGCAAAACTCGACGCCGAACACGCAGCCGCAGGCGCAGCATCACCTGATGCCCGTTCCCTCGTCGTTGCAGTTCAGACAGGGCAGGCTCGCCATCACAAAGTCGTTCGCCGTCGCGACGCGCGGGTACACGGACGCGCGACTTCTCTCCTACGTCGCGCGCGTCGTGCGCCGTCTCGAAGGCCGAACCGTTTTGGAGTTGCCGACCGAGCCGACGCCGGACGCGAACACGGCAACGCTCGTCGTCGAGTGCAAAGGGTCGGGGCAGGCAGTCCCTTCGGTTGAAGAGGACGAGACTTACACGCTCGAAGTCACGGACAGACAGGCCGTGCTGCGTGCGGCGACGGTCGTCGGCGCGATGCGCGGGCTTGAGACTTTCCTGCAACTGCTCGAAGGCGACCGCGAAGGCTTCTACGTTCCTGCCGTTCAAATCAACGACGCGCCGCGCTTCCGCTGGCGGGGCCTGCTGATTGACGTGGGCCGGCACTACGAGCCGATGGAAGTCTTGAAGCGCAACCTCGACGCGATGGCCGCCGTCAAGCTCAACGTCCTGCATTGGCACTTGACCGAGGATCAGGGCTTCCGCATCGAGAGCAAGAAGTTTCCGAAGCTCACGGGCGTGGGTTCCGACGGACTCTTCTACACGCAGGACGAGGCGCGCGAGATCATCGCCTACGCGCGCGACCGCGGCATCCGCGTCGTCCCGGAGTTCGACATCCCCGGCCACAGCACGAGCTGGCTCGTCGGCTACCCGGAGTTGGGGAGCGCGCCGGGGCCTTACAAGATTGAAAGAGGCGCGGGCATCTTCGAGCCTGCGCTCGACCCGACGAACGAAGAGGTTTACAAGTTCCTCGACGCCTTCCTCGGCGAGATGGCCGCGCTCTTCCCCGACGCCTACATGCACATCGGCGGCGACGAGAACGAGGGCAAGCAGTGGGACAGGAACCCGAAGATTCAAGCCTTCATGAAGGCGCACGGCATCAAGGACAACCGCGCGCTTCAGACCTACTTCAATCAACACCTCCTGCAAATCCTCACCAAACACGGCAAGCGCATGATGGGCTGGGACGAGATTTTCCAGCCCGACCTTCCGAAGGATGTCGTGATTCAGTCGTGGCGCGGGCCGCAGTCGCTCGCCGACGCGGCGCGCAAAGGCTACGACGGCATCCTCTCCGCGGGCTACTACATTGACCTGATGTACCCGGCGTCGCAGCACTACCTCGCAGACCCTCTGCCGGCGAACAGCACGCTCACGCCCGCCGAAGCCGCGCACGTCCTCGGCGGCGAGGCGACGATGTGGGGCGAGTGGGTGACTCCCGAAACGATAGACTCGCGCATCTGGCCGCGCACCGCCGCGATTGCCGAGCGCCTGTGGTCGCCGCGCGAAGTGAACGATGTTGAAGACATGTACCGGCGGCTCGCCGTCGTCAGCAGTCAGCTCGAAGAACTCGGACTCACGCATTTGAAGAATCAGCGGATGATGCTCCGGCGTCTCGCGGGCGGCGAGGACAGCGCGGCGCTTCGGACGCTCGCGTCGGTGGTCGAGCCGGTCAAAGAGTACATGCGTTATCAGGTGCGCCCGCAGACGATGCTCAGCCCTCTGACCGGACTCGTTGACGCCGCGCGCCCCGACAGCGACGCGGCGCGCGACTTCGCCCGCGACGTTGACGGCCTGCTCTCGGACGCGCCGCACTTCGCCGCGCGCTCGCGCGAGTTGCAGGAGACGCTCGCCGGGTGGCGCGACGCCGGGCCGCAGTTGGACGCGCTGATTGACCGCTCGCCCGCGCTCTCAGAGGCGAGGCCGCTCGCCGCAGACCTCTCGCGGATCGGCGCGATAGGCTCCGAGGCGCTCGCGTACCTGACGGGCGGCGTCGCGCCGGGCGCGGAGTGGAGCGCTTCGAGGCTCGCCGCGCTCCAGGATGCCGCCAGGCCGAAGGCCGCGGTCGAGTTCGCCGTCACACAGGGCGTCCGCACGCTCGTCGTCGCCGCCGCCGAGTTGCCGTCTCTCAAACAGACGACGCCCGCCGAGTGGAAGGCGCGAGTCAAGGCCCTGTCGGCGACGCCGACGAAGCAGCCCGGCTACTGAAGATTCGTGTCACCGGCCCCGCGCACGCGCGCGACTCCCCCGTTAAGGCACGCGCGCCGGCGAGAACCTCAAAAGGGCGACGCGGCCACCCCGCGCGCCGCCGAAGTTCGCCGCCCGGACACACGGCGGGCGCGACAAGGAAGGGAGGAAGTATGTTGAGAAGGATTCTGTTTCTGCTCGTCCTCGTGGTGGTCTTCCACGCCGGCGCGGCGCACGCCACGCCGATCTCGGTTTACGGCGCGTGGCACTGCGGCAACGACTACTGCACCTGGGGCAGCGTCCGCGACATGACCGACTTCGACGTGAAGAACCACTGGCTCATAGACCGCGCCGACGGCACGGGCTTGCCGTCGGTCAATCTCGTCGTGCTCAGCTTCGTCCAACCTCTGAAGCTGCTCAACAAGACGACCGACGCGCAGACCTTAAACGGCGTGCCGCGCGGGATGACCGCCGACGTGGTCAACTACTTCAAGAGCCGCAACGTCCGCGTCATGCTCTCAATCGGCGGCATCACATACGTTGACGCCTGGAACCAGGCGCTCTCGACCAACCCGACGCAGTTGGGTCTGAACGCCGCCGAGGTGGCGAAGTCGCTCGGCGTCGGCATCGAGATCGACTACGAGGAGAACACGAGTCCGAACCTGACGGGGCTGCAAGCCTTCATTGACGCCTACCGCTCGCAACTGCCTTACGACGCGACGGGCACGAACCACGCCGCGCGCCTCACCATCGACCTCGCCGCCGGAGACCGCTACCTCATCGCGCTCTGCCGCAAGGCCACGTCCGACTGGCTCAACCCTTCGTCGCCCGTGCTCGACTACGCCAACGCGATGGTTCCGAGCAAGCAACCGACGAGCGCCACCGACGCCGAGTCGAACTGGCAGGAGCACATCGACGGCAAGCCGCAGTACAATCCGCCCATCGTGTCACTCGCCGCGGCCAAGTTCGCCGGCAGCCTCTACGTCGTAACGGGGAATCGCGCCGCGCCCGAGTGCGTCAACTTCGGCAGTTCCCTCCAGAAGAGCACGGGCGGCTACGTGCAGACCGTGCAGACCAAGGCGGGGACGACGAACGGGATGCTCGGCTTCATGTTCTGGGCCGCGGAGTGTCAGGGCACGCGCAGCATCTGCACGACGCCCCCGAACACGTGCGAGGGCGGCGTCGGCGTCGGTGCCGCAACCTACACCATTCCGATACCGATGCCGGCCCTGCGGCAGCAGTGATGGAATGCTTGACCGTTCCGCGCCGAGCGCGACAGATACAATACCGCGAGCGGAAGCCTCGCGGGTATTTCCTTGCGCCCTTCGCGACTACTTAGCGCCTTTGCGGTTAAGCGAGTCTGACTTAACCGCAAAGGCGCTGGAGATGGCGTAGAGGACGCGAAGGTAGATGACATTCTCAACACTACCCGCGAGGCTTCCGCTCGCGGTTCTGAACCGCCGGCCCGCGCGCAGTTTGATGACCTATTTTGAGAAGGTGAAGGCAATGAGAAGAACCCTGTGTACATCCGTCGCTATTTTATCGCTCCTCGTCAACAGCTTCGCGCCGTCGCTCGCGCAGACCGCCGCGCCGCCGTCGCAGGCGGACGTTGACCGCCGCGTCGAGGCGATACTCGCGAAGATGACGCTCGAAGAGAAGATTGACATGCTCGGCGGCGTTGACGGCTTCTTCGTGCGCGACGTGCCGCGCCTCGGCCTCCCGCGTCTGAAGATGGCCGACGGCCCGCTCGGCGTTCGCAACTACGGCCCGGCCACGGCGATGGCGGGCGGCGTCTCGCTCGCGGCGACGTGGAACCCGCAACTGGCCGAGCGCGTCGGCACGGAAATCGGGAGGGACGCGCGCGCCAAGGGCGTCCACTTCATGCTCGGCCCCGGCGTGAACATCTACCGCGCGCCGATGAACGGTCGCAATTTTGAATACTTCGGCGAAGACCCCTTCCTCGCCTCGCGCACGGCGGTCGGCTACATCCGCGGCATGCAGTCGCAGGGCGTCTCGGCGACGATCAAGCACTACATGGGCAACAACTCGGAGTTCGACCGCCACAACACCGACTCGGTGATTGACGAGCGCACGATGCACGAGATTTACATGCCGACGTTCGAGGCCGCGGTGCGCGAGGCCCACGTCGGCGCGATCATGGACTCGTACAATTTGGTTAACGGCGAGCACGCCTCGCAGAACCACCACACGCTGACCGACGTTGCGAAGGGCGAGTGGGACTTCGACGGCCTCATCATGTCCGACTGGTTCGCGACCTACGACGGCGTCGCCGCGGCCAACGGCGGTCAAGACCTTGAGATGCCCGCGGGTTTCTTCATGAACCGCAAGACGCTGCTGCCCGCCGTGCAACAGGGCAAGGTCTCGCAGGCCACGATTGACGAGCACGTGCGGCGGATACTCCGCACGGCGATACGCTTCGGCTGGCTCGACCGCGACCAGGCGGACGCGTCCATCCCGCGCTTCAACCAGCAGGGCCGGCAGGTCGCCTTGCAGGCCGCGCGCGAAGGGATGGTGCTTCTGAAGAACGACGGCAACCTCCTCCCGCTCGACAGGTCGAAGACGAAAACCATTCTCGTCGTCGGCCCCGACGCCTACCCGGCTGTCCCCGTCGGCGGAGGCAGCGCCGCCGTGCAGCCGTTCGTGGCGGTGAGCTTCCTCGAAGGTCTGAGCAACAAGCTCGGCCCTTCGGTCAATGTCCTTTACGAGCGCGGGATTCCGTCGTTGAGCGAAATGGCCGAGGCGACGAACTTCACGACCGCCGCCTCGAACGGTCAGCCCGGACTGACCGCCGAATACTTCAAGACCGAAGAGATGCAGGGCGCGCCCGTCGTCACGCGCAACGAGCAGCATGTCAACTACGGCCCCGGCGCGGGCGCGTCCTTCCCCGCGGGCACGACCGCCGAGCGCTGGGCGGGCTACTACACGCCGCAGTCGGCGGGCGCTTACGACATCTTCGTCCAGTCAACGGGCGAAGACGGCGGATACAATCGTCTCTACGTTGACGACAAACTCGTCTTTGACAACTGGACTGTCTCGCGCGCGCTCACCGCCGACGCGACGCTTCAACTCGACGCCGCGCCGCACAAGGTCGTGCTCGAACAGCACGGGCGTTCGGGCTGGCTCGGCGGGAAGGTCAGGTTCGGAATCGTGCGCCGCGGCGCTGCCGTTGACGCCGAGGCGAAGCGCATGGCCGCGAGTGCGGACGCGGTCGTCGTCTGCGCGGGCTTCGGCCCCGAGACCGAGAGCGAGGGCGCGGACAGGACGTTCGGCCTCCCGCCCGGACAGGACGATCTGATCTCCGAGATGGCCGCGGCGAACAAGAACACAATCGTCGTCGTCACGTCGGGCGGCGGCGTTGACATGAACGGCTGGATTGATCGCGTGCCCGCGCTCATCGAAGCATGGTATCCCGGACAGGAGGGCGGGACGGCGCTCGCGGAAATTCTCTCCGGCGAAGTGAATCCTTCGGGCCGCCTGCCCGTCACCTTCGAGCGACGTTGGGAAGACAACCCAGTCCACGACAGCTACTACCCCCCCGACGGCACGAAGCGCGTCGTTTACAAAGAGGGCGTCTTCGTCGGCTACCGCGGCTACGAGAAGAACAACACGAAGCCGCTCTTCCCGTTCGGCTACGGACTCTCGTACACGACCTTCAAGTACTCGAACCTGACCGTGCGGCCAGCGGCGAACGCCTCGACGGGCGCGCTCTACGAAGTCTCGTTCGACGTGAAGAACACGGGCGGGCGCGAGGGCGCGGACGTGGCCGAAGTTTATGTCGGCGACACGCACTCGCGCGTGCCGCGGCCCGCGAAGGAGTTGAAAGGCTTCTCGAAAGTCACGCTCCGCCCCGGCGAGTCGCGCCGAGTGACGGTCGCGCTCGACCGCCGCTCGTTCTCCTACTACGACCCCGACTCGAAGCAGTGGCGCGCAGACCCCGGCGACTTCGACATCCTCGTCGGTCGCTCGTCCGACCAGATCGAGCTTCGCGGCAAGCTCACGCTCAAGTGAAAGCTGTCAGCGGTCAGTAAAAAGCTGAGCGCTGAAAGCTTCTCTTCACCTCGGCACGGGCGCGCCCGGCTTGACGACGCGAATCCAGTGGTCTGTGAATTTGTAGTGCATCTCCGGCAGCTCGACCTTCGGCATGTGGCACGAGGCGCACTGCTTCGTCGAGACGGGGCACGCCGGGGCGGAGCGCGCGTCGGTCTTCGGCTCTTTGGCGTTTGAAAGGTGACAGGCGAGACACTTCGAGTCGTAGAAGGCTTCGTCGTGTTGCAACTGGTCGTGAGGGTCGTGGCAGGCCGTGCAGCCCATGCGCTTGTCGTCAATCAGGTGGCCGGGGCTGTTGTAGATTCGGTAGGGCTGGAAGCGTATGTTGGCCGCGCCGCCCTGATCTTCTAAAGACATCACTTCGTCGAAGCCCTCGTGGCACGCGCCGCAGAACTCCTGCGAGAGTTCGAGCGCGTCGAGTCCGGCGGGGTTGAAGATTTGCGGGTCTCTCAAGTCCTTCGCGCGCGCCGCCGCGACGTGCCGCGCGCCGGGGCCGTGGCAGGCTTCGCAACTGACGCCCGCCGCGGCCTGCTCCAACTGACTGCGCGCGCCGCCCGGCGCGGGCGTCGTGTGGCAGTTGAAACAGCCTTGCGCCGCCTCGGCGCTCATCGGGCGGCCCAAGGCGTCTTCGAGCGACGAAGGGACGCCGCGCGGATGTTGGATCGTGATGTCGAGATTCTGGATTGATTGAAAGTAGCTGACGCGGCTTTCGTAGTACGCGCCGCCGTGACGGAAGATGTAGGTCTGCCCCGCCACGCCCTCGCCGAAGCAGAAGAGCACGGGTTCGTTGATCGCGCCCGCGCCGTCGCCGACCGAGTAGTTGACGCCTTGGCCGTCGCGCGTGATTCGATACGTGTACGGGCCGTTGCGGAAGGCGAGCGGCGCGCGCGTCTTCAACACCTCGCAGTCCGCCGGGCGCTCCGAGGCGTGGCCCATCGGCGTCGAGCCTTGCGCGCGCGCCTCCTTCGCGTGGCACTCGGCGCACGCGGCAGCGCCGACGTAAGCCGCGCCGGAGTAGTCGCGCGTCGGACGCCACTTCGACAGCGCGTCGGCGGCGCGGCCTTGCGCGCGACCGCCCGCGGACAAAGTCGCCGCGAGGTAGGCGAGCGCGAAGGTCAGAAGGAGTGAGAGGGCCAGAGTTCTCTTAACTGCGTCACCCATTCGTTGATCCGCCGGAAGCAGCCGTGCGACTCTTCGCCGCGACCGCCGAAGTCGAGCTTGTGCGGTGCGCCGCGGCGTTCGTCAAAATCTTCGCGGGGGCTATACTGTACTTCCCTCGCCCGCTTTGTCGAGAGGCGATCCGCCGAACGAACTCGTCCGACCGCACGGAGGTGTAGGATGTCCGCCGAAAACTTTTCGCGTCGCCTGCGTCGCGCGGGCCTGCCGCTGCGCCTGCTCGCCATGCTCTCTCTCGCCTTCGGCGCTGTGCGCCCGCAGGCTCAGCAGGGCAAGCCGCAGCAGAAGGCCGACGAAGAGGATGTCGTGCGCGTCGGCTCGCACCTCGTCAACGTTGACGTGTCGGTCAAGGACAAGCACGGCAACTACGTCAACGACCTCAAGGCCGAAGACTTCACCGTCTTCGAGAACGGCGTGCGGCAGAAGGTCGAGTTCTTCAACCCGCCGCTCGCGGGCGGCAGGGCGAGCGGCGCGTCGGCGGGAAGTGATTCGACGCAGCCCGCGAACTCCTCGACCACAACGCCGCGAGCGCGGGCCGGGATGCCGAGGAACATCATCTCGCTCGTGCTCGACGGGCTGAACACAGACCCCTCGAACATGAAGCGCGTGCGCGACGGGATGGTCAAGTACATACGCGAGCAGGTCGCGGACACAGACACCGTCGCGCTCTTCGCCGTCACCGGCGGACTGCAACTGCTCCAGCCCTTCACGCGCGACAAGGACAAGTTGATCGCGGCGGTTGACAGGGCGGCAGCCGCCTCGACCTCTTCAAAAGGTTTCGAGCAGCGCGACATCGAGGAGAACATCGCGAAGCTGCGCGAGGCGTCGAACGGCGCGGACTCCGTGGACTCGCCGCAGTCGGCGAGTCAGGGGGCCAACGGCTCTGCGATGGCCGCCGCCATGACCGCCGCGCGCGTGCTGCAACAGTACCTCCGGCTCCGCGGCGTGCTCGGCCTGCAACAGTCGCGGCCCATCCTCGCCGCGCTCGCGGCCATCTGCGAGGCGCAGCGCACCATCCCCGGCAAGAAGACGCTCGTCCTCTTCTCGCAAGGCTTCGTCGCGCCCGAAGCGCTCGACTGGCAGGTGCAGAGCATGATTGACATCGCCAACCGCGCCGACGTTGCCATCTACGTCATTGACTCGGCGGGGCTGAAGGCGAGCGCGCCGCAGTCCGGCTCCTACGCGCCGCCATCGCCGCTGCAAGGCATCTCGGTCTTAAGCGGCAGGACGGAGTCGAGGACGCACGCCGAAGGCGGCGAGGACGAGTTCGACTACTACCGCTACGAGGGGCTGAACCGCGAGCACGACATACTCTACCGAATCTCCGGCGACACGGGCGGCAAGTTCATCAAGGACACGAACGACATCGCGCGGGGACTCGCGCGCATTGACGGCGAGATTCGCGCGCGCTACACGCTCGCCTACCAGAGCACGGACGCGAACTTCGACGGCTCTTTCCGCAAGCTCAAGATCGAAGTGAGCTGGCCCGACGCGCAGGTCATCACGCGCCCTGGCTACTACGCCATCGCGCCCGACCAGGTCGTGCCGCTCTCGCCCGAAGAGCGGAAGCTCTTGGCGAGCGTCAACGCGCCGGAGGCGAGTTCGTCGCTCCCGCTCTTCGTCGAGATCAGTCCGTTCCGCGGGCGCGAGGGCGGCTACGTCGTCCCGCTCGCGCTCGAAGTCCCGCACGACGCCGTGAAGTTCGAGCCGAAGGACGGCAAGCAGCGGATGCAGCTCGACGTGCTAGTCGTCGTCCGCGAGGGCAAGGACTCGGTCGTCTCGCGGCTCGGCGGAAGCTTCGACGTGCTCCTGAACGAAGCGCAGTACCAGTCAATTCTCAACAACAACGTCTTCTACCGTCAGGACATGGAACTCGCGCCGGGCACTTACGACGTTGACATGGTCGTGCGCGACAAGCTTTCGGGCAGGACGGCGGCGCGCAGGCAGAGGCTCGTGCTGCCGGAAGCGGGCGCGGAATTTTCGATGACCGACGCGGTGCTGAGCCGCCACGTCGAAGCGGCGCGCTCGACTGGAATGCTCGCGTCGGGTGACGTGCTCAGCCACGGCGGCGCGCTCATCAGCCCGCTGCCGAGCCGCGCCTTCACGGCCTCCGACAACCTGATAATCTTCTTCGACCTCTACAACGCCGCGACCGACGCCGCTACGGGTAAGCCCTCGGTCAAGGTCACGGTGACGCTCGCGAAAGGCGGCAGGCCCGCCCTGAAACCCATCGAGTACGAACTCGACGAACGGCAGAGCGAACCCGTGCCGCACCTGACCTTCGCGAAGTTCATCACCCTGACGGGACTCGCGCCGGGCGACTACACGGCGAGCATCGAGGCGAGAGACGCGGTCGCGGGAAAGAGCTTGAAGCAGCAGGCGGCGTTCGTCATCAAGTGAGGGCGACGCGGGCCGGATTCATCGCAGCGGTTTGTTGATCGGCTTAGAGCCTTCGGTAGTAGCCGCCGGAGGCGCACGGGCGGCAGAGCGTGAGGCCGTCGCCGCCCCTGACTTCGCGACCGTCGTTGACGCCCTCGCCGCAGCGCGCGCACCTCACGCGCGAGAGCGGGCGGCCCGGCGCGTCGGTCTCTTTGTACTCGACTGCGACGCGCTCGACCTTGAACAACTCCTCGTCCGAAGCCTCGCGGTAGGTCTTGAACTGCCGCTCCTTCTTGCTCTCGATTTCGAGGTGGCGCGCGTCGGCGAGCGCGCGCGACTCTTCGAGCGCGACGACGCGCACGGCCATATTCGTCTCCGTGTTGAGGAACGTCGCGGCGACCTTGCCGTAGTCGAAATATTTGAGGCTGCGCTTGCCGAGCCGCACGCCCGTCACCGCGCCGACCGCGTCGGCCATGCAGCGGTCAATCTCGACCCAGACGACCAGCTTCTTCCGGTCGGCCCCGCGCGGGTCTTCGATGCCGACCTCGCGACAGCCGACGACGGCCATCCGCGCGCCGAGCAGTTGGCCGGCGCACATGTGCCCGTGCAGACGCCCGCACTCCTCCAACAACGCGTCGAGCGTCCCCAGGCCGCGCCCGCCCGACGCGTGCGACGCACTCTTCACGTCGTGCGTCGTCGCCGTGCCCGCGCCCGTCTCGCGCGGCGCGGTCGTCGAGGCGGCGGTTGATGAATCGTCAGCCAAGTCGCGTTTACCCTCCTTGCTCGCCATCTGACCTACTCACGCGTGCAGCGCCGTCGCCTGACTCGCGTCGAGCACGGAAGCGCGGACGTGCGCGGCGAGGCGCGGCAAATCTTCGCGCGTGTAAACGGGGAGCGATTCGATAAGCCGCCTGTCGGCGTCGCGCAGCCACGGCGCGAGGCGTTCGCGCGCGTCCGCAACGCTCCACGCTTCGACCGACGGGTCCGATTCGTCCGAGAGGTACAGCGCCGAGCTTTTACGCAACGCGCGCCGCGCCGAGGGCTTGATCTTCCCGCCCGACGCGCGCGCGACCATCAAGGCGAAGCCCGGCTCGACGAAATCGAGAAAGCTGTTGCCCTCGACGATCACGCCCGGCGCGCTCACCCTTTCGAGCGCGAGGCGGACGCCGTCGCCGACTTGCTTGTCTGTGACGATGACCCAATGGACGTTCGACGCGCCCGCGTCCCAGTAGCGGCCCGTGTCCTTGCCCGGCGCGTAAGTCTCGGCGCGGCCAGAGCGGACGAGCGGCTCGTCGCTCAAAAGATTGCTGACGCAGCAGGCGTGTGGGTCTTTGCCGCACGAGCGGTAATGCCCGCGCGTCACCTTGACGGCCTCCCAGCCGGGCAGCCGGCGCAGAAGCTCACACACGAGCGTCGTCTTGCCGACCTCCGACGAAAAGCCTCCGACCGCTACGACCTTGCACGCCATTCTAAATTCGCTTCACGGATTTTCAGCGTGGTTTCATCCTACCCTCTCGCGCCGACGCGCATCAAGCGCTTCGCCGCCCGCGCGAATTCACGGCTGCGCGGGTCGGGCGTCGCGCGGCCTCTGCTCGAAGACGGCGGGGAACTTCTCGCGCAGGCGCGGAGTGATGCGGAAGCCCGCGTCCTCGAACGCCTCGCCGAAGTCGTTGCGCTCGCCGCCGCCGTGGCCGACGTGGCAGACGGTGCACCTGCCGCGCAGCTCCGTCTTCGAGAACGCGTCGCGGTCGTAGCGATCCATGAACGCGGGCTTCGCCTCGGCGCGAGGCGCGAGGAAGGCCGGCTCGACGAAACCGGCGAACCCGAACGCGGCGGCGAACGCTGCGGCAGCGAACGCTTTGACTCTCTGCGTCTTCACTTCCCTGCTCCTCAAAAGACGTATGCGACCGAGCCTGTGAAGCCGTTGCGACCGTAGTCGAGGTGCGGCAGCGGGCTGACGCCGAACTGCGGGCCGCCGACGCCCGCCGGGACGCGCGGCACTGGGCCGAACGTGTGATTGAACAGGTAGTCGAACTTGAAGATGACCGACGAAGAGGGCGCGACGTTCAGCCCCAGCGTCGCGCGCGAGCGGTTCAGGTAGAAATTCGGGAGCGTGCGATCCAAGCGCACGACTTCGTAGCGCACGACGGGCGCGACGTAGCCGCCCTCGTCGAAGTGCTCGGCGACGAAGCGCGGTCGGAACTGGTAAGCGCCCTCGACGTAGAAGCCGTCTTGTCCGGGGCTTCTTTCGGCGACGAACTCGGCGAGCGCGGTGACCGTGGCGGGGTCGTTCGGGTCAATCGCGGGCGGCGCGGGACTGCGGCGCGCGATGCCACCGCCGACGATGTTCGAGCGCCCGTACTCGCCGTTAATCGAGAGCGGCCCGCGGCGGTATGAGGCGTCGAAGAAGAAGATGGTCGCGGACTGCGGCGCTTCGTCCGCCTTGTTGAAGCGGCCGTTGTAGAGAGACGTTCCGAACTCGAACCCCTTGAGCGGCGAAAGCCCGACGCGCGCGACGACGGCCTTGTTGCGGTTCGCGTCCTGAAACGCGATGCCGCCCGGCTCCGCCGCCGACGACTGGCCGACGAGACGCGAGAAGGGCGTCGGCTCGTCGTCGTCGTTCGTGCCCTGCATCCCGTTGACGAGGTCGAGTTCGTAACTGAGCTTCATCCGGCGCGGGCGTTTGAAACGCCCGCGGACGCCGACGCCTGCGTCGCGGTAGGCCGAAGGCACGATGAACTGATTTGTGAGCGGGCGGACGGTCGTCAGGTTCAGGTACGAGTCGTGGTACGTGTTGAAGCGGCCCAGCGCGGGGACGATGATGCCGCCGCGGAAGGCGAACTCCGGGCGCACCTTCCACTCGACGTAAGCCTGCTCCACGTCAACCTCGCGCGAGCCGAACTCGTACTCGATCTCCGAGTTGAAGACGATGTTCTGCTTCTCGGCGAGGACGGCGGCGACGCCGAGGACGAGCCGCGAGTTCTGGAACGTCGGGGTGCCGCCGCCGTCGGCGCGCTCGCTCACGGAAGACGAGCGGTACTGGAAGTCGCCGTAGCCGCCGATGGTTATGCGGTCGGTGCGCAGCAGATTGCCCGCGCCCGCGAGGTCGCCGCCCTCCGCCTTCGACGCGACGGCGAGACGCGGACTCTCCGGCGCAGCCGTTGACTGCGGCGCTCCCGCTGGCGTCTTCCGCTGTGCGGGCGGCTGTGCGTTGGCCTCCGTGCTTTGCTCCGCGTTCTGTCCGGCTTCGTCGTTCCGTCCCGCGGCAGACTTCGCCTCGCCGTTCTTCTCCACGAGCGCGCGCAGGCGCTCAATCTCGTCCTTGAGTTGCCGAACCTCGCCGCGCAACTGCTCGACCTCGCCCTGCTGTTGCGGCTGCGCGGGCGGCGGCTGAGAGGTTTGCGCGGCGAGCGCCGTCGCGGACACGAGCAGCGCAAGCGTTGCGAGCGGCAGTCTCAAAGCTCCTGGGAAAAATTTTCTGCCGGGGCTAAGGGATGAATTCGGCTGGGCGGACATTGCGAAGCTTCCTTTCACGCATCCACTCTCGGATGGAAGATGGGAACGAAGGAGCGGAGGCGTGTTAAGATGCTTGCCGCACACCACTCGGAATTAGAGAGCCGGGCTGGTTCTGCACTTCGGAGCCTGCGGCGTTGGCGCGTCGCAGGCTCTTTCATTTGTGCGTTCTCACTGAATCGCGCAAGTTGAAAATGAAATCCATTTTCAACTTGCGCGCAGTATAGGATTGTCTCACACTTGATGTCAACCTCTTTTTCGAGAGGATGCTTTGCGGAGTCCGTCCCCGTGAATGCTTCGCGCTTTGCGGACTCAGGGAAATGCTTCGCGAATTCGGGGCGAACTCGATTTCGGGTTCCCGCGGTTCGTCGAGTTTGTTTGAACTCGCGACCAGAGTGTGCGCGCCGAGTTTCATGCGGCGCGCAGGCGAACGCGATTCCGTTCTACCGGCACGAAAGAAGTTCTGTTCTTCCGGCACGAAAGAAGGGCGGCTGAGGCTTCTCCCCGTTAGCCTCAGCCGCCCTCCCCCGCTCACCTCACCTTCGGAGGTTCGAGGGATTCGCATCCGCAACGCCGGGCCGCGAACGACAATCAACGATGGCCGAAGCGCGCGCGGTACTCGGCTGACTCGATGAAAGCCTTGACCATCTCGGCCTGGGTGAAGTCGCCGTTGAATTGATTCAGCTTCGCGAGCCAGAAGTCGTAGCCGGAGAAGTTCGTGTCCGGCCCTTCGTTCGGGTTGCGGCGCAGGTAGCCGAAGTATTGCATCAGCACG